>CAXBDR010000001.1:0-71157 GCA_963974265.1 uncultured Rhodoferax sp.
GCATCGAGGTGCGCACCAGCCGCGCGATGAAGCCGACCCAGCCCAGCGCCAGCGCGATGGCGGGCAGCACCATGCGCTGCACCTCGTCCCAGAAGTCGCCGCTGCGGCTGGCGCCGAGCACCGGCAGCCAGTCGAGCCAGATCGCGAACACCAGCAGCAGAAAGATCGCGATCACGAAGCCGGGCACGGCGATGAAGGCCACCGACATGAAGGCCAGCAGGTTGTCCAGCCACGAACCCCGATGGGTCGCGGCAAAGATGCCCAGCGGAATGCCGGTCAGCACCGCAATGCCGATGGCCACCGCGGTGAGGATCAGCGTATACGGCAGCACCTCGCCGATCATGCTGGCCACCGAGCGCCCGGAGATGATGTCCGAGCCGAGGTCTCCCTGCAGCACCTGCACGAAGAACCGGCCGATGCGCACATGCACCGGCTGGTCCAGCCCCATTTCCTCGATGAAGCGCTGCGATGCCTCGGGCGTGGCCTGGGGCCCGAGCAACACGGCGGCCGGGTCCCCCGGCACGATCGACGACAAGGTGATGAGCAAGGTCATCGCCCCGAGCACGATCAGCACCGTGGTGACAAGGCGGCTCGCCAGATAACGCCAGGTTTCCTGCATGGAAGCTCCGCTCGCCGTTGCCGGCTCAGACCGCGCTGAAGCCCGGGTACTGCCAGTTGATCCAGCCCGGCACGCTGGCCGGCTTGAGCCAGTTGCGGTGCACCACGGCGTTGGCTTCGTTGGTCAGCCACACGTAGGCGCTGGTCTTGTCCATGGCCTTCTGCGCGTCGACCACCATCTGCCGGCGCTTGACCGGGTCGGTCTCGCCGGCCGAGGCCTTGAACAAGGCGTCGAACTCCGGGCTGTTCCAGCGCGACCAGTTCCAGTTGCCGATCTGGCTGGACACGAACCACTGCATGATGAAGTTCGGATCGTGCTTGCCGCTGAAACGCGCCATGTACAGGTCCAGGTTCTTGCCGGTGTCGCCCTTGCCGGCGCTCCAGTAGGTGCCACCGGGCTGGGCGTCGACCTCGATGGCGACGCCGATCTCGGCCAGCAAGGCCTGCGCCACCAGGGCCATGTTCTGGTACTCGCTCTGGTTCAGGATGGTCAGGCGCAGCTTGACGTTGGATGCGCCCGCGGCGGCCAGCAAGGCCTTGGCCTCGGCGACGTTGCGCTTGTACACCGGTGCCTCGCGCCAGTGCCCGGCCACCAGCGGCGGCAGCAGCGTGTTCAGGCGCGGCGCCTTGCCGTTGTAGCCGGCCATCAGCATCTGGTCCACGTCCAGTCCCAGCCGGATCGCCTGGCGTACACGCACGTCGGCCAGCGGGCCCTTCTCCATGTTCATGCCCATCCAGACATATGCCAGCGAGGGCTGGTCGCTCACGGTCAGGCCGGCGACGCCGCGAAGCGGGTCGGCGGCGGCCGGCGCCAGCACCGCGAAATCGATCTCGCCGGCGCGCAGTGCCAGCTCGGCCGTCTTGGTGTCGGTGATCACGCGCAGGTTGATCTCGTCGAAGCCGCCCTTGCGCACGCCCTTGTAGGCCGGATTGCGCTGCAGCTGAATGCCTTTCTGGCGGTCATAGGAGGCAATCTTGTAGGGCCCGGAACCCACCGGCTTGGTCACATGGTCGGCGCCGCGCTGCGTTACCGCTTTCTTCGACACGATGCAGCCCGAGAAGTCGCCGATCGCGACGTCGATGACATTGGCGCGGGGCTCGGACAACACGATGCGGCCCTCGTATTTGCTCTTGACCTCGACCGACACCAGGTGGATCCAGTCGTTCTTGTAGCTCGATGCCTTGCTGCCGTCCTTCGGGTCCTGGGCGATACGCTCGAACGAGAACTTGACGTCCTCGGCCGTCATCTCGCCGAAGCCGTCGGTGAACATCTGGCCGGGCTTGAGCTTGAAGTCGTAGGTGGTCGGCGAGCTCTGCTTGAATTCCTGCGCCGCATCGAGCTCGAACTCGGTCGAGTTGGGCTTGCGCACCATCAGGAACTGGAACACCGCGCCGGCCACGTCGCCGTCGTACGGCGAGGCGCGGTGGAACGGGTCGATACCGGTGAATTCCCGCGGCACGCGCACCGTGACCGAGGGATGGGTCTTGCCGCCCGCTTGCGCGCGCGCCGCGAAGGGCAGTCCGAACAGGGCCAGGCCGGCAGCGCCGGAGGCGATCAGGTCACGCCGAGAAATGTGCTTGTGCATGGCAACGCTCCAGGAAGATAAAAGAAAAAAACAATGACAAGGTGGACGCATGCGCGGCGGCCGCGGCACACCGCGCCTGCGTCCGGCGGATCAATGGAATCGCAGCTTCTGGCCCAGGCCCATGCGCTTGGCCTTCTCCAGCATGGCGTGGCCCAGCGCGATGTCGCTCAGCGACAGGCCGCGGTGCCAGAACAGGATGGTTTCGTCGTCGCTCTCGCGCCCGGGCTTGAGCCCGGCGACGATCTGCCCCAGTTCCGCGTGCAGGGTCTGTGCCGACAACTTGCCGGCCTCGACGTGGGCGCGCAAGGAGCCGAACGGGCCGCCCTTGCACTGGCCCCAGTCGTCGACGACCATCTTGGACATGATGTCGGTCAGGCTGAGTTCGACCGCGCTCATCGTGCCGTATGGCACGACAAAGGCGCCGGGCTTGATCCACTCGGTCTTGAGCATGGGCTCGGGCGCGCGCAGCCGGGTCGCCTCGACGACGATGTCGGCGCCCTCCACGGTGTCCTGCCAGTTGTCGCACACGCGCACCGGCTTGCCCAGGTCCTTGGACAGGCGCGCACCGAAGGCATCGCGGCTTTCGGGACGCGCCGAATGCACGCGGATCTCCTCGAAATCGAACAACTTGTCGAGCAGGCGCACGTTCCAATACGCGGTGCCGCGCGCGCCGACATGGCCCAGGATCTTGGAGTTCTTGCGCGCCAGGTGCTTGGCGCCCAGGGCCGTGATCGCGCCGGTGCGCATGTCGGTGATGGCGGTCGCGTTGACGATGGCGATCGGCACGCCGGTGCGCGGATCGAACAGGTTGAGCATGCCCAGCTCGGACGGCAGGCCCAGCTTGTAGTTGTCGACGAAGTCGCCCACGACCTTGACGCCGGCCAGGTCCATCGGCGCGCCGATGGCACCGCGCAACACGTTGAAGTGACCGTCGACCCCGGCCTTGGGCGCCAGGTGCACGCGCGGCTCGATGACGCAGCTGCCGCGGCCTTGTGCGGCCAGGCTGGATTCGATCGCCTGCAGCGTCTCGTCGTCCGTGAGAGCCAGTTCGGCGATGTCCACGCCATTGAGATAAGTCAGGTAGCTGGGTTCCATGGTGTCGTTTGTCGTGTGAGTGAATGAATCGGTGGGTGGAAGAAGAATCGCGGTCAGAGCGCGCGCAGCGCGTGGCCGGCCATGACCGGACGCAGCGCGTCGCGCAGCTGCCGCGCGAGGTCCTTGCCGAACAGCGCCGCCTGCACGCGCATCGCGTCCGGGCCGCTGGGACGGTCCGCCTGCAGCATGGGCACGGCGGAGCGCACCGCATCGAACACGGCCTGCGTGCCCCGGCCCAGCTGCGCGCCGCCACGCAGGTCCACGGCCTGCGCCGCGACCATGGCCTCGATCGCGACCAGGGCACGCATCAGTTCGAGTTGCTCGTGCAGCTTGCGCACGCACAACATCGCATGGGTGGCATGGTCCTCGACCGTCTCGGAGACCACCAGCGCGTCCAGGCTGGCCGGCGTGGCCTTCAGCCGGATCTCGGCATGCAGGGCGGCGACGGTCTTTTGCAGGGAATTGAATCCGGTGCTGGCACCACCGACCGGCGACAGGTATTTCGGCAGGCCGCTGAGGTGGGCCGTCTGCAGCTTGATCATGCGTTGCGCGCCGGCCGTGGCCAACTGCACCAGCGCGATGGCCATGCTGTCGAATGTCAACGCGATCATCGGCGGATGGAAGTTCGGCGACGACAACATCTGCTGCTCGGCGGCAAACACCAGCGGGTTGTCCGACGTGCCGTTGATCTCGGTGTCGACGGCCTCGCACAGATGGGCGAAGGCGGCGTGGCCGGCGCCGAAGACCTGGGCCATGGTGCGAAACGAGATCGCGTCCTGGATCGCGCGCGGCGGCTGTTCGGCCAGTGCGCTGCCCTCGAGCAGGGCACGAAACAGGGTCGCCACCGCCGATTGGGCACCGGCCGGGCGCGCGGCCGCGATGCGCGGATCGAACACGGTGAGGTTGGCGGCATATCCCTCGTCCGCCAGCGCCGCGACGGCCGCGCCCACCAGCAGCAGGTCGGCCAACTCGCAGGCCGCGACCGCCGCGTAGCCGGTGGTCAGCGGGCTGGCATTGATCAGGCCCAGTCCGTCCTTGGCCTGCAAGGCCACCGGCGCCAGCCCGGCCGCATCCAGCGCCTGTGCGCCGGTGAGCCGCCGGCCCTGGTACCAGGCTTCGCCCTGGCCGATCACCGGTGCGGCCATGTGGGCACACAGGCCGAGATCGCCGGCGCTGATCGAGCCGCGCATCGGCACCAACGGCGTGATGCCATGGTCCAGCAGGTCCATGACGGCCTGCGCCGCCTGCGGGCTGACACCGGTTCCGCCGCGCGCGAAACCGATCACGCGCACCAGTTGCGCCGCCCGCACCACGTCCATCGGCAGCGGTTCGCCCATTCCGATCATGCGACCCAGGATGATCTGCTGCTGGTAGGCGACGACCTCGTCCGCGTCGAGCCGGTAACCCAGGTTGCCGCCCAGGCCGGTATTGAGCCCGTAGACCGGCGCGCCGTCCGCGATGTGTTGCTGCACGACCGCGCGGTCGGCCTGCAGGCGTTGCAGCGCCGCCGGCGCATACGCAAAACGATCCGTGCCACGCGCCATCGCCACCAGCGTGTCGTGGCGGATGAACGCGGAATCGATGATGTGTTGTGGCATGGCGGCGTGGATCTCGGCGGCGTTGTGTGCGGTTGCGTCGGGTCGTACAAGGACCGTGCGCCGAAGATTAGTGGCAGCACCATGACAAGTAAAATTCAGAATTCTTAGGGCTTCATATTGGAAAAGCTCATGCACCAACATGGTTGGCCTCGCGCAGGCGCTTTCGGCCGGCGCGGATGAATTTTTCGCTGCGCCAGATCCGCTATTTCCTGGCCACCGCGCAACTTGGACAGGTGTCGCGCGCGGCCGAACAACTGCATGTCTCGCAATCGGCGGTCACGCTGTCGATCCGCGACCTCGAACGCGACCTGGGTTATGCACTGTTCCGGCGCGAGTCCCATGGTATGGAATTGACCGACGATGGCCGCCAGTTCATGTCCCATGCGCTCGAGATCGAGAGCGCGATCGAGAAGGTCGGCAACATCGCGCGCAGCGATGAATTTGCTGGCGACATCACGCTGGCGGCCAGCAGCACGGTGGTTGGGTATTTCCTGCCCGAACACATCCACCGCCTGTCCGAACTGCATCCCCGCCTGCGGATCTCGCTCCTCGAGCGCGATCGTCCCCAGATCATGGCTGGATTGCTGGCAGGCGAATTCCCGTTGGCGCTATTGGTGACCTCGAACGTGCAGGACCCCGGCATCCGCACCCAGACCCTGTTCGACTCGCGCCGGCGCCTATGGGTCGCGGCAGGGCATCCACTGCTTCAGCAGCAGGAAGTGCATCTGACCGATGTCGTCGACGAGCCGCTGATGTTGCTGACCGTCGACGAGGCCGCCGACGCAGCGGCCCGCTACTGGGGCAAACACGGGCTCGAACCCAACATCCGGTTGCGCTCGACCTCGATCGAGGCGATTCGCAGCATGGTCGCCAACGGCCAGGGCGTGGCGATTGCATCGGACATGCAATACCGGCCTTGGTCGCTCGAAGGCAAACGCGTCGAAACCGTCATGCTGGCCGACACCATCCAGCCGCTGTCCATCGGCATGGCCTGGCCCGTCGACCGGCCGGTGGCGCCTGCGACGCAGTTGGTGCTGGACTACTTCCGCCAGCGTTATCTCGATCCGCCACTACGGCACAAGAGCGCGCGGCGCTGACAAGGCCGGGACGCCGCCCGCGCGCAAGAGTTGCTCGCGCGGCCCGTGTCGGCATCAGGCCACGCCGTGGGCCTTGAACCAGGCCAGCATCTCCTGCCATCCGGCCTCGGCCGCCTCCTTGCGGTAGCTCGGACGGTAGTCCGCGTGGAAGGCATGCGGCGCGCCCGGGTAGAGCACGAAGCGGCTGGCCTGCGCGTTCTTGTTGCCCGCCTTGAGCACCTCCTGCAGCCGCGCGACCTCGGCCACCGGGATGCCGTTGTCGGCGCCGCCGTACAGGCCCAGCACCGGCGCTTTCAGATTGGCGGCCACGTCGTGCGGCGTCTGCGGCATCGTGCCCGGCACCGGGTTCAGTCCGCCGTACCAGGAGACGCCGGCCCGGATCTTGTCGCTGTGCGCCGCGTACATCCAGACCGAACGACCGCCCCGGCACATGCCGGTGATGCCGATCTTGCGCGCGTTGGCCTTGGGTTGCTTTTCGACGAAGGCCACCAGCGCATCGAGGTCGGCCAGCATCACCGGGTCGGCCAGCTTGTTGGCCTCGGCCACGACGGCGCGGATCTCGGTCAGCTTGGTCAGGTCGCCGAAGCGGAAGAACGGATCGAGCGACACGCCGACATAACCGAGCCTGGCCAGGCGGCGGCAGATGTCCTTCTGGTATTCGTGCAGGCCGAAGATCTCGGGCACGACGATGACGACCGGGTATTTGCCCGCCTTGGCGGGTGCGGCCATGTAGATCGGCATGTTGCCGCCGTTCACCGGCACCGTCATGTCGCCGGCCTCCAGGCCGTCGGCCGGGGTGCGGATCACCGATTGGGCATTGACCGGACCGGCGGCCAGCGCAAAACCGACGGCGGTCGTGGCAGCAGCCATGAAGCCGCGGCGGCTCGACTGCACGGGCGGCAGCAGGCTCTCGAGATGGGGATCGGCGAAGGACAGGGAATCTTTCAGCATGGTCAACTCCGGATGAGGGTCAATGAAACGGGATGGATGGACAAAGGACGGACTGCGCCTGGCGAAGGCCGCCAGATGCTGCAAACACGAGGTGGACACAATTTATACCGGATAGTTCACACTTTCGCCACGCCGGCGCCTACTGCGTACACTGGCCGTCGACCGTTGAAAGGAATGACCATGTCCACCTTGTCCACCAGCACCCATGTGTTCCACCGCCACCTGCATGTCCAGCCGCCGGTCGCGACCAGCGGACAGGGCTTGTACCTGACCGACACCGAAGGGCGCAGCTACATAGACGCATCCGGCGGTGCCGCCGTGTCCTGCCTGGGACACGGCCACCCGGACGTGATCGCCGCCATGCATGCGCAGATCGACAAGCTGGCCTATGCCCACACCAGTTTCTTCACGACCCAGGTGGCCGAGGAACTGGCCAACAACCTGATCGCCGGTGCACCCGAAGGCATGAGCCATGTGTATTTCGTCAGCGGCGGCTCGGAGGCGATGGAGGCGGCGATGAAGATGGCGCGCCAGTATTTCGTCGAGAGCGGCCAGCCCCAGCGCCGCCACTTCATCGCGCGGCGCCAGAGTTATCACGGCAATACGCTCGGCGCGCTGGCAGTCGGCGGCAACCAATGGCGGCGCGAGCCGTTCGCGCCGATCCTGATCCCGGCCACCCATGTATCGCCGTGTTATCCCTACCGCGAACAGAAGGCCGACGAGACGCCCGAACAATATGGGGCGCGCCTGGCGCGCGAACTCGACGAGACGATCCAGAAGCTCGGACCGGACCAGGTCATCGCCTTCGTGGCCGAGACCATCGGTGGCGCCACGGCCGGCGTGCTGGTCCCGGTGCCGGGTTATTTCAAGGCGGTGCGCGAGGTCTGCGACCGCCATGGCGTTTTGCTGATCCTGGACGAGGTGATGTGCGGCATGGGCCGCTGCGGCACGCTGCATGCGTGCGAGCAGGAAGGCGTGGTGCCCGACCTGCTGGCCATTGCCAAGGGCCTGGGCGGAGGTTACCAGCCGATCGGGGCGGTGCTGGCGCAGAACCGCGTGGTCGATGCCATGTCCAGGGGCAGCGGCTTCTTCCAGCACGGCCATACCTACCTCGGACACGCCGTGGCCTGTGCCGCGGCGCTGGCGGTGCAACGCGTGATCGAGCGCGACGGACTGCTGGCCCGGGTGCGCCAGAACAGCGTGCTGTTCGAGGCCATGCTGCGCAAGGCCTTCGGCAACCATCCGCACGTCGGAGACATCCGCGGGCGCGGCTTCTTCTGGGGCGTCGAACTGGTGCAGGATCGGGACAGCAAGCAGCCGTTCGAACCGAAGAAAAAGCTGCACGCGCAGGTCAAGAAGCAAGGGTTTTCCCGTGGTTTGATGGTTTACCCGATGGGCGGAACGGTGGACGGCTGGTATGGTGACCATGTGTTGCTGGCCCCCCCTTTTATTGCCAGTGAAGCGGATCTGGCCCTGATCGTCGAGCGGCTGTCAGAAGCAGTGGATGCGGCGATTGCCGCCGTCTGAACCGCATCAAGACCGCATGCCGCAATGGCATGTACCATCTTTCTTTTTTCAGGAGAGGAACCCACCATGACCCCAAGACCCCTACTCAAGACCCTGGCCGTTGCCGCAGCATTCGCGGGCGCTTTCGCCAGTGCACCGGCCGTGGCGCAGCAGAAGTTCGTCACCATCGGCACCGGTGGCGTGACCGGTGTCTACTACGCCGCGGGCGGCGCCATCTGCCGGCTGATGAACAAGGACCGCGCCAAGCACGGCATCCGCTGCTCGGTGGAGTCCACCGGCGGTTCGGTGTTCAACATCAACACCATCAAGGCCGGCGAACTCGACTTCGGCGTAGCCCAGTCCGACTGGCAATACCATGCCTCCAAGGGCACGGCCGTGTTCGAGAAGGACGGCGCGTTCAAGGAATTGCGCGCGGTGTTCTCGGTGCACCCGGAGCCGTTCACGGTGCTGGCGCGCAAGGAAGCCAACATCACCAAGTTCGAAGACTTCAAGGGCAAGCGTTTCAACGTCGGCAACCCCGGCTCGGGCACGCGCGCCTCGATGGAGTCGCTGCTCACCAGCATGGGCTGGAAAATGAGTGACTTCGCGCTGGCCTCGGAGCTCAAGGCCGACGAGCACGGCGCTGCGTTGTGCGACAACAAGATCGACGGCTTCTTCTACGGTGTCGGCCACCCGGCTGCCAACATCCAGGACCCGGTCACGACCTGCGGCGCCAAGCTGGTTCCGCTGACCGGCCCTGCGGTCGACAAGATCGTCGCGGGTGCGCCGTATTACGCCAAGGTCGCGATCCCGGGCGGCATGTATGCCGGCAACCCGAATCCGACGCCGACCTATGGCGTGCTGGCCACCTTCGTCTCGTCGACCAAGACCCCCGACGCGGTCGTCTATGAACTGGTCAAGGCCGTGTTCGAGAACTTCGACGACTTCAAGAAGCTGCACCCGGCGTTCGCCAACCTCGATCCGAAAGACATGATCAAGAACGGCAACTCCGCTCCGCTGCATCCGGGCGCCGTCAAGTACTACAAGGAAAAAGGCTGGATGTAAACGACAGGTTGAGCTCGCCCCGGCCCGCCGGGGCACGGGGCCTGTTCTTCCGGCATGGACCAGCGCCGGGCGGACAGGCCCTTTTTGATTGATGGCACGTCAGAAACACAGAACCAACACCACTATTGCGGGGGACGCCCATGGCAGCGACAGACAACAACACGACTGGCAACAGTGCGGACATCGACGTCAACAAGTTGATGGCCGAGTCCGACACCGGCGGCCGCAACCCGGGGCCGACGGTCCGCAAGCTGATGCTCGGCGTCGCGCTGGCCTGGAGCCTGTTCCAGCTGTGGATCGCCTCGCCGCTGCCGTTCATCGTCAACTTCGGCGTGTTCAACGACACCCAGTCGCGCTCCATCCACCTGGCGTTCGCGGTCTTCCTGGCCTACCTGGCCTATCCCGCGCTCGCCAATTCGCGCCGCGACCGCGTCCCGTTGCTGGACTGGGCGTTCGCACTCGTCGGTGCGTTCTGCGCGTCCTACCTGTTCTTCTTCTACCGTGAACTGTCCACGCGCCCCGGCCAGCCGATCACGCAGGACCTGGTCGTGGCCGTGGTCGGCATCGTGCTGCTGCTCGAGGCCACGCGCCGCGCGCTGGGGCTGCCGATGGTCATCGTCGCCATCGTGTTCCTGGGCTACACCTTCGGCGGCCCCTACATGCCGGACCTGATCGCGCACAAGGGCGCATCGATCTCGCGCGCCATGTCGCACCAGTGGCTGACCACCGAAGGCGTGTTCGGCGTCGCGCTCGGCGTGTCCAGCGGCTTCATCTTCCTGTTCGTGCTGTTCGGCTCGCTGCTGGACCGGGCCGGCGCCGGCAATTACTTCATCAAGAGTGCGTTCGCATTGCTCGGCCACATGCGGGGCGGCCCGGCCAAGGCGGCGGTCGTGTCGTCGGCCGCCACCGGCATCATCTCGGGCTCGTCGATCGCCAACGTCGTGACCACCGGCACCTTCACGATCCCGCTGATGAAGCGGGTCGGCTACCGGCCCGACCAGGCCGGCGCGGTCGAGGTCTCGAGTTCGGTCAACGGCCAGATCATGCCGCCGGTCATGGGCGCGGCGGCCTTCCTGATGGTCGAGTATGTCGGCATCACCTACACCCAGGTGATCAAGCACGCCTTCCTGCCGGCCATCATCTCGTACATCGCGCTGTTCTACATCGTGCACCTGGAGGCGCTCAAGGCCAACCTGCAGGGCCTGCCGCGGCGCGGCAATGCCACCGCCGGGCAAAGGCTGGTGTCGTTCGGCATGACGGTGGCAGGCTTCATCGTGCTGGCCGGCATCGTCTACTACGGCATTGGCTGGATCAAGGGCGCGGCCGGCGCGGCGGCGATCTACATCATCGGCGTCGGTGTGCTCGCCGCCTACCTGACGCTGCTGTGGATCGGCTCGCGCCAACCCGAACTCGAACTCGACGACCCGAACGCCCCGGTGTTCGAGTTGCCCGAGACCGCGCCCACGCTCAAGTCCGGCCTGCATTACCTGCTGTCGGTCGTGGTGCTGATCTGGTGCCTGATGGTCGAGCAGATGTCGCCCGCGCTCTCGGCGTTCTGGGCCACCGCCTTCATGATCTTCGTCATGGTGACGCAGCGCCCGATCATGGCGCTGCTGCGTGGACGCGGCAACATTGGCCACGCGTTGTCGGTGGGCTTCGCGGACCTGATCGCCGGGCTGGAAGCCGGTGCGCGCAACATGATCGGCATCGGCGTGGCCACGGCGGCGGCCGGCATCATCGTCGGCACCGTGTCGCTGACCGGCATCGGCCTGGTCATGACCGAGGTGATCGAATTGCTCTCGGGCGGCAACCTGATGGTGATGCTGCTGCTGGTGGCCTTCATCAGCCTGATCCTGGGCATGGGGCTGCCGACGACCGCCAACTACATCGTGGTGTCCACGCTGATGGCGCCGGTGGTGGTCGAACTGGGCGCACAAAGCGGCCTGCTCGTGCCGCTGATCGCGGTGCACCTGTTCGTGTTCTATTTCGGCCTGATGGCCGACGTGACGCCGCCGGTGGGCTTGGCCTCGTTCGCCGCGGCGGCGATCGCGCGCACCGATCCGATCAAGACCGGCGTGACCGCGTTCTTCTACAGCATGCGCACCGCCATCCTGCCATTCCTGTTCATCTTCAACACCCAGTTGCTGATGATCGGCATCGACAGCACCTGGCACCTGATACTGACCGTGGCGAGCGCCACGGTGGCCATGCTGGTGTTCGCAGCGGCCACGCAGGGCTATTTCATGGTGCGCTCGCGCTGGTACGAATCGATCGCGCTGCTGCTGGTGACCTTCACGCTGTTCCGGCCCGGCTTCTGGTGGGACATGGTCTACCCACCCTTTGAACGGCACCCGGCGAACGAGCTGACGGAGATGATCGCCAAGGCGCCGGCCGACGCCCGCCAGCGCATCTGGATCGAAGGCATCAACCTCGACGGCAAGGAAATCAAGAAAGGCGTGCTGCTGCCGCTCGGAGCCGAAGGCAGCGCACCCGAACGCCTCAAGCGGGTCGGGCTGCAGTTGATGCCGCTAGGCGACAAGATGCAGGTGGCGGTGGTGCAGTTCGGCTCCACGGCCGAGAAACTCGGCATCGAACAGGGCTTCGACATCACCCAGATCGAGGTGGCCGCGGATCGTCCGGACAAGGAATGGATGTTCATCCCCGCCATGGGCGTGCTGGGCCTGATCGTGATGATGCAGCGGGCGCGCCGCCGCCGGGAGCCACCGGCGCCGGTCGCCAAGCCGGCATGAGTCCGCGAAGCCGACAGCGCGCGGCCCACAGGACGGACCCATGACCCGGATCGCACTCATCCACGCGCTGGCACATTCGGTGGCGCCGATCAACGATGCGATGGCGCGCGAGTGGCCGCAGGCCACGCGCATGAACCTGCTCGACGACAGCCTGTCCGCGGACCTGGCTGCGAGCGGCAGTGGACTGGATGCGGCCATGCACGAACGCTTTGCGCGGCTGGCGCAATACGCGGTCGACTGCGGCAGCGACGGCATCCTGTTCACCTGCTCCGCATTCGGCCCCTGTATCGAGGCCGTCGCCACCCGTCACACCCCGATGCCGGTGCTCAAGCCCAACGAAGCCATGGTGGCGCAGGCCGCCAGCCTGGGTTGCCGCATCGGCCTGGTTGCCAGCTTCGCGCCGACCCTGCAAAGCATGCCGGCCGAATTTCCCGCCGGCACGGAACTGGAATCCGAACTGGTGGCGGACGCGATGCTGGCGCTCAACACCGGCGACACGGCACGCCATGACGCACTCGTCGTCTCGGCGGCCGAACGACTGGTGAACAAGGGTTGCGCGGTGATCGCGCTGGCCCAGTTCAGCATGGCGCGCGCGCGCAAGCTGGTGGGCGAGCGCACCGGCTTGCCGGTGCTCACGACGGTGGACAGTGCGGTGAGCGAAATGCGGCGCCGGATTGGAAACACAGCCTGAACGGCTGACACCGGACCAGACTACGCGTCCGTACCGGGCGTATGCGTCAGTTCTTCAGGTAGTCCCGGAAACGCGGGGCTCCCACGATGTCCGCGAGCGTCTCACCGCCCTCGATTCGCTCAAGCAGCGCCACTTCTCGATCCTGGCGCGCCAAGGCCTCAGCCGTTACGCCCTCCACCTCACCGGGGGACAGTACCAGAATGCCGCTGTCATCGGCCAATATCGCATCGCCTGCACATACCGATACACCACCGCAGGAAACTGCCACATTGACCGCTCCGCCTAGATCAAGCCTTCTGCCCAAAATGGGGGACGGCCCGCGGCACCACAACGGTACATCTTGAGCGCGAACATCATGAAAGTCGCAGGCGCGACCATCGATAATGACACCGAACGCACCAGCCTTGCGTGCCACGGCGGCCGTGACAGCTCCGAAACATGCGTGGCGATCCTCTCCGCTGCGATCCACCACAAGGACATCGCCCGGTCGCAGTGCGTCAAGGGCGAGCAACAATGCTGCCGAATCGACGCCGACCGTACGAACCGTCACCGCCGTTCCCGCCACGCGCACGCCTTGCTGGATGGGTAGCAGTGCACTGCTCATGAAGCCATGCATTCGGAAGTGACCCACCGTGGCCGTCTCCACCAATCGCAGCCGGTCAATCGCGGCCGGAGCAATTTGGCGTGGCATATCGCACACGTCGTAAAGAGCATGTTTCATCGCACGGCCTCCGGCTCAACCAAACGACATGCCGCGGCATGGGTCGGGGTCAACGACACCAGACGTGGATCCACGGCACGACACTGTTCGACAACATGGACGCAACGCGGTGCAAACCGGCAACCGGACGGGATCGACGCGGCCGACGGTGGATCGCCCTGGAGCACCTGCTGCTTGAGAACCGCGTCCGGATCAAGGCGCGGCGCAGCGCCGAGCAATGCCTGGGTATAAGGATGCACGGGGCGCTCGAAGATGTCTTTCGTTGCCGCCTCTTCAACCACGCGGCCCAGGTACATCACCATGATCCGGTCGCACATGCGACGCACGACTGACAGATCGTGTGAAATGAAGATGTAGGTAAGACCAAAACGCTCCTTCATGTCGAGGAACAGCTTCAGTACGTTGGCCTGCACGGACAGATCAAGCCCCGATGTAGGCTCGTCGAGAATGACAATGGACGGGCGCAGGATCAACGTGCGTGCCAGACCAATCCGGCGTTGCTGACCACCCGAAAACTCGTGCGGGTAGCGCCGCAGTGCCGTCTGGTCCAAACCGACCGCATCGAGCATCGTCGCGATACGTTGCTGGCGTTCGGCCTTGTCGTGCACGCCGCCGACGATCAGGGACTCGTGCAGCGTGGAGCCGATGGTCCACCAAGGGTCCAGGGCAGCGCCGGGGTCCTGATGCACAAACTGAATATCGCGCCGGGCCATGCGAGCCGCACGCGCAGTCATGCCAGACACCAACTTGTTCGCAAGATGGATGCTGCCTGCGCTTTCGGGTTGCTGCCCCAGCAAGGTTCTGCCCAGGGTGGTCTTGCCGCATCCAGACTCGCCAACCAGACCGAGCACTTCTCCTGGACGAACGTCAATGTCGACACCATCGACAGCGACCAGCGGCGATCCCTTGCCACGCCGGCCGAACGAAACCGTCAATCCACGCGCCGAGAGCAGGGAATCGGGTGACATGGAGGCGCGGACCATCATGCCTCCACCATGTCGGAACGTTCTCCGTCGAAGTGGATGCAATTGACGCGATGATGTTTGCCGCCGGTGAGTTGGGGCACACGTTTGCTGCAAGCGGCGACACCACGCGCGCAACGGGGCAAGAAGCGACATCCTGTTGGCATCTCCAGAAGGGACGGTACTGTGCCGGGAATTCCGCAATACTCCGTCATCCGATCGGGGTGGCAGTCCATCAGTGCCACGGTATAGGGGTGGCGTGGAGCGCGCAAGACCTCGGCTTTCCGGCCATGCTCGACGATCTGCCCCGCGTACATGACGCTGACACGGTCGCAGATTTGCGACACCACGCCAAAATCGTGCGTCACGAACAGCACGGATATTCCAAACTCTCTGCATAACTCAGACAACAGTATCAAGATCTGCTGCTGGGTTGTCACGTCGAGTGCCGTGGTGGGCTCATCGGCGATGATCAAGCGAGGGCTGCACAACAACGCCGCGGCAATCAGCAGTCGCTGTCTTTGACCGCCCGAGAATTGATGTGGATAACGATCCAGCACTTCCTTCGGATCGGCAATTTGCACGCGCCCCAGCAACTCGACCAGACGCTGGATACCGGCGGCCTTGTCGCGTCGACCTTGTGGCGCATGCCAGCGCCAGATGTCCAGAAACTGCTCACCCACCGTGAAATTCGGGTTCAACGCCAACGCGGGATCCTGCGGCACAAATCCGATCCGCCCGCCGCGGATGGACTGCGACAGCGTCGCCTCGTCCAGATCAAGCAGGTTAATGCCATCGAACATGATGCGACCGCCAGATGCGCCAGCCGACGCCGGGAGAATACCCAGTATGCTTTTGACGATGGAGCTCTTGCCACATCCGGATTCACCGACAAGGCCCATGATTTCGCCCGGGTGGATATCAATGCTGCACCGGTCAAGAACGGTCACATCGCCTTGCCCCGTCCGGATCGATACCGACAAATCGACGATATCGAGCAAAGGCGGCTCCAAGCCAACTGTGGACCCCGGCATCAACGTGATCTCCGGATACGTGGATCAATGACGTCCCGCAACGAATCACCGATGAGGTTGAACGCCAGGACCGTGACAAGAATCGCCAGGCCCGGAAAGACCGAGAGCCACCAACCTGAGGGCAGATATCGCTGGCTTTCCGCAACCATCAATCCCCATTCCGGCGTCGGCGGCGTGGCGCCCAGGCCCAGAAAACCCAACGAGGCGGCGACCAGTATCGTGACGCCCATGCCGATCGTGGCTCGCACAATGACTACGGGCAAGACATTCGGCAGGATGTGCATCAGCACGATACGTGCAGGGCTGCAGCCCTGCGCCTGCAATGCGTCGACGAAAGGATCGACGGATATTCGACGCGTCTCGCTGTAGACAATGCGACAGAACATGGGCCAGTAGGTCAAGGTCAGTGCAATCATGGCCGTAGCGATCGAGGGTCGCATGATCGATGCGAAAACCAGTGCCAGTACCAGTTGGGGCACGGCCAAGAAAATGTCGGTGACACGCATGATGATCTGGCCTCCGATTCCGCCCGCATAACCGGCAATCAAACCCAGCGGCACACCGATCAGCATGGATACCAGGACGGTGACGCAGGCGATCGTCAGCGCCACTCTGGCTCCCAGCACCATGCGTGAAAACACATCG
The DNA here is from genome assembly GCA_963974265.1 of uncultured Rhodoferax sp. Lineage (GTDB taxonomy): Bacteria > Pseudomonadota > Gammaproteobacteria > Burkholderiales > Burkholderiaceae_C > CAISIP01. The sequence continues at coordinate 16,320 of CAXBDR010000001.1, forward strand.
CGCCCGATACCGTCGGTACCCAACCAGAATTCCGCGGACGGCGGCTGGAGACGCTGCCAGGGTTTGGCATCGTAAGCATCCTCCGGATAGGGCACAACGTAGTTGCCGAATATCGCGCAAAAGACAATCACGGCAAGAATCAGCAGGCCTAGCATTGCCGCACGATCCCGCAGGAGCAGGGAAAAAATCGCTTTCATGGTTTCATCCAATTCCTGCTCAAGCGTGACCGACGCGCGGGTCGAGCCAGCCCTGCGCAACGTCGACCAGTATGTTGACCGCTGCATAGATGACACCGACAACCAGCGTTGTCGCCATCACCGGTTGGTAGTCGGACAACATCACGGCGTTGTACAAATAGTCTCCCAGGCCCGGCCAGCCGAACACGGCCTCCACAACCACGGAACCGGAAAGAAACAAGCCAAAGAGCAAGCCTATCTGCGTGATGGTCGCCGACATCGAACTTCGCAACACATATTTCCATATCAATAGCCGCCGGGGATAACCCACCGCGCGCTCCCACACGACGAAGTCCCGCTGCAAAGTCTCGATGGCCGACGAGCGGGTAAAACGCGCAATCGTGGCAATCGCCGGCAACGCGAGCGTGAAGGAAGGCAATACGAGATGCGTCAACGCGGTGCCTGCATCACGGACCCTCCCCGCCAGCAAGTAGTCGATGACGAATAGTCCGGTGACAAGGTCGGGGGAAGAAACAGCATCCGAAATACGCCCACGCAGCGGCAGCAGGCCGAGATGCAGACTGAAGACAAGCTGGAAGACAATGGCAATCCAGAACGATGCCACCGCCAACCCGGCAATGGTGAACACCCGCAAGATCTGATCTATCCACCCATTGCGGTTCACCGCTGCGATCATTCCGAGCGGAACACCAATCAATATCGCCAGCAACATTGTCGCCATGGCCAATTCGATCGTCGCGGGCAGGCGCAAGCCCAGATCCACGATGACTGGCCGATGGGTGTAGATACTGACACCGAAGTCACCGGCGGCGACTTGCTTCAGATACAGAAAAAATTGAACCGGTAGCGGCCGGTCCAAACCGAGACTGACCCGAATTCCGGCAATCTGTTCGGGCGTTGCCGTCTCTCCTGCCAACACCGCTGCCGGGTCGATCGGCACTATGCGCGTCAGGACAAAGATCAGCAACAGCAGCCCCAGAAGGACTGGTATCGTCAGCAACAATCGATAGGCGACAAAACGCAGCATGGGCCTCAGGCAGGCTCTGCGTTCTTGCGATGGAAGTAGTTCGCATCCAGAAACTCGGTCAGGTATTGGCCGTAGGTAATGGGGGCGTGTTTGGGTGGGTTGTCGGCATCTGTGCAGGTTGGCAGGCACGTCATGACGCGATCCGGATGCGGATCGAAGAAAAACGCCAAGGAATATCGATCGACGCCAGACACATTCATGACCCGGTGCGCCGTGGACAGATAGCGATCATTTGTCCAACGGCGCATCATGTCTCCGGAGTTCACAAGATACTTTCCGGGCAACACTGGGGCGTCGAACCAGGTTCCGTCCGACTTCCGGATCTGCAACCCTCCCACACCATTCTGGATGAGGAAGGTCATGAAGCCACCATCCGTATGTGCGCCAGTTCCGAACTGCTCCGGTTCGGCTTCATCACGAACGGGATAGTGCAGCAGGCGCAACGTGTATTGAGCCGGGTCGAAGTATGCGTCGAAGAAGTCATCCTGCAGCGCCAACGAACGCGCCACGATGGGCAACATTTTCATGCCGAGTCGCTCCAGCGCGTGCTGGTAGGCCACCACATCCTCACGGAAACCAGGCAGGTCCCGGGGCCACTGGTTGAGTCCACGGAATGGCTTGCCGGCCAGGACGTCCGGGTCATCCGCCTTGCGGTCGCGCTTCGCAAAAAACGACTCGTTGTAGTTGGGCTTTCGCGCCACTTCAACCTTCGAGTGCTTTTGCATGCTGGCATTGAGCCCCATGTAACCGACGTTGTCGCGGTTCAGCGGGATTTCGCGCTTGCGTTCCAGCGGCATGGTGTGGAACCGCTTAGACGCTGCAAAGGCCCGTTCGATCGCCTCGGGCGGAACGCCATGGTTGTCGATGTACAGGAACCCGACTTCTTGTTCCACCTCACGAAACGCCTCCGCCAGAAAGTCAATGGCCCCAGGCTCCCCGCGCATGTACGGACCCAGGTCAAGTCCCGGAATTCCATCGAAATGCTGAATGGTATGTTTGCTCATTTGTCGCTCCTGCAAACCTTCGATCAGGACTCAACCCACATCTGACGCAGATCGACAGCATCACCTGTGACGGCCGGCTGGTACCCCTTTACGCGCGTTCGGATCGCACGCGCAACCTTGCCCTGGTAAATCCACACATCGACCGCATCCGCGACCAGCAGACGGCTCGCCTCCTCGTAGAGGGGCAAGCGCTTGCTGGTATCCGGAATGCGACTGGCCTCCATCAGCATCGACTGAACCTTTTCATTGGAGTACCACGACGAACCCCGTGTCGTACCCTCCCCTGCTTTGGTGTAGTAAGGGCCGGTCCAGTTGTCCGGATCGACGTAGTAGGGAGTCGACCAATGCGACCAGATCTGCGGCGTCGTCTCGGGTCGCTGGCAGGCCGTGACCATGTTGGCCCAGAGGCCCTTGGATATTCGCATGGTCACGCCAATCTTGCGCAACTCGGATTGCAGCAGTTGCGCAACCGAGACGGTCTCATCGTAGCCCGTCAGAGCGATGAACTCGATTTCCTGCTTGACGTCCACCCCGTCCTTGACCGCCCGAGCCAGATATTCTCGAGCCTTGCCGAGGTCGTGGTCATATCCCACCAGATCGCTGGGGGTTCCGAACACGCCTTTTGGCAGCGGGCCCTTGATGCGATCGACAAAGTTCAACATGACCTTCTCGATGAACACCTGATAGGGAAAGGCGTGGCTGACTGCCTTGCGGAAGTTCACATTGTTGAAAGGCGCCCTTTGATGGTTCATCCGGATCATGAAAGTGCGCAGCGCCGGTTCCTTTGACAACCGTACACCTGGCGCCTTCTCCAAAGTCTCGAATTGATCGGGCGGGACGTAGCCGTTGGTCGCGTCAATGTCGCCCTTTTGAACCGCCAGCAATGCCGTTGTGTTGTCTTTGATGTACCGGTCGAGAACACGCTTCATCGGCTCATGCCCTTTCGGCCAGCCGCGGAAGTAGTCCGGAAACCACTCGAGATCAAATCGGTCAACCGGGAGAAAGCTGCCGGGTACGACCTTGTATGGACCCGACCCTGCACTATTGGACAAGAGAAAAGTCTTCGCCCAATCGTTATCGACAGTGTTTGCCAGCAGCAACTGGCGATTGACGATCGGCATCAAAGGCAGCACGGAGAGAAAGGGGGCGTAGGCCTGCGTCAAGGTGAACCGTACCAAGTGCGGCCCGACTGCCTTGATGCCATCAGGCTTGAGGAAGCCGACCAGTGTTGCGCTGATTGCGGTCTTCACAGCTAGCATCCGTTGAAAGCTGTACACGACATCTTCTGCTGTCATGAGACGACCATCGTGGAACTTCACGTTGTTGTGCAGTTCCATGTCCCAGGTAATCCCGTCAGGCGAATACTTCATCGCCTTCACAAGACGGGGCTTGAGCTCTGCCACCCCATTCGCTCCCACATATTCGTAGAGAGCGTCGTAACAGTTGTTCTTGAAGAACAAGGTGGGAACATCGATCACATCATGCGGGTCCAGCTTGAGAGGCACCGTTCCACCCCACACCAGTGGCCGTGCTGCTTGCGCATCCGCACGACCAGGCCACAGACCGAAACCGGAGAGAGTCCCTGCCATCGCGGCAAGGCTTGTGATGTGCAGTAGCCGACGGCGCTCAATCATCTGTGTTTCCTTTCAGAGGGTGGAAATGCGGCAACAAGGTGTCGCGGGAAATAATGCCGATGGAAGTTTGTTCTGTCAATGGAACATTTAAAACATCACAGGACGAAGCGTGATTCGCTTGGCCCGCAAGCTGTTGACACATCAAGCGAATGGTGATCACATTTGTCGCGACCTTGAATGGGGCTACACAACGGGCGGCGGACCATATCGCCGCGACACCATTCCTCTCGTCATCTTGTCGGCCAGGCTGCGGGCAATGCAGGCGAGTGGCCTGTGCGATTCCATGAGCAGTTCGGCCCTGTCGTGCCTGCGCCTGCGCCTGCGCCTGCGTAGTCGATCGTGCTTACACGCCTTGATGTCGTCGATCGATGCAACATGAGCGGATGGGCATCTTGATCAGCCCAATCGGCCTGCAACGCGCACGGATTTCGGCGCGGATGCCAAAGGCCAATGGCGTCTGCGTCACACAGAACGATGGAGCCCACCCGCTGCAATTCATCTTCGACCGTTACCGCGAAGGATTCCTGTCTATCAGTTGGGCGAACGACAAACAGCGTCGACGCTGAGGTGCCCACGGGCTCAACGCAAGCACACAGATGCAAGTGACCACCCAGGGCTGCATCGACAGAATGATCGAGAGTTTGGCCCCAACGGGACAGTCCCGCTCTGCCGGGTTTCCCAACGGAACGGAGCAAGTTGTTCGAAGCGCTGACTGACTCACCGCAGGTTCTGCGCCGAAAGCGCTGCACTTCAAGTACGCAATCGATGGCCGGCCCGCACGGTGCCTCCGATTGCATTCGAATATCCGCCGTTGCAGTGGGTTGACCTTGAAGTCACTTCAAGGACTTCAATCATGCCAAAGGGCAGCACACCCAACTGCGCCGCCCGTCGAGAGAAAGGCGCAGTCACTCACTCAGCCGAAAGACCCAGCAATGACCATCAGGAAGTTCGCCCAAGACACGTCAGATCCGTCCACGATGACAGCCGCCGACCGGCGGCACGTCGTGTCATGGCTGTTGAGCCACATCGACGCGACGGCCGGCAACCCGGAGCCAAACCGGCGTTATCTGCAAGCCGCGCACATTGCCGGCCAGACGCTGTTCGCCGCGCATGCGACGGTGCACCTGCACATGTTGCGCCAGGCCTGGCGCGATCCGCGATCCGCGATCCGCGATCCGCGAGAAGTATCGGGGCAATTGCTGCGGCTGGCGCTGATTCCGCTGGGCCATGCGACGGGCCGGCTGCAGATCGGAAACAGCGGCCGCAGCGATGTCCGTGCGTTCAGCGCGATGGCCTTGCGACCGGAGATCGCCACGTTGTTGTCGCAGCCCACACGTCACGTGTTGCCGGCAAGCCGGCAGCATCGGACGCCGTGACGCGCCACAGGTTCAGACCGGCGCCGTATGTTCGCCGCGCGCCGGATAGTCCTTGGCAACGGCGAAATCCACCGCCGCCAGCAGATCCTGGAATTGCGGGCGCGCAAACGGCATGGTCTGCACCGCCCCGTAATACAAAGTGCCGTCGGGCCGCACCAGGAACACGCCCGGCTCGCTGAACAACTCCGGCTCCTCGATGCCGATCGAGGTCTTGCCACGCCCGGCGCTGATGTACAGGCCCCACTGGCGCGCGCTGCGCAGGCCCAGGCCATACGCAAACTGCACCCCCTTGGCGCTGACCTTGTCCGCCATCTGACGGGCCCGCTCCTCGCCGTCGCCGCTGATCGCCACCAGCTGCACGCCACGTTTGCCGAACTCCTCGGACAGGCGCTCGAGTTCGATCAGGTACTTGGCGCAGATCGGGCAATGCAGACCGCGGTAGAACACCAGCAGGTCGAAGGTCTTGCCCGGTGCCGCGCCGAGCACGAACCGTCCTTCGGTGGTCAGTGGCAGGTTCAGCGCCGGTACGGGATGGCGGGGCAACAGGGAGGCATGATGCATGTCGGATCTTTCGGTTCGGTGGCGCCGTCCATGCGCGGCGCCCGGCGTCGATTGTGCGAGCCATGCCCGGTGGCTGCCCGGCCGAAACGGCTTGCCCCTGCCATGGACAAGGCCGACGACCGTCATTGCCGCGAGATACCGGGCACCGGCGCCGGATCGCGTACCACCGTGGCGCCGCGCGCACGCATCCATCCCGTCGCCGCGATCAGCAACGAGACCACGGCCAGCAACGCGGCCACCGTGAAGGTCAGGCGCATGCCCATGGTGATCGCGCCGGCGCGTGCCAGCAGCGGCGTCGCCGTCGCCACGCCAAAGGCGTAGACAGCGCCCATCACGGAGGCGCCGGTGATCAACCCCAGGTTGCGCGACAGGTTGAGCAGTCCGGAGACCACGCCCCGCTGCGCGGCCCCGACCTGGCCCATGACGGCCGTGTTGTTGGCGGTCTGGAACGCCGCATAACCGGCCGTGATGGCCATCAGGGGGCCGACATAAGCGGCAACACCCAGTGCCTGCGGCGCCAGGACCATGACCACGGCCCCGAGAACCATGGCGGCGAGTCCGGCGACGGTCACGCGATGGGCACCCAGGCGGTCCACCAGGCGCCCGGCCGGGACACCGGTCACGGCCGCGGCCAGCGGGCCGCAGGACATGACCAGCCCCAGGTGCACGGCATCGAGCGCCAGCGCGCCGGACAGGTAGAACGGCCCGACCACCATGGTCGCCATGACCACGGTCGTGACCAGCGCACTCATCGCAAAACCCGCGCGCAGCGCCGGATCACGGAGATGGGCCAAGGGCACCAGGGGCGTGGCGACCCGGGCCTGCGCACGCACGAACCACCAGCCGCCCCCTGCGGCCGCCAGCAGCAGCGCCAGGTTGAGCGGACCGAAGCGGCCCGAGCCCGCCGTCATTGCCAAGGCATAGGCGGCCAGTGTCGCCGCCAGCAGCACCGTGCCCACGGTGTCGAATCCGGCACCGCCGCGGCGCGCACCGACCCGGTCCGCCGGCAGGAAACGCCGCGCCAGCAACCAGGCCAGCAGGCCCAGCGGCAGGTTGACGACAAACATCGCCGGCCAGCCCCAGCCGGCAATCAACATGCCGCCCAGCGACGGGCCCATGGCCGTGCCGACGGCGGACATCGTGCCGAGCAAACCCATGGCGCTGCCGGTGCGGTCCTTGGGCACGGCATCACCGACAAAGGCCATGGTCAGCGCCATCATCACGGCCGCGCCCACACCTTGCAGCGCACGCGCCGCAATCAGCCATGCCAGCGAGGGCGCGAGCGCGCACAGCAGCGACGCCACCGAAAACACGCCAATGCCGCCGAGCAGCAGGCGGCGCCGGCCGAACAGGTCGCCCAGGCGCCCCACGCTGACGATGACCGTGGTGATGGCCAGCAGATAGGCCAGCACCACCCACTGCACCTGCGCGAACGGCGCGCCGAACACCTGGGCCAGCGTCGGCAGGCCGACGTTGGCGATGCTGGTGCCCAGCGCCGACAGCAACATGGACAAGGACAGGCTGGCGATGGCCCAGCGGGCCTGGATGGGCATGGCGGTGGGCGCTTGTGCGCCGGCAACCGGGGATTGCATGTTTTGCGATGGCACGATGTACTCCGTTGGCAAATGCTCCCGGGGTGGGAGCGTGGTCCAACGATAGGGGCTGCGGCGCTGTTGCGGAAGACGCACGGACTGCACGTCATCCGTGCACGCGACGCCACATCGGACCCGCGCGGTGGTATGTTCCGCGCATGGCACGGCCCGACCTCAACATGTTGTTCACGCTTGACGCCTTGCTGGCCGAAGGCAGCGTCGCGGGTGCGGCACGCCGCCTGCGCCTGAGCCCCTCGGCCATGAGCCGCGCGCTGGCACGCCTGCGCGACGCCACCGGCGACCCTTTGCTGGTGCGCGCCGGACGCGCCATGGTCGCCACGCCACGCGCGCTGGAACTGCGCGAGCGGGTCCGGCTGCTGGTGCAGGACGGCGAAGCGGCGCTGCGCCCGGCCGAACGACCCCGACTCGATCAACTGGTCCGTACGTTCACGATCCGCGCCAGCGAGGGTTTCGTCGAGAACTTCGGTCCCGCGCTGCTTGCGCGTGTCGGCTCGCAGGCGCCGGGCGTGCAGCTGCGTTTCGTGCAGAAGATCGACAAGGACAGCACGCCGCTGCGCGAAGGCCTGGTGGACATGGAGACCGGCGTGATCGGCGAGGGCATGGGGCCCGAGCTGCGGGTGCAGGCGCTGTTCCGGGACCGCTTCATCGGCGCCGTGCGGCAGGAAAACGCCTTGGCCCGCGGCCCGATCAGCGCCGCGCGTTATGCTGGCGGACGGCACGTGCTGGTTTCGCGCCGCAACCGCGACACCGGCCCGGTCGACGAGGCCCTGGCGCCGCTGGGCCTGCAGCGGGCCATCGTCGCCATCGTCGGCGGATTCGCCGCCGCGCTGGCGCTGGCCCGCGCCAGCGACCTCGTCGCCACCGTGCCGGAACGCCACACCAGCACCATGCGCGCGGGCATGTTCTGCTTCGCGTTGCCATTCGCGGTGCCTGCGATTCCGATCTCGCTGATGTGGCACCCGCGCCTGCAGGCCGACCCGGCGCACCAGTGGCTGCGCGAGGCCATGCGCGCGGTGTGCGCGCAGGCGGACCAGCCCTAGCGGTTTGGACCCGTCCTGCGCCGGCGCACGAGCGACGCCATCAAGCCCAGGCCAGCCAGCAGCAGCGCCCATTGGCCGGGTTCCGGCACCGGAGTGATCGCGCCAGGTCCGCCCGTGGCCGCCTCGGGCGACAGGCTGCCGGCGCCGAACCCGGCGAACGCGGGCGCCAGCTGGGCCGTCATCGGCGTACCCTTGGTCAGGTCGTAACCGAAGCTGCTGGCTTCACCACGGGTACCGTCGGGATTGACCCCCCACACCGTCTGGGAGAACTTGCCGAACGACAGGGATTCGCTGTACGCCACCGGGCCGCCGCCACCGGTGCTGATCGACAGGCCGCTCAGGTAGACGTCCTGCAGATACATCTGCATGAAGGTGACCGGCCCGGCCGCGCCGGCCATGACGTATTCAAGCGTCACGTCAGGGATGACCCTGCCCTGAGCCAGGACGGAGAAGATGACCGGCAAGGCTGCGCCAGCCATGCCGGTCACGGTCAGCTCGCTGAAACTCGGTGCGCTGGCCTCGGTCCTGCTCCCGGTGACGCTGATGCCGCGGCCGGCACCCGCCTGGGCCGAATCGAGTGCGAACCAGTTCTCGTAGCCGACGGCCGTCGCGCCGCCGGCGATGACCGACGGGCCGCTGCCCAGCCGCATGTAGATGCCGGACGCCGACGTGGACCCGCTGCCGCCGACCGCATGCGAAGGCGCCAGGCTGGTCGGTCCCGACACGGTGTTCTTGGACCGGTCCAGCGTCGTGGATATCGCGTTGCCAGTACCGCCATGGCCCTTGGGATCCCAGGTCATCGTGATGGTCTCGTAGGCCAGCGAGCCCGACACGGAGTCGTTGGCGAAACTCAGCCCGTCGACGGCCGAACCGGTGGTCGACAGCGACAGGAAGGGCGCACTCCTTGGTGACGATGGCAAGACGACATCGAACTGCGCCGAACCGCCGGGGGCGGCGAGCAAGCGCTGCAACAACTGCGGATAGGTGGTGTCCAGGGACTGCGTCCACGCAATGCTGCTGGCCGAAGGATTGCTGGCGACGCGTCCGCCGGTGTTTCTGCTGATGCCGACACCCACGCCCCACTGCAGGCTGTTGATGTCGAGCCAGCCCTTGTGGGTTTCGTCGGTCGACAGGCCCTTGACCGGCGGCAGGTTCAGGAACAGGCCGGAATCGGCTGCGGCGGGCAGCGCCAGCAACGCCGAAACGAGGACAAACATCACAGGAACGGTGCGCGAATTCGACATACAGGACTCCAGGTGGGACACGACGATGGCTGCGTCGCACGATGTAAAAGCCAACGCAGGCAGCAGCCGGCGCCGATTGGCGCACTGGCCCTCGCGGGCCACGCGCAAGCCGCCGGGTTTCAAGCGGCAAGGTCTTGCATTCGAGCTACGCCGCCAAGTATGGGCGGACCATGCCGGATGCCAGCCCCCCTGTCTGAGGGGTAGGCAAACCAGGCAATCCGTCAATCACGCGCCGCGCCAGCGCGGCGGTCGCTTCTGCGCGAACGCCAGCGGGCCTTCCCGGGCATCGTCGGACACCAGCATCGCCGCATAGGCCGGCAGACCGCCGGCGCGCAGGGTGTGGAAGGCCTGGGCCACGGTCTCGGTTTCCGTGGCCCGCAGCACCTGCTTGAGCGCGGCAATCGGCAGCGGCGCGGCCGCGACGATCTGTGCCGCCAGCGCCAGCGCCGCGGCCATCAGGTCGGCGGGCGGCACGACCCGATTGACCAGTCCCCATTGCGCGGCTTCGGCCGCGCCCATGCGCCGGCCAGTCATCAGCAGCTCGTTGGCGATAGCCCGCGGCAGGCGGCGCGGCAGCCGCACCACGCCGCCCGAGTCGGCCAGCATGCCCAACTTGACCTCGGGCAACGCGAACTCGGCGCTGTCGGCGGCAACGATCAGGTCGGCGGCCAGTGCCAGCTCGAAGCCGCCACCCATGGCCAGCCCATTGACCGCGGCAATCACGGGCTTGTCCAGATCGAAGAACTCGGTCAGCCCGGCAAAACCGCCCGGGCTGTGCGCCACATCGATCGCCTCGCCGGCTGCGGCGGCATGCAGATCCCAGCCAGCCGAAAAAAAGCGCCCGGTTCCGGTGACGATGGCCACCCGCAGGGAGGGATCATCCTGCAGGCGCCTGAATGCCGCGTACAGCAGGCCGCTGGTCGCGACGTCGATCGCATTCGCCTTGGGCCGGTCCAGCGTGACCGTCATCACGCCGTCCGCCACCGCGGTACGTACCACATCACTCACGGACTTTCCTCCTCTTGCGGCGGTTGCACCAGGCGGATCATCGCATCGACCGCCACCACGCCACGGCCCTGAGGCAATACCAGCACCGGATTGACGTCGAGTTCCACCAGCCGCGCCGCATGCGTCTGCGCGTACGCGGCCACCGCCAGCGCCGCGTCGACCAGCGCCTCGATGTCCCCGGCGGGGCGGCCCCGGTAGCCGGTCACCAGCGTCCAGCTGCGCAGGGATTCGAAGGCGCGGCGGATGTCGTCGCGCGAGGCCGGCAGCAACAGCGTCGTGGCGTCCGCGAGCCAGTCGACCCACACCCCGCCGGCACCCAGCGTCAACGCCAGGCCGAATGGCGGGTCGCGCGTGACACCGACCAGGAACTCGGCCACCCCGCCCTCCACCATGTGTTCGAGCAGGAATCGGTCCGACAGGTGCCCCATTGCCGCCACCGCTTCCGACACCTGCTCCGCGCTGCGCAGGTTCAGCCGCACCGCGCCGGCTTCGGTCTTGTGCGCCAGGGTGTCGGACACCGCCTTGGCCACCATCGGAAAGCCCAGTCGATCCGCGACGCCGGCCGCGTCCGCCGCCGACACGACGGCCCCCCGCGGGATCGGCAAACCATGGGCGGCCAACGCCAGCTTGCCGGCTACCTCGTCGAGCATGCGCACGGCGCCGTCGCCCGGGCCGGCCACCGACCGCACGCCCGGCCGCGGGCCCGGCAGGGGCAGGATGTCGGAGCGACGCGCCCACGTGGCGCCGATCGCCGCCGCATGGCCGATCGCGTCCAGGCATTCGGCCAGCCCCTGCATCGGAGCGATGCCGCGCTCGAGCAGCTGGCGCGCAACGCCGTCGGGCAGACCTTCGGGCATCGACGCGACGACCGCGCAACGCGCTCCGCTGGCCGTGTGCGCCGCGACCCAGGCGTCGACCGTGGTCTGCCAGCTGCCCGACACGCAGCGGTCGGCGCGCGGAAAATCGAGCACCAGCAGGTGCAGGTCGAACCGGCAGTCCAGCAGCGCGCGAAAACACGCGGTCTGCGCCGCCAGGTCGCCCCAGATGTAGGTGTGGTAATCGAGCGGGTTGGCCACCGTGACCTTGTCGCCCAGCACTGCGTGCAGCGCCGCCTGCGCGCCCGGCGGGATCGCCGGCATGTCCAGGCCCCGCGGCTGCGCGAGGTCGGCCACCAGCGAGGCTTCGCCACCCGAACAACTCGCCGACACGATGCGCCGGCCCGGCAAGGCGCCGGTCACGTGCAGCAGCTTGAGCGTCTCCAGCAGGCGCGCCGGGTCGCGCACGCGCGCAATGCCCAGGCGGCGGAACAAGGCGTCGTACAACACATCCGGCCCGGCCAGCGAACCGGTATGGCTGACCGTGGTGCTGGCGCCGAGCGCCGAACTGCCGGCCTTGAGCGCGACCAGCGGCACGCCCCGCGCCAGCGCGCGCAGCGCGACCTGCGAGAACGCGGCCACGTCGTCCAGGCCCTCGATATGCAGGCCGATGGCGCTGACACGCTCGTCCTGCAGCAAGGCCTCGACGATGGCCTCGATGCCCACGCCGGCCTTGTTGCCGACCGTGACCATGTAGGCCAGCGGCAGGTTGCGCCGCTGCATCGTCAGGTTCAGCGCGATGTTGCCGCTCTGCGAGACGATGGCCACGCCGCGTCCGACCCGCTCGCCGCCATGCTGGTCCGGCCACAAGGCCACGCCGTCCAGGTAGTTCAGCATGCCGTAGCAGTTCGGGCCGACCAGCGCCATGCTGCCTGCCGCCGCGACCAGGCGCCGCTGCAGCGCGACACCGGCGCCGCCGACCTCGGCGAAACCCGAGGCATAACAGACGACGCCGCCGGCCCCACGCGCCGCCAGCTGCGCGACGATGTCGATCGTGGCTTCGCGCGGCACGGCGATGAAGCTGGCGTCGGGCGCCTCGGGCAATGACGCCACGTCGGCATGGCAGGCCAGGCCCTCGATCTCGGCATGGCGCGGATGCACTGGCCAGATCGCGCCGGAAAATCCCAGCGCCCGGCATTGGCGCACGGCCTCGGCCGCCGCGGCGCCGCCGAACACCGCGATGTGCCGCGGTGCGAACAGGCGGCGCAGTGCGTCGACCGATGGCGCGGTCATTGCGGGTTCAGGAGCCATGTTCCCGCAACATCGCGCGCGAGATGATGTGGCGCTGGATCTCGCTGGTGCCGTCCCAGATGCGTTCGACGCGTGCATCGCGCCAGAAACGCTCGATCGGAAGCGAAGCCATCAGCCCCATGCCGCCGAAGATCTGCAGCGCCTCGTCGGTGATGTGGGCCAGCGCCTCGGACGCGAACAGCTTGGCCATCGCCGCGTCGGTATCGGTCATGCGGCCCTGGTCGCATTTCCAGGCCGCGCGCAACGTCAGCAGGTCGGCCGCCTCGAGTTCGGTCGCCATGTCGGCGAGCTTGAAACCGGTGCCCTGGAAACGCCCGATGGTCTGGCCGAACTGCTTGCGCGTGGCGGCCCATTCGGTGGCCATGTCCAGCACCCGGTGGCTGCGACCGACACTGGTCGCGGCCACGGTGAGCCGGGTCGCGCCCAGCCATTCGCCCATCAGCTCGAAACCCTTGCCCTCCTCGCCCAGGCGCTTGCGCGCCGGCACCCGGCAGTCGGTGAAGAACAGTTCGCACTGGTGATAACCCCGGTTCGACACGCAGGCCGGCCCGCGCCGCACCTCCAGGCCCGGGCTGTCGAGGTCGACCAGGAAACCGGTGATCTTCTTCTTCGGCCCGGCCCGGGTCTGTTCGACGTCGGTGGCGGCGAACAACACGACGAAGTCGGACATGTCGGCGTGGCTGATGAAGTGTTTCGTGCCGTTGATGACGTAGTCGTCGCCGTCACGCACCGCCCGCGTCAGCATGCCGCGCACGTCGGAGCCGGCCTGCGGCTCGGTCATCGCCAGGCAGTCGTGGCGCTCGCCGCGGATGGTGGGCAGCAGATATTCCTCGACCTGCTCGCCGGTGCAGCCGCGCAGGATGTTGCTCGGGCGCGCGACCAGCATCTGCAGCGCATACGAGGCGCGGCCGAGTTCGCGCTCCATCAGCGTGATACCCAGGTTGTCGAGCCCGCCGCCGCCGAGGGCCTCCGGCATGTTGGCGGAATACAGGCCGACTTCGATCGCCTTGGCCTGGATCTCGCGCTGCAACTCCGGCGGCACCTGGTCGAGCCGCTCGACCAGGTCTTCATGCGGGTACAACTCGGTCTCGACGAACTGGCGCACGGTGTCGACCAGCATCGTCTGTTCGGTATTCAGTTCAAAGTCCATCGGGTCCCCGTCTGCGATTGGAAATGGCGTTGCTCAAACCGGCTTGCGCCGGATGCCAATCGGCTGGCCGGCCTGCTCCGGCCTCGGCAAACCCGCATGGGCGGCGCGGATCGCCTGCACCTTGGTTTGCATCTCCGCCGGCATGGCCACCGAGCGACCGGCCGCCATGTCCACATGCACCAGCATCTGCTCGCCGGTGGCCAGCAGCTCGCCGCTGGTGCCGTGGAACATCGCGTGGAAGATATGCAGGCGCTTTTCGTCGGCGTCGAGCAGCTGCAGCGTGAGCCGGATCGGCTCGCCTTCGGACACCTCGCGCAGGTTGTGCAGCTGGGTCTGCACCGTATACAAGGAGTGGCCGGCGGCGCGGTAGGCCTCGTCGATGCCGATGAAGCGGAAAAACGCGTCGGAGTTGTCGCCGAACACCAGCAGGTAACACGACTCGCTCATGTGGCCGTTGTAGTCGACCCACTGCGGTGCGACCGTGGTCGTGAGCAGGCACAGCGGCGCCGCGATGGTCGCGTCGGGGTCCCAGGCGTGGTGGCCCGTACCTTCGAGCGGCGTGGTCAGGCCGTGGGTGGATGGCTTCATGGACTCCATGGTGCGACCTTCGCGTCAGCCCGGCAAAGCGATGGTGCGGCCGGCGTATTTCGGCCGGGCCAGCTGCCGGTGCGCCAGCGTCAGCACCTGCACCTTGGCCATCACCGTCGGCGCAAACGGCGCCGCGCGCGGGCCGGCCATGTCGACGTTGAGCAGCATCTGCTCGTTGGCCGCCAGCAGCGTGTCGGTGCCGGCCAGCAACATGGTCTGGTAGATCTGCAGCCGTTTCGCGTCGCTGCCCAGGATCTGCGTCTGCACCTCGATCGCCTTGTCCTGCTTGACCTCGAGCAGGTAGTTGATGTGTGCCTCCAGCGTGTAGATCGAGTGTCCGGTCGCCTTGCGGCCGGCTTCGTCCAGGCCGATCATGCCCATCAGCGCGTTGGTCGCCTCGCTGAACACCACCATGTAATAGGCGTCGTTCAGGTGGCCGTTGTAGTCGACCCACTGCGGCAACACAGTGCCGCGCCAGGTCGTCAGCAGGCTGGTATCAGGCATCGGGGTCCATCCCGTGTTTGCGCTTGGTTGCGCGGATCGCCTCCTGCACCGCCATCAGGCAGTCGTCGCGGTAACGCTCCAGGTCGGCGATGCTGTGGTTGCCGAGCTGCTCGGCCGTGCCGTCGACCACGCGGTCGATCAGGGTGTCGGTCAGCTCCGGCGCTTCCAGCTTGGTCCACGGCAGCTTGAGCGCAGGCCCGAACTGCGACATGAAATGGCGCATGCCGGCGTCGCCACCGGCCAGCGTATAGGTCAGAAAACTGCCCATGAAGGACCAGCGCTGGCCGGCGCCGAAACGGATCGCATCGTCGATCTCGCCAGTCGTGGCCACGCCGTCGTTGACCAGGTGCAGCGACTCGCGCCACACCGCCTCGAGCAAGCGGTCGGCGATGAAACCCGGCACCTCCTTGCGCACATGCAGCGGGCGCATGCCCAGCGAACGGTAGACCGTCATCGCCGCGGCAACCGCCTCGGGCGCCGTGTTATCGCCGCCGACGACCTCGACCAGCGGCAGCAGGTAGACCGGGTTGAACGGATGGCCGACGACGCAGCGCTCGGGATGCACTGCCTTGGCAAAGAACTCGGAGGGCAGCAGTCCGGACGTCGACGAGCCGATCAACACGTCAGGCCGGGCCGCGGCGCTGATCTTCGCGTGCAGGTCCAGCTTGAGACTCAGCGTCTCGGGCGCGCTTTCCTGGATGAAGTCGGCATCGCGAACACATGCCTCGATGGTGTCGACGAAACGCAGGCGCTGCGGGGACGCGCCGTCGGCCAGCCCCTGGCGCTCCAGCGCACCCCAGCACTTGGCGATGCGCCCGCGCAACGCGGCCTCGGCCCCCGGCGCCGGGTCCCAGGCCACGACGTCCAGCCCGTGGGCCAGTGCGCGGGCGACCCAGCCGCTGCCGATGACGCCGCTGCCCAGTGCGGCGAAGGTCTTGATGTCGGTGACGAATGCCATGTGTTTTCCTTGGTGAGCGTGTCCTGCCGCGTTCAGCCGCGTTGCTTGAGCCCCATCGCCACGCGCCCCTCGGCTGGCGTCATCGGCCTGGCGCCCATGCATTCGATCAGCGTGATGGCGCGTTCGACCAGCGTGCCGTTGCTGGCCGGCACGCCCTTGTCCAGCCACAGGTTGTCCTCCAGCCCGACGCGGACATGGCCGCCCAGCAGCACCGCCTGCGCCGCCATCGGCATCTGCATGCGGCCGATGCCGAAACCGGCCCAGGTCGCGCCCGCGGGCAGGTTGTCGACCATGGCCTTCATCGTCGTCGTGTCGGCCGGCGCGCCCCATGGGATGCCCAGGCACAGCTGGAACAGCGGGTCGACCAGCAGGCCTTCGGCCATCATCTGCTTGGCGAACCACAGATGGCCGGTATCGAAGATCTCCAGCTCGGCCTTGACGCCGAGTTCGGTGATGCGCTTGGCGCCGGTGCGCAGCGCCGCCGGCGTGGAGACATAAATCGTGTCGCCGTCGCCGAAGTTGAGCGTGCCGCAGTCCAGCGTGCAGATGTCGGGCAGCAGCGCCTCCACGTGCACCAACCGCGCCAGCGGGCCGACCAGGTCGGTACCCGGCCCGAACCGCGTCGGGTTCTCGCCCGGACCGATCTCCAGATCGCCCCCCATGCCGGCCGTCAGGTTGACGATGATGTCCACGCCCGAGTCCCGGATGCGCTCCATCACCTCGCGGTACAACGCGGTATCGCGGCTGCCCTTGCCGGTCTTGGGGTCGCGCACATGGCAATGCACGACGGTGGCGCCGGCCTTGGCGGCCTCGACCGCGGCGGCGGCGATCTGCTGCGGCATGACCGGCACATGCGGGTTCTTGCCGACGGTGTCGCCGGCGCCGGTGAGGGCGCAGGTGATGATGACGTTGTGGTTCATCGAGCGGGGTCTCCTCATCATGGTGTCGTTGGGCGGCTGGCACGGTCTGCTGCACGGGCGTGCCATCGGAACCGCGGGCTCGGCGCACATGCAGCCTTGCCTGGCACTGTAGCGCCAGGCCGCGCGGGCCGGGCGACGGTCTACGACGGTTCGTTGACTGGGAGCGACGCGGGTTGGAGGTGCGGAGGCTGGCTTGGGGAGCACGCAAGCGAAAAGGGCGATCGAGGCGTCTTGCGGCTTTGGTGACGGCCGCAGACCGCACGGCGTTGCCGCGAAGCAGTCATCCGTCTCCCGACAACTAGATGCCCGACAACACCGCGTCCATCGCGGAGACCAGCGCGCTGGCCTGCGCCCCCACGTTGTCCACGGGTCGCCGCAACACCTTGGCCGGCAAGGGTGCGGCATAGTGTGCCAGCGCATGCAGGCGCTGGCCCTTGACCATGATGACCGGACACAGCGCGGGCGGCACCTTGCCCATGAACTCCAGCATGGCCAACGGCATGGTCAGTCGCGTGGCCAGGGCATCGAGCAGATCGCTCTGGATCACGACCACGTACGGGATCCCGGCAGCCGCACTACTGCTGCTCGGGTTGGCGAAAACGTCGTACTGGGCCATCGGATGGTCACCACGGTCGCATATCGGCACCAGGAATGCCATGCGCTTCGAAGTAGGCATTCTGGGCGGCAATCCAGTCGCCAAACTCGGCCTCGAAGGCCTTCTTGCGCGCAGCGCGGCTGGCCTTGTCCTGGTGGGTCCGCAGGGCCTGGTACTGCTCGGCCGAGAGAATCACGGTATCGATTTGACCGGCCTTCTCCACAAACACCGGTTCGCGCTTGGCCTGGGCGCAGAGGCTGCCAAAACGATTCTTGGCTTCGGTGGCGGTGACGCGCATCAGGGACTCCTTCGATGATTGGCCATTTTGGCCATTCTATGGCCATGAAGGTCCGCGCGCAGGACGCGGGCGCACGCCAGCCACGCACGACCCAGGATCACTGGCAGTTCCAGCAACACCACCGCCAGTTCGCCCAGCAGCGGCACCAGCACCAGCACCCGCGTGCGCAACACGCCGTGCATGCACTGCGCGTCGGGCATCACCAGGTCCATTGCCCGCGCCGCGATCGCGGCGCGCATCTGCGGGGAACCGTGGAAGTTCTCACCGACCTGCACCGGATACGCCGGTTGCGCGCAGCGGCATGGCGACCTGGCTGCTGGTGGCCCGGGGTTGGTGGGCGGACGGCGGCTCGGCCCGGGGTGGTCGGGATCCGTTGCGCGGCTGGCTGCACGACCGTCGATCGGGAACGACGCTTCATCGACCGGCAGCGAGGTCTGGCGACCCGTGCCTACACTCGGACCATGGGCCTGCCTCCAATCGACGCACCGGCGCACCATGCGCTCGTGGCGTATTACCGCAGCGGCGATGCGATGCGCAGCCGCAGCGTCAGCGACGTCGTGTTGACGGGCACGCTCGACATCCCCGCCATCCCGCCACGGCTCGCGGCCGATTGGGAGCGGGAGATCATCGGGTCGCAACTGATGCTGGAGCCCGGCGACGTCGCGCCGCTGCCGCTGGCCCGGGCGCGCATGCGCTGGCCGGATTACCGGCAGTGCGTGCAGGCGGTGTCCGACTGGACACGCGGTTGCGGACTGCCGGACCTGCTGGCCTCCAGCGACATCGCATTGATGGCCTGCCGCGGCGCGCGTTACCACCACGACGGCGCGCAATATGGTGGCGCCGCCTTCTGCAACCTGTTCGTCAGCGAAGACAAGGGGCTGGACCTGCATTTCCCGCGCACCGGCCGGCGCATCCCGCTGGCCCGGGGTACGGTGGTGGTCTTCGATACCGGCCAGCCGCATGGCGTCATCGGGCGCAGCAGCCACCGGTTCGACCCGGCCGACTTCCCGACGGACGCGGACTGCAGCCAGCTGTTCCTGACCTGGGAGCTTCCCATCGAGAGCACCTGCGTCGGGCAGGCCCTGCGGATCCGTCATGACACCGACCCGGCGACTGCGCGGGCACTCGACGAAGAACAGGTCCGACGGGACGGCATGCGCGCCGATGTGGATCCGGCGTCTGGCCAGTGGTGCCGGACGGTTGCCTGACACCGCCGACCTGTCGGACCCGATCATCGACCACGCCGGCGAGATCTACCAGTACGTGGGCGATGAAATCGTCGTGTCCTGGCCGCTCGATGCGGGCCTGCGCGACAACAACAACAACTGCATCCGGTGTTTCTTCGCCATGCGGGCTGCGCTGGCGCACCAATCCGGCAAGTACCAACGCATCTACGGCCTGGTCCCAACATTCAAGGCGGGCCTGCATTGCGGCAATGTCACGACCGGAGAAATCGGCGTGATCAAGAAAGACATCATCTTCACCGGCGACGTGCTCAACACGACGGCCCGCGTCCAGGGGCTGTGCAACGCGCTGGGTGTGGACAACCTCGTTTCGGGTCAACTGGTTACCCGACTCGGGCCCGACCCGTCGTTCCAGCTGCGGGCAATGGGGCCGCATGCGCTGCGTGGACGAGACGAACAGGTGGTTCTGTTCACCCTCGACCCGTCCTGAGCGCCGATGTTCCGCCGCCGGCTGCGGGGCGAACGTGGGCGGTCATTTCGGTGCAGCGCGAAGTGCAAGGTATGGAACTGGCCCCTCTGGCCGACCCGTGCGCACCCAGACTGCCGCCGTGATGGCCGTCGTTGCACAGGTCGTGGACGCTGCCGGGGAAGGCGGAGAACGACCAACTGCGGACATTCGTCGCCAGGCTGAAATCAAATGTACCGACCACACCGGCAAACGTGACCTCGCGCTCCTCGGGTACTCCTCGCACGACTGGCTATCATGGAATTTCTGCGGCAAACATCCCGTTTGGCGTCAGAAGTACGGAGTTCCCAGCATGGCCAAGACGACCGAATTTGTGATTGCAACGCCTGTACTCGCATCTCTTGACATCAAACGAAGTGTCGGGTTCTTCTGTTCAAAGCTCGGCTTCACCAAAATTCACGAAGACCAGGGAACGTACGGAATCGTCTCCAGTGGTTCAGTCAGCATCCACTTTTGGGCATGCGCTGACCGGAAAATTGCCGAAGCAACAGGATGCAGGGTCGGCGTGCGGGGAATTGAACAGCTCTATGCTCAGTGCGCGAAAGACGGCATAGTTCACCCGAAGGCTCCTCTCAAGAAAGCTCCTTGGGGAAACCATGAGTTTGCGATTCTTGACCCAGACGGGAACCTTGTCACGTTCTATGAGCCCGCTGATGCCTAAACACTGATTCGCCCGCATAGGGTTGCCGGCGTTGACTCGATAGTCGCCGGCACCCAAGTTGTACGCTACAAAACGACCAACACCGGACGTTCACCTTGTTGCTCCATAGCGGCCATTCGGGGCGTTTCAAACAACAGGGGCGCTAGACGCTTTGTGCATGCCATCGAAGTAGATGCCGCCCTTGCATCCCTGGGAGTCCTGCCGGGACCGGTGCTCGACGTGGTCTTGAGGCCCATTGGGAACCTTTTGGCGGTGTATGCGTACAGCGCCGTGGCAGTGCATGCAGCGTACGTCATTTGCTGCAGCGCCGGCGGTGTCGGAAACAGCGACTTCCTTCCAGCGCCACTCGTGCTTTCCGTCAACTAGATTTTCGCGCCTTGCCTCACATCTGAGCATCAGGTCATGTGGCATCCGTTGCCCTACAGACTTTGGGATATTCTGGCACGCGCGAACATTCGCGTATGGGACCCATAGCGGTCATTACCTTCCCGCCCCGGAGTTGCGAGTTAACTGCGACGGCTTGACATCTGTCCGAATTCTTGCAGCGCCTGGATGGCCATGCTGGTTCCACAGAAGGCGGCGCAAACGGTGCCGGGCAGTTGAGCGTCCGCGGAATGTAGGCCAGCCTATCGCGCTAAGTACTTGGCATCCCCTGCGACCCAAGCCAAGTGAAGCTCTGCCCCACCACGGCGACCAACTGAAATCAGGCGGTTGGGTTCGGCTATGGCTCCGAATAGCGACGCAAACGCAGCGTAGTCGGCGAACCAATTGCTCGTTGGACTGAAGGAGTGGACAAGCATGACTGCGTGAGGAGCGCAGAACCGCTTGGCTTCGATGATGGCCGACACCGTGCGATGCAGCAGTTGGTATCGCACATTGATTGGCAGCTGAGTGACTAGACCGAGTTCTTCCTGAAGGAAAGAAAGACGAGCCAGCTTCCCGGCAGAACTATCTAGCAGCCACTCGCCTAGCGTTGGCCCGAAAGGTTCATCGACCTTTCCTTCGACCGCTATGGACACGAGTCGGTCCGCTGCACGGGCAAGCGCCCATACATCGTTTTGTGACGGGCGCGACCCGCCGGGCAAGGGGACCTGATGCTCAGGAATAGCCAAGAGCAGCTCAATGTCCTTGAACTGGGGGCCCGCTCCAAGTACAGCGGCTATTTCGGTCGGAAACCCGGAGGCCTCTTGCCAAGAGTAGGCGAGTGTCTTGGCAGAGTAGCCTGTACGCCAATGCTTTTGTGGCTCTGCAAGGAATTGAGCCCACTGTTCCGGGCTCGAGGTCGGCATGTAAATGCTTGGCATGTTGCAATCGGTCCAACTTCAGGCTCAACGAATGGTGGTTACTTGGCGCGGACAACATTACTGCGCCCATCGCCGCCGCGTTGTACATGGGCGCGGCCAAAATGACATACGGAGAACTCTAACCCAAGGTACCTGAGGTCGGGAGGGAATCTCTGGCCGAAATCGACCACCAACGGTCGCATGTATCCGGCAGCTTGCTGGCGTGTTGTAGATCTGACCTACCCCTGTCCGCAGACATGTTGTCGAAAAGTCGCGGTTCATGGCTTGTGTCGCGAGTTTGTCGCCGCGGTGATAATCAAGAAGGAAAAAGCTCGCCACAAATCATGCAAAAGCCCAACCGTGCTGCGTACACCGCCTCAGAGTTCCTAGACTGGAGTTCTACGAAGGCGCTAGTCTTGTCGCCGAAGTTCCAACGCCGAGGGGTTTGGCAACCAGCTGCAAAGGCCTTCTTCATTGATAGCTTGTTGCGCGGAATGCCGGTACCTCCGGTCTACCTGCGAATGAGTCAGTCAAAGACAAAGGATCGGGTGGTTCGTGAGGTCATCGATGGTCAACAACGGATTGCTGCTGTCGTTGCATATATGCGTGACGAATACAGTCTTTCCGGAACCCTAGTTTCTGGATGGAAAGGGAAAAAGTTCTCCCAATTGAAAGAAGACGAGCGAGATAAGATACGTGACTACTCGTTTAGCGCGGAGGTATTTTCTAGTCTCACAGACGAGGAAGTCTTAGAGATATTCTCGAGGCTGAACACCTACGCGATCAAGCTCAACGCTCAAGAGTTAAGGAATGGACGGTACTTTGGGCTGTTCAAGCAGACAGCCTATAGACTCGGCTTGGAGCACTTGGAGTTCTGGAGGGTGCACGGCATATTCACTGAGCGTGGAATTGCTCGAATGGAGGAGGCCGAACTTGTCAGCGAGTTGTTGATCGCAAGCATCGCTGGATTGCAGGACAAGAAGAAGTCAATTGATGGCTTCTACGCGCAGTTCGACGAAAAGTTCCCAGATAGGGATCTCCATACCGAGCGGTTCCGCAATGTTCTAGCGGAAATTTCCGACATCGACCATGGTTCATTGAAGGACTCGGAGTTCAATCGCCGACCTCTCTTTTACAGCCTATTCACCGCGCTTTATCACCGCATCTACGGTCTTCCCGGTGGAGGAGGTTTGCCGCCACGGAAGAAGACGCCGCTAAGCAACAAGGAGAGGGGGCGACTGGGTTCGACGATTGTTCTCCTGTCCGACGCGTTGGCGCAGTTCGGCAGTGACGGCGAGGATGCAGAGGAGTTTGACGAGGAACTAAAGTCGTTCGTTGAAGCGTCGCTACGGCAAACCGACAATATTCGACCACGCTTGGTCAGGTTGACGACGATCTATACGCGCGCGTTTGGTTGATGCCGAAGTCGACGACGTTCTTGGTCAGCGACCTCGCTGGCCAACTGCGTGAGGCGCTTGAGATTGCAGAGGCCGCTGAGAGCTCGTCTACGTTCTTGTACACGCGACGGTTGTACGTCTACGAAGCTTCCTACCTCTTGGCCTTCAGTGCGTGGGAGAACATGCTGGAGCAAAGCTTCTTGCGCTTCATGTGTGGATATCGACAACAGAGCGGCGTGCCGATTGCGACTTCGACATGGGTCCGACCCAGAAACCTAGCCGCCGCGATGGCGTTGCTCCTGGGACCAAGTCAGTACAAGCTGTGGCACAACCCTCAGCAAGTAGTTGCACGTTCGCAACGCTACTTTTCGAACGGTCCGCACGAGAC
Source organism: uncultured Rhodoferax sp. (assembly GCA_963974265.1). Classification (GTDB taxonomy): domain Bacteria; phylum Pseudomonadota; class Gammaproteobacteria; order Burkholderiales; family Burkholderiaceae_C; genus CAISIP01. The sequence goes on from CAXBDR010000001.1 coordinate 39,602, forward strand.
GGTGTTGACTTCAGCCCTTGCGGACATTCAAGACTTCGCGGCAGTTCGTCACTATGTGGCGCACAGAAGCGCAGACACGGAGCAAAAGTTTCAAGCGGCTGCGCGTCGCTTGTCAGGAGCCAGCGTAGTTGGAGCGCGCGCTGGCAGACTGCTGCGCAGTTCCACTACTGATAACGTGACCTCGCAACAGGTAACCTGGCTCGAGCGAATTTGCGCCGACCTCGAGCGGTACGCAAGGCAAATTGCCGGATAGCGCTGCCGACCAAGATGGCTGTACCCAATTGAACTCAATGGACATCGCCGAGACGCGGCTTGTCGGCACGCAGCGGTCATTGCGATGAGCCTATGCACGCTTATTTTGGAAGCCTGTTAGGTGTACCGACTGAGCAGCGGCTTTGCGGTGAAGAATTCGAGGCATTGAATGTCTGGAAAGGCCCCTGACCTGCTATCCCAACAACTCCGTCGAACATCCATTTCGATCCAGACCCCACCCCCCCATTTCCCGCCTCAGCCATCCAATCCCGGACCCACCCACACCCAAGACAACAACTATTCCTTCGCATGCCCCACCAGCTGCTTGCCCGACACCCCGGAGCGTGTCGGCCCGGCACGCTCTGCCTTCGGACTGCGCCCGAACGCGGTCCGGTAGCTGCGCGAGAAATGCGATGGCGACTCGAAACCGCAGGCGACGGCGATCGCGGCAATGCCCATGCCCGACTGCTGCAGCAGCGTGCGCGCCTGGGCCAACCGCAGGCCGCTGTAGAAGCGGTTCGGCGTGTCCGACAGGTGGGCGGCGAACAGCCGCTCGAGCTGGCGCCGCGTGACGCCGACCATGCGTGCCAGGTCATCGCAGGCCAGCGGATCCTCGATGTGGTTCTGCATCAGCGCGATAACCTGGACCAGTTTGGCGTTATGCACCTGGTAGCGCGTCGTGATCTCCAGCTGCTGGTGGTCCGACGCACTGCGGATGCGTCCGAGCACGAACTGCTCCGACACCTGCACGGCGAGATCATGGCCGTGCCGCGCAGCGATACGCGCCAGCATCATGTCGATGGCCGCCGTGCCGCCAGCGCAGGTGATGCAATGCGCGCCGATCTCGAACAGTTCGCGGCTCAGCACGATGTGCGGAAAACGCTCGGAGAACGCCGCCTGCGCCTCCCAGTGCAGCGTCACCGGCCCGGCGCCGGCCACACCGGCCTCGGCCAGTACGAAGACACCGGTATCGACAGCCCCCATGGTGGCGCCGGCGCGTTGCGCCGCGCGCAGCCAGGCACCCAGGGGGGCATCGAAAGCCGCCAGCGGCTCGAACCCGGCCACGACGATGAGCCAGCGCAGCTGCGACGGCGCTTCGCGCGACAGGCCAGCGTCGACGTTGAGCGACATGCCGTTGCTGGCCGACACCGCGGCGCCATCGGTCGACAGCAGCTGCCAGCGGTAAGCCCCGTGCTGGAACCGGTTCGCCACCCGCAGCGGCTCGATGGCAGACACAAAACCCATCATCGAGAAACCCGGCATCAGCAGAAAGTGAACCTGCTCGCCATCGGGCGCGCCGGAGCGGGCCGTGGCCGGCGATGGGCTTGCCATGTAGGTGCGTGCCCGGCCGATCAGTCGGCGTAGTCCGGCTCGTCCCGGTCCAGGATGTCCTTGAGCGCCTGGAAGTGCAGTTCGGAAAACCGGGTCGGGTAGTTGTTCCACTGCCGCCCGGCCAGCGCCGCGACCGGCTCCGGCACCAGCGCCAGTGGCCGCCCGGTGGACAAGGCCAGCACCTGCAACTGCGCCGCCTTCTCCAGGTAATACAACTCGTCGAAGGCCTGGGCCACCGTCGGCGCGACGACGAGCACGCCGTGGTTGCCCATGAACAACACGCTCTTGTTGCCGTCGAGCAGGCCGGCCACGCGCGCACCCTCGGACGCCTCGAGCGCCATACCGGCGTAGTCGCGGTCGTAGGCGATGCGGCCGTGGAAGCGGCAGGCGTTCTGGTCCAGCATCAGGAACGCGAAGTCCTGCAGGCAACACAGGGCGGTGGCATGCGGCATGTGGGTGTGCAGGATGCAGCGCGCCTGCGGCAGGCGCCGGTGCAGTTCGGCATGCAGGTACCAGGCCGTGGGATCGGGTGCGGCCGGGCCCTGCACCGCGTCCGGGTTGGCGGCGTCGAGCAGCAGCAGGTCGCTGGCGCGTATGCGCGAAAAATGCGCGCCGACCGGGTTGAGCAGGAAGCGGCTGCCATCGTCTGACACCACGGCACTGAAATGGTTGGCAATCGACTCGTGCATGCCCAGTCGCGCGGCCCAGCGAAACGCGGCGGCCAGGTCGATGCGGATGCGGCTCTCCAGGGATGGCTGCGCCATGATGATCTCCTCCATCGCGCTGCACGGAGATACACCCGACGCGTCGACTCGGACATGCGTGGGGTCTTGCAGCACCTGCCTATACTGTATCGCGCGCCCGCTGCAACCGGGAATTTCCCGGCCTGCGCGGTGCCGCGACCGCCACACCCTTCGCACCCCATCCCATGGACCAGCCTGTATTCGACACCATCATCGTGGGCGCGGGTACGGCCGGCTGCCTGCTCGCCAACCGGCTGAGCAAGGATCCGGCCCGGCGCGTGTTGCTGGTCGAGGCCGGCCGGCGCGACAACTACCCGTGGATCCACATTCCGGTCGGTTACCTGTATTGCATCGGCAACCCGCGCACCGACTGGCTCTACCAGACCGAAGCCGAGGCCGGGCTCAACGGCCGGCGCCTGCGGTATCCGCGCGGCAAGACTTTGGGCGGCTGCTCCTCGATCAACGGCATGATCTATATGCGCGGCCAGGCGCGCGACTACGATGGCTGGGCCGCACTGACTGGCGACGACGACTGGAGCTGGGCCAACAGCCTGGCCGACTTCAAGGCCCATGAAGACCATTTCCGGCGCGATGGCGGCGCCGACCCGCAACAAGGCGGCCGAGCGTTTTCCGAACTGCACGGCCACGGCGGCGAATGGCGCGTCGACAAGCAGCGCCTGCGCTGGGAAGTGCTCGAAGCCTTCGCCGCCGCCGCGACCGAGGCCGGCATCCCGGCGAGCAGCGACTTCAACACCGGGGACAACTTCGGCGTCGGATTCTTCGAGGTGAACCAGAAGGCCGGCTGGCGCTGGAACGCGTCCAAGGCCTTTCTGCGACCGATCCGAAGCCGCAGCAACCTGCAGGTCTGGACCGACACCATGACCGAACGGCTGGTGTTCGACACCGGCGCGTCCGGCCAGCGCCGCTGCACCGGCGTGATGCTGCGCCGTGGTGGCCAGCGGTTGACGGTGACGGCCGCCGCCGAGGTCATCCTGAGTGCCGGCGCCATCGGTTCGCCGCAGCTGCTGCAATGCTCGGGCATCGGCCCGGCCGATCTGCTCAAGCGCCATGGCGTCGATCTGGTGCAAGACTTGCCCGGAGTGGGCGCCAACCTGCAGGACCATCTGCAGATCCGCGCGGTGTTCAAGGTCCAGGGCGCGCGCACGCTCAACACGCTGGCCAACAGCCTGGTCGGCAAGGCCGGGATCGGCCTGGAATACCTGTTGCGGCGCACCGGCCCGATGAGCATGGCGCCGAGCCAGCTCGGTGCCTTCACACGCTCCGACCCGCAGCGAGCGCATGCCAACCTCGAATACCACGTGCAGCCGCTGAGCCTGGACGCCTTCGGCGAGCCGCTGCACCGGTTCCCGGCCTTCACCGCCAGCGTCTGCAACCTGAACCCGACCAGCCGCGGCTCGGTCACGATCACCAGCGCCTCGGCCGATGACGCGCCAGCGATTGCGCCGCGCTACCTCAGCACCGACGAAGACCGCTTGATCGCCGCCGCCAGCCTGCGCCAGGTACGCCAGATCGCGGCGCAGCCGGCGCTGGCGCGGTACCGGCCCGAAGAATGGAAGCCGGGCGTGCAGTTCCAGAGCGACGAAGAACTGGCGCGCCTGGCCGGCGACATTGCCACGACGATATTTCATCCGGTCGGCACCGCGAAGATGGGGCGCGCCGACGACCCCATGGCCGTCGTCGATTCCCAGTTGCGCGTGCGCGGCGTCGACGGCCTGCGCGTGGTCGACGCCAGCGTGATGCCCACCATCACCAGCGGCAACACCAACGCTCCCACCTTGATGATCGCCGAGAAGGCCGCGCGCCGGATCATCGGGCAGGCCCGGCCATGAACGACGCCAGCCCCTCGCCGGTGCTGGCGGCCGTCGCCGCCGAACTCGCGCGCGAACGCCTGTTCGGCCCGTCGCACGACTGGTCGCTCGAGTCTGTGGCGACCTGGCTCTACACCGAGGGACGTTTCATCGCCGACCCGATGACGATGACCGAAGTGCTGATGGAAAAACTCGATGCGGCCGGCGCCCGCATCGACCGCCTGCGCATCAGCTGCGGCACCCTGCATCCGCAGCTGGCGGCCGTGGGCCTGAGCTGGACGCGCGAGGATGGCGCCCGGTTCTGGTCTGGCGCGCACGGCGTGCAACAGACCGACGCCTACATCGGCAGCCCGATCCAGCATGTGCACCAGAACGCCACGCCGCTGCACCAGCGCATCGATCCCCGGCCGCAGGACGGCGAACATCCGATCTGGCAGGAGCTGCGCGCCGCCGGCGTGCGCGACTACCTGGCCATGCCGATGATCTTCGCCGACCGTACCGTCAACGTGATGACGGTGTCGACCCGCGACCCCGAGGGTTTCAGCGACGACGACGTGGCCCGGCTGCTGGCGCTGACCAACCTGCTGACGCCGCACATGGAGCTGCTGGTGATGCGCCGCACCGTGCTGGGCCTGCTCGACACCTTCGTCGGCAAGCGCATCAGCCAGCGCATCCTGCAGGGCCAGGTCAAGCGGGGCGACGGCGAGAAGATCTCGGCCGCGTTCTGGTATTCCGACCTGCGCGGCTTCACCGCACTGAGCGAGACGCTGCCCGTCGACCAGATGCTGCGCCTGCTCAACGACTACTACGAATACTGCGCCGCGGCCGCGGCCGCCCGCGGCGGCGAGATCCTGCAGTTCATCGGCGACGCCATCCTGATCGTGTTCGAGATCAAGGATCCGGCGCGCACCGCCGAGGTCTGTGCCGCCGCGCTCGACGCGGCGGTGGACGCCTTCGACACCATTGCCGTGGTCAACAACCGGCGCCGACGCGCGCGGCAACCGACCATCGAATTCGGGCTCGGACTGCACCTGGGCACGGTCACCCACGCCAACGTCGGCGCGCCGAACCGGCTCGCCTTCAACGTCGTCGGACCGGCGGTCAACATGACGGCGCGGATCCAGGAAATGACCAAGTCGCTGCTGATACCGCTGCTGATGTCGCGAGAATTCGCGCAACAGGTGCAACATCCGGTGGAAAGCGTCGGGCGCCACGATTTGCGCGGCATCGCCAAGACCCAGGAGTTGTTCCGACTGCGCGAGCTCTGAGCGCCAGCCCGATGGTCTTGGCGTACCATCCGGACAACAACGTCACCGGTCCCGCTCGCCGCGGGGTGTCGCCATGAACCTCGAGAAAGTGATCTTCGGCGCGTTCGTCATCCTGGCCTGCACGCTCAACTTCGGATTCTTCGTCGGCGAGATCGGCAATCCGCAGCACCACCACCAGCTCGAACTCGCGGGCACCGTGTTCGTCAACCTGATCGCGATGATCCTGAAGTTCGGCGACCGCACCCACATCGGTGCGGTGCATCTGGCCACCAGCATCGTCGCCGTGTTGCAACTCATCGCCGCCTCGCTGGTCTGGATGTGGGCGACCCGCGTGGCCGGCATGCCGACCGAGGGCGAAGTCATGGCCACCGTGGTGTCGCTGTCGGGTGGCGCGCTGGTGGCGAACTTCATCTCGGTGGCGCTGCTGATCGGCGAGACCATGCGCCGCACACGCTGAGCGCACGACGCCGCGGGGCTGGACGGTGTCGGACATCCTCGTACTCGTGTTGCGGCGCCTGCGGGCGCCGCTGATCACGCTGATCGCCGTCTACGCGATCGCGATCTTCGGGCTGGTGCTGATGCCGGGAACCGACCCGTCGGGCCAGCCCTGGCGCCTGAGCGTCTTCGACGCCTTCTACGTCATGACCTACACCGCGACGACGATCGGCTTCGGCGAGGTGCCCTACCCGTTCTCGTATGCGCAGCGCCTGTGGATGACGCTGTCGATCTACCTGTCGGTCGTCGGCTGGGCCTACACGCTGGGATCGGTGTTCGCGCTGACCCGGCATCCGGCGTTCAAGCTGGCGCTGCGGCACCATCGGTTCGAGCGCAGCGTGGCGCGCATGACCGAGCGTTTCTATGTCGTGTGCGGCTACGGGCAAAGTGGCCGACGGCTGGTCGCCGCGCTCGACCGCATCGGTTACGGCACCGTCGTGATCGAGCAGGACGAGGAACGCACGCGGGCGCACCTGGTCAGCGACATGCAACAGCCCACCGCCTTGCTGGTGGCCGATGCCCGCGCACCCGACGTGTTGCTGACGGCCGGCATCCGCATGCCCAACTGCATGGGGCTGATCGCGCTCACCGGCGACGACCAGGTCAACCAGGCCATCGTGATCGGCGCGCGGGCCCTGGCCAAGGACTGCCGTCTGCTGGCGCGGGTGAAATCCGAAGCCGCGCGGGACATGCTCAGCGAGTTCGGCAACGTGATCGTCGTCAACCCGTTCGACAGCTTCGGACTGAACTTCGCGATGGCGCTGTCCAAGCCCGATACCTTGCGGCTCGAGGACTGGATTACCGGTGTGCCGGGTGCCGAGCCGCCGCCGCGCTTCGTGTTGCCGCATGGGCATTGGGTGATCGCGGGCTACGGCCGCTTCGGCCACGCGGTCGCCCAGGCCCTGGCCGACGCCGGTCTCACCTGGAAGGCGATCGACATCGATCCGGCGCAATGCAGCGAAGACGGCATCGTCGGCAACAGCGTGGCCGAGGAGGCCCTGCGCCGCGCCGGCATCGAGCAGGCCTGTGGCCTGGTTGCCTGCACCGATGTCGACGCCAGCAACCTGGCGGTGATCATCGCGGCGCGGCGCTGCCACAAGAAGTTGTTCGTCGTGGTGCGCCAGAACCTGGTCGGCAACCGCGCGCTGATCGAGGCGGCACACGCCGACATGGAGTTCGTGCAGGCACAGCTGATGACCAACGAAGTCCTGCAGGAGATGACCACGCCGCTGCTCAACCGCTTCCTGCTGCGCGCGCGCAATCAGCCGAACGCCTGGGCCGTCGGGCTGATCCAGCGCCTGCGCGAGGTGGTCGGCGACAAGGTGCCGTATATCTGGGGCGTGCGTATCGCGCCGGAACTGGTGGGTGTCGCCCATGTGTTCGGCGAACGGCCCGAGCCGCCGTTCGCGTTGTCGCACCTGTTGGCCGATCCGCTGCAGCGCAGCGCCAAGCTGCCGGTCGTCGCGCTGATGCTCAGCCGCGGTGGCAACGACATCTTGCTGCCCGACGTCAACCTGCCGCTGGCGAAAAACGACCGGATCGTCTTCGCCGGCACCCACATGGTCGAGCAGCTGCAACGGCGCACGCTCGCCGATGACGTCGTGATCGATTACCTGCGCACCGGCCGCGAGCCGCCGCGCACCTGGCTCGGCCGGCTGCTGATGCGCGACGACACCCGCGCCTGATGGCAATGGCACCGGCGCCCGGCCGGCTCAGCGCACCGGCACGCCGACAAACGCATCGCGCGCAAGCACGAGCGCGCGCACGATGGCGCCGATCTCGTCGTCCCGCAGCGGCACCAGCTCCAGCACCAGCTGTCCATGGGCCAGTTGGTGCTCCATGACCCGGATCGACGGTGTGCCGTCGCGCAGATGGCCGGCCAGCCACTGCGCCGTCCAACCGGGCCGCGCCGGATCGTCGACCGACACGACGACGCGCGAGAACGGCATGCCGGCCGGATCCGGCACCGCTTCGACCCGCAGGCCGGCGATCGATGCCAGCGCCTGGACGAACGCCTCGACCTTGCGGCGCTGCGCGTCGCGCCAGGCGGGAAGGTCGAGCGCCGCACGGTGCTCCAGGGCCGCCAGCACTCCGACGATGGCCTCCTTGCCGGCCTTCATCGCACGCCCGATGCCTTTCTCCTGGGCCCGGAACGCGCGTACGAACTCCGCCGTGCCCACGACCAGCCCCGCGGTTGGTGATGCCAGGTACTTGTGCGCACTGGCCAGCACCGCGTCGGCCCCACTGGCCAGCAGCTCCGGCACGCGCATGTCCTGCGCCGCACCGTCGATGACGACCGGCACGCCGCGCGCATGCGCCAGCCGCACCGCCACCGCCAGATCCGGACCCTGGCCGCGCACCAGGCGCGACGAGACCAGCAGCAGGCAGGCGACGGCGTCCTGCGCCAGCGCCTGCTCCAGGTCCTGCGGGCTGCACTGCTGCGGCGTGCCGGCCAGCACCGGTGTCGCGCCGGCCAGCCGGATGTCGGTCAGGATCGGATGCCCGTAGTCGATGGCGTGGCCGGCCGGCAACACGACCTTGTCGGGCATGCCGCGGCTGTCCGGCAGCGCGGCCACGGCCTGCGGCGTGTCGCCGGCCATCGCCGCGGCCACCGCCATCGTGATGCCGGCGGCCACGCAATGCGTCACCGCACCGGCCTGCGCACCGCTCCAGTCGGCCAGCGCCCGGCTGGCCAGCGACTGCAGCTCGTCGATGACGAAAAACGCCTGCAGCGATTGCGCCACGGCATCCGCGACCGCCGGCGGCGAACGCGAGACACCGAGCGGCGTGAAGGTGCCCGCGGCATTGATGACCGGATGCAGGCCGAGACGGGCGTGGATGGTGGATGCGGCGAAAGGGCTTGTGCTTGCAGTGTTCATGGCGTCGATGATCGGGGCGGGGCATCCGCCGTGGTGTCGGAGATCAGCCGCTTGCCCAGGCTCACGACTTCGTCCTGCAGGTAACCCAGCGCCCGGTAGAAATCGAGCACCTGGGTATTGCCGCTGCGCACCTGCAGGTTGAGCTTGGGACAACCCAGCGCCAGCAGCCGCCGCTCGACCTCCCGCATCAAGGCCTCGCCATGGCCCCGGCGCCGCCAGTCAGGATGCACCGCCAGGTAGTTGACCCAGCCGCGGTGGCCGTCGTAACCAGCCATGGCGCTGGCCATCAACACGCCGTCTTGGATGCCGACCAGGAACAGATCGCGCTGCACCGCCAGCTTGCGCGCGATGTCCCGCGCCGGATCGTTCCAGGGGCGTGTCAGCCCGCAGGCCTGCCACAAGGCGACGACGGCCGGGCCGTCGGGCTCGTCGAACGGGCGGATCAACATCGTCGCGGCGTGCATATGGCGCCTGTCCTGCGCCGGGCCGAGCGGCCGCGGAGCAGACAAGTGGGGTCCCCCACGGAACTGGCTCTGCCAGGCCGTCGGGGGTGCCCCCCACTGGGAGGTTCGGCCGGTTTACACGCAGTGAAACCGGACAGACGGGGGGCGTCCTTCATCTCATCTTTGCGGCATGCTGTGCCACCAGATGCGGCACTCGGCGCACAGGCCATCGGCGAAACGGGCCTGCAAGGCGCCGTCGAGCACCATGCGCGGCAGCGGCTCGCCCGGCTGGCGCGCCGGCACACTGGTGCCGGTCGATGCGGCCCAGATGCGGAACAGTTCCTCCGACGTCACCTGGTAGGTGACGTGCCAATGCGCCAGACCCGCATCCGGCAGGCTCGCCAGCACCTCGTAACGCAGCTGCACGTCGGACTGCAGCTCGACACGGCTCCAGTAGGCGGCCAGCTCGGCATGGCCGCGCTGGCTGGCGAACGGCGTGTTGTGGTAGATGCCGTCGGGATGGAACAAGGCGGCAAACATCGCCTTGTCGCGGGCCTCCCAGGCTGCCTTGTAGCCTTGCATGAAACCGGTGATGTCCAAGGGACCTCCTGCTCGTTGTTGCATCCGCGGCGACAAGCGCGGGTAAGCCGACTGCTTGCTCGTGCCACTGTGCGCGGGCCGCCTCGTCGGTTCTGTCGAATCCCAGCTCCTCGGCTGCGACGCGATCCGGCACTGGGCCGGGGCTCAAAGGCCTACTGTATATCGGCCGGGGACGAACCCAGCGGCGCCACCATCAGGTGGAAAGTGTTGCGCAGTCCCGCCTTGCGAAAGCCGCAGGACTCGTACATCCGGATCGCCGGGTTCTGCGGATGCACGGTCAGCGACACCTGGCGGTAACCGGCGCCGCGCGCCGCGTCCAGCGCGGCAAGCATCATCGGCCGGCCGACGCCCTGGCGCTGCCAGGGCGGCAACACGGCAATACCCAATTGCGGCGTCGCGTCGTCGACATACGCCAGGCCTTGCCCGTCGGGCACCAGACGCATCCAGCAGGCACCGACCGGGATTGCGTCGGCGCCCGGCTGTTCGGCCATCACGCCGACGTCGCCGGCGCGGCCCCAGGACTCGGCGTAGATGCGCACGCGCGGGGTGTCCAGCACCGCCCTTGGGCGCAGCGGCGCCGGTGGCGGGTCCCACAAGGCCACGTGCAGGATCTCCCACAACACTGCCTGGTCGGCCGCGCGCATCGGACGAAAAACAAGACCCTGCGGCGCCATGGTGTCAGCCCCAGGGCTGCAGGCGCCGCATCGAACGGTGCCAGCGCAACAGGTCCGCGTCGGGCATCACGGAACCGGACGCCGGTCGATCCGCGACGCCGTCGTCCGGCCCCGTGCGGGACCGCGCCGTTCGCTCGGCCAGCCGGTCCGCCACCCAGCCCGCCGCCAGCCCCAGCACCCGATCGCGCTGATCGACACCGTGGGCGTCGACCATGAAATGATCATGGCCGGGCAGTTCCCAGTAGGTCAGGCCACCATGGCCGGCGTCCCGGTATGCCTGTTGCGCCAGCCGGGCCGATGCGACCGGTGCCTGCGCATCGCGCTCGCCCTGCACCAGCAGCACCGGCGCCGCCGACGTCAACAAGGCGCGCACCGGCACCGTGTCGGCCACGTCGGCCCACCAGCGCAGCGAGTTGCCGCCCCACTCCGACACCGGGCGCGCGCCCGGGCCGGGATCGCGCCGCGCCTGCGCCAGCAGGCCGTCGAGCTGCTGTGCCACGGGTGGCGGAACCACGCGCCGGATCGAGGTTGCAAGGGTCTCGCCCAGGCTGCTCGACAGCACCACCACCGCATCCGGATGGGCCATCGGCGCCAGTTGCGCCACCACGGCCCCGCCCTCGGAGCCGCCGAACAACACCAGCGGCCCGTTCCACCCGGGCGCATCACGCAAGGCCCGCAGCACCTGCCGGGCGTCTGCGGCGCGCTGGCTGACCGTGTGGTGGAGCCGGTAGTCCTGCGAACAGTCGGCCATGGCGTCGGCGGGGCGATCATCCGGCGACACGCCGTATTTCTCCACCGTCAACAAGGCCAGCGCGGGTGCGACGGCATGGGCCGCCGCCACGCTGGTGCTGGCCGATGCCGGCAGGCAGCCCGAACCCTGGGCCACCAGCAAGACGCCCCGGGGCGAGCCGGCCTCGGGTGCTGCGATCAGGGGCGGCGTCAACGACCAGTGGATCAGGCTGCCGTCGGCCCGCGGGCTGGTGCCGGACTGGACCGCGGCAGCCTGGGCCAGGCCACATGCCAGCAAGGCGGTGACAGCCGCCGCGGACCGCAGCCATGGCCGCGCGCACACGGTTGGCATGGATTGCATGAGACTCCCTGTCGGTGTTCTGAAGCCCCGTATCTTGCCAAAAAATCGGCGAGCAGGGCCCGGTCGCGACAACGAACATGCGGACTCCGGAACCGGCCTGGTCGCATCCGCATCACCGCGGCGCCGCGTGCGTGTGATACCGTGGCGTTCCTTCGGGATGGCGGCGGGTCCGCGCTCCCGCCACATGGACCTCACCCAGCAATCGAGACCGGATCTTGGGAAAACTGTTGATTCCTCTGGCAGCCCTGCTCAGCGGCGTGGGCCTGCTGATCGTGGGCACCGGCCTGATGTTCGCCGCCATCGGCGCGCAGGCCTCGACGGCCAATTTCTCCAGCCTGGTGACCGGCCTGGTGATGTCCGCCTATTTCGCCGGCGCCATCTACGGCACCTATGCCTGCCCGCACATCATCCGCAAGGTCGGCTTCATCCGGGCGTTCGCGGCCATGGCTTCGGTGGCGTCCACGCTGCCGCTGCTGCATGCCTTGTGGATCAATCCCGTTTTCTGGGGCGCGCTGCGTTTCATCACCGGCCTGTGCCTGGTCGGCCTGTACCTGGTGGTCGAGAGCTGGCTCAACGTGGTGGCACCGACCGACAAGCGGGGCAAGGTGTTCGCCATCTACCTGGTCGTCAACATGGTGGCGCTGGCCGTCGGCCAGTGGCTGATCCTGGTCGGCGACCGCAACGGTTTCGTGCCCTTCGTGCTGGTCTCGGTGCTGTTCTCGTTCGCGTTGTTGCCGATCACGCTGACGCCGGTCGAACAGCCGGAGATCACCGAGGCACCCAAGTTCAGCCTGATCGAATTGTTCACGATCTCGCCCATCGGTACCCTCGGCGCGCTGGTGTCGGGCATGCTCAGTGGCCCGCTGCTGGGCCTGGGCCATGTGTTCGGCGCCGGTGTCGGATTCAGCGATGCCGGCATCGCCACCTTCATGGCGGCCACCATCCTGGGCGGTGCCGCGTTCCAGTGGCCGGTGGGCCATTTCTCCGACCGTCACGACCGGCGCCTGGTGCTGTTCTGGGTGGCCGTCGCCTGCGCGGGCGTGGCCGGCGTCGGTTTCCTGCTGGCGCGCGACTACGAGAATTCGTTGATCGCGCTGGGCGTCGTGTTCGGCGGACTGGCGTTCACCGTCTACGGCATCAGCGTCGCCCACGTCAACGACCTGGTCGACCGGGTCAAGGTGCTGCAGGTTACCGGCGGACTGCTGCTGCTCAACGGCATGGGCGCCACCATCGGCCCTACGCTGGCCGGCGGCATGATGGACCTGATCGGGCCCGAGGCCCTGATGCTGTATTTCTCCGTGGTACTGGCCGCGCTGGCGGCGCTGACCTGGCACTACCGGCGCAAGTTCCCGATGAACCGCGGCGAACCCAGCGAGAAGGCCGATTTCGTGATGGCCGGCGCCAGCACCCAGGCGGTACTGCCGATGGACCCGCGTTTCCCCGACAGCGAAATGCCCGCGCACGACGCCGCGGCGGGCGAGCCCGCCTCGCCCCCACCGCCGGAAGAGCCCATCCCACCCCCCACGGCCCCGTCCGGACCGGCGGCCTGAGACAGGCCGCAACCCGCCTGACGCCGGCATGACGCGCCGGGTCAATTACTTGAATTGCCGCATCGGCGGGGACGGGTCGCGGCGGCGGTTGCCGCCTACACTTTCGTTTCTGCCTGCACGGCGGCGTCGTTGCGCCGCGCGCCGGGCGAACATCAAGGACTCTCGTGGCGGCTCAGGAATACGACTACATCGTCGTCGGTGCCGGTTCGGCCGGCTGTGTGCTGGCCGACCAGCTCAGCGCCGGCGGGCGGGCCACGGTGCTGGTGCTCGAGGCCGGTGGCCATGACCGGCGGCTGTGGATCAACATGCCGATCGGATACGGCAAGACCTTCTACGACGAACGCGTCAACTGGAAGTTCGAGGCCCAGTCCGACCCGGGCCTGAAGGACCGGCGCATCTATTTCCCGCGCGGCAAGGTGGTGGGCGGCTCGAGTTCGATCAACGCCATGGTGTATTGCCGCGGCTTGCCGGGCGATTTCGACGACTGGGCCGCCGCCGGCAATCGCGGCTGGGGCTGGAGCGACGTGGCGCCGGTCTATGACCGCTTCGAGCGGCGCGTCGACGCCGACGGAACACCGGCGGCCGAAGGCGGCCCCTTGTTCGTCAGCGACGTGCGCCGGCAACTGCATCCGATGGCGCGCCACTTCTTCGCCGCCGCGCAACAGGCCGGCCTGCCGCTCACCGAGGATTTCAACGGCCCCGAACCCGAGGGGATCGGCCGCTACCACATCAACACCCGGCGCGGCATGCGCTGGTCGGCGGCCGACGCCTTCCTGCGCCCGGCACTGCGCCGCGGCCAGGTCACGCTGGCCACCGGCGCGCTGGCCGAACGCATCGTGTTCGAAGGTCGCAAGGCCGTCGGCGTGACCTACCGCCAGGATGGCGCGCGCCACACGGCCCGGGCCCGCGCGGCCGTGGTGCTCAGCGCCGGCGCCATCCAGAGTCCGCAGCTGCTGCAGCTCTCGGGCGTGGGCCCGGGCGCGCTGCTGCAACGCCACGGCGTCAACCCGGTGCTGGTGCAGGAGCAGGTCGGCACCCGGCTGCAGGACCACCTGGCGATGAGCTACAGCTACCAGTCGCTCGAACCCACGCTGAACAATGTGTTGTCCAGCCTGTGGGGCAAGCTGCGGGTCGGCGTGCAATACGTGACCACGCTGGGCGGGCCGCTGAGCATCAGCGTCAACCAGTGCGGCGGCTTCGTGCGCTCGCATGCCGGCGCGACGCAGGCCGACATGCAGCTGTATTGCAATCCGATCACCTATACGCTCGCCGCCTCGAAAACCGGCACGCAGATCGTGCCGGACCGCTTTGCCGGCTTCATCCTGTGTTTCCAGCCCTGTCGGCCGCTCAGCCGCGGGCGGGTGGAGATCGCCGGCCTGGACGCCGCCAGCGCGCCGATCATCACGCCGGGTTATCTCTCGCACCCCGAAGACGTGGCGCAGGCCTTGCGCGGCGCGCAGCTGGTCCGCCGGCTGGAGAACACCGACGCCATGCGGGGCCTGATCCGCACCCCGATCGCGCCGCGGCTCGACGCGATGGACGACGCGGCCATGGTCGAGGACTTCCGCAACCGCGCCAGCACCTGTTACCACCCGGTGGGCAGTTGCGCGATGGGACCCGATGCGGCGACCTCGGTCGTCGACGCCAACCTCAAGGTGCACGGCCTGGACCATCTTTACGTGGTCGATGCCTCGGTGTTTCCCAACGTCACCTCGGGCAACACCCATGCACCGACGACCATGGTCGCGCACAAGGGCGCGCAGGCCATCCTGGCGGCCGCGCGCGGCTGACAACACGCACGCATTTCACAAGGAGCACACGCCATGCAACTCGAATCGATCAAGACCTACGTGGTCGGCAACCCGCCGCCGTCGTTCGGCGGCAGGTATTTCGTATTCGTCAAGATCCGTACCGCCTGCGGCATCGAGGGCATCGGCGAAGCCTATGCGGCCACCTTCAGTCCGCACGTGATCACGGCCATGGCCGAGGACCTGTTCGCGCGCGTGTTCGCCGGGCAGGACCCGATGCAGGTCGAGACGCTGTGGCGCAAGGCCTACGGCGCCGGCTTCACGCTGCGCCCGGACGTGTCGCTGATGGGCGTGCTCAGCGCGCTCGAGATGGCCTGCTGGGACATCACCGGCAAGGCGCTGGAACAACCGGTCTACAAGCTGCTCGGCGGCCTGGTCAACCCGCGCCTGCGCACCTACACCTACCTGTATCCCGATGCGAACGAAGACGATTCGTTCTACGACGATCCGGTCAGGTCGGCCGAACGCGCGGCGATCTACGTGGACCAGGGCTTCACCGCGGTCAAGCTCGATCCGGTCGGCGGTTATTCGGTGTTCGACCCGCGCCAGCCCACGCTCGAGCGCATGGACCTGTCGGAGCGTTTCTGCAAGCTGATCCGCGAGGCGGTCGGCGACAAGGCCGACATCCTGTTCGGCACGCACGGGCAATACACGGTGTCGGGAGCCAAGCGCATGGCCCGGCGGATCGAGAAGTACGACCCGCTGTGGTTCGAGGAGCCGACACCGCCCGAGCGACCCGAGATGATGGCCGAAGTGGCGCGGCACACCAGCATTCCGGTGGCCACCGGCGAGCGCCTGTGCAGCAAGTACGAATTCGCACGCGTGATAGAAACCGGCGCGGCGTCCATCCTGCAACCCAACCTGGGCCGGGTCGGCGGCATCCTGGAGGCCAGGAAGATCGCCGCCATGGCCGAGGCCCACTACGTGCAGGTGGCTCCCCACCTGTATTGCGGACCGGTGGTGGCCGCCGCCAACATCCAGTTCGCCGCCAGCATCCCGAACTTCCTGATCCTCGAGAGCATCCAGCAACTCGGCGGTTTCCACGAGAAGCTGCTGAAGAAGAAGATCCAGTGGGAAGACGGCTACGTGATCCCGAGCAAGGAGCCGGGCCTGGGCGTGGAACTGAACGAAGAAGTCGCGCTGGCCCATCCCTACAGCGGCACCGCACTGCACCTGGAGATGGCCCAGCATCCACTGGGATACCACTGAAACAGGGGGTCCACCGGCTCGCCGAAACGGATATTCTCTGAGCCCGTTGCCACCACTTCGCGCCCAGATGCGTACGGCCCCATGGACTTATCCGATCCCGCCTGCAGCCTCGTGGCACAAGCCACCTCGCAGGTCTATTACGTCGGCCGACGCCGACCACCCGGCAGCATCATGAAAACCTATCGCAATTTCATCCACAACGAATGGGTCGCCCCCGAGAACGGCTCCCTGATGGCCGTCGACAACCCGGCAACCGAAAAACTCGTGGCCCATGTCAGCGCGGCCAGCAGCGCACAGGTGAATGCCGCCTGCGAAGCCGCGGCACTGGCGCAACGCGCCTGGCGCCGGCTGCCGGCCATCGAGCGCGGCCGCTACCTGCATGCGCTGGCCGATGCGCTGGTCGCCCGCAAGGACGCCATCGGTGCGGCGTTGGCGCGTGAATCCGGCAAGAGCCTGCAGGACGCAAGCAACGAGGCGATCTATGCCGCCGACATCACGCGTTACCACGCCGAGTGGGCGCGACGCATCGAAGGCGAGGTCATCCCCAGCGACGCGGCCAACGAGAACCTGGTGCTGCACCGTGAGGCCATCGGCGTCGTGGCCTGCCTGATCCCGTTCAACTACCCGGTCTACACCTTGCTGCGCAAGATCGCGCCGGCACTGATCACCGGCAACACCGTGGTCGTGCGGCCGAGCAACAACACGCCATGCAGCGCATTCGAGATCGCCCACGCGGTGCTCGACGCCGGTCTGCCACCGGGGGTGGTCAACATCATGACCATGGGCCACGCGGAAGCCGAGGCCATGTGCACGCATCCGCGCGTGGGCATGATCACGCTGACCGGCGGCCTGAAGGCCGGACGCCGGGTTCTGGACTACGCCAAGACCAACATCGCCAAGCCCTCGCTGGAGCTGGGTGGCAAGACACCGGCCCTCGTGGCCGCCGACGCCGACCTGGAGGCGGCGGCGCAGGCCATCGTCGGCTCCAAGACCACGAACTGCGGCCAGCTGTGCACCGCGGTGGAGCGGGTGTATGTGCACCGCTCGGTGCACGATGCACTGGTGAGCCTGCTGCGCGACAAGATGCGCAACGTTCAAGTAGGCGACCGCGCGGCCGATCCGTCCCGCATGGGCCCACTGATCAGCGCCGACAGCCGCCAGAACATCCACGACATGGTGCAGCGTGCGGTGGCCGCCGGAGCCAGGCTGGAATGCGGCGGCGTCATGCCCGCGGGCCCCGGGTTCTTCTATCCGCCGACCTTGCTGACCGGTGCCAGCCAGGAGTCCGAGATCGTGCAGGAGGAAGTCTTCGGCCCGGTGCTGTGCGTCTTGCCCTACGACAGCTTCGACGACGCACTGGCCATGGCCAACGACCACCAGTACGGACTGGCGTCGGTGCTGTTCACCAACGACTACCGCCAGGTCATGCAGGCCGGCAACGAGATCGAGGCCGGCGAGTTGTACATCAACCGCACGCCCGCCGACCCGTACCAGGGTTACCACGCCGGCTGGAAACGCTCCGGCCTGGGTGGTGACGACGGCAAGCACGGCATGCTGGAGTTCACGCAGACGCGGTTGGTGGTGATGCCGTACTGATCGCTCCCAGCCCTGGCTTCGCCAGGCCCCCGAGGGGTTCAAGAAACCCCGGGCGGTCCGGCGTGTTGTTGAGAGTCACGGTCGCGGTGCGTCCATTGACGCGCCCCGCTTCAGAGCGAGGGTTTGCTGCCCTTGCCCACGCGTTTCTCGATGGCCTCGCTGCGCAACTTGTCGACCCGTTCGTTGGCCGCCAGTTCCGCCTTGACCCAGGACTGCACGTCGATCATCGTGGCTTGGACACGGGTTGCCGGCTGGTTGGCGGTTGCGGAAACCCGGTACTCCAGCATGCTGGCGCATTGGGCAAGATCTTTGCCCCGGCTGTGCAGGAACAGGTCGAGCCGGTACTTGCCGCCACCGGCCTTGCGGTACACCAGGTCCAGGATGCCCTTCTTCTGTCGTATGTCGGTGGTCGGCAACGACACACCGGTGCCGTTGGGATTGGTCGACAGGCAGTTCATGTCGCCGCTGCCAAATCTCCAGTGCTGGATGCCGGTCGTGCTGGCCGACACAGCGCCGTATTTGTCGAGGAGCGCCTGGCTGAACTGGCCACCGGTGATCGGATCGACGTTGTTGGCGAGCATGCGCCGCACACCGACCAGCATTCCGCCCGCCGGTGGCGGCGAGAACATCAACTCGAACGATTCCTCGCGCCGCTTGTTGCCCTGGATGTCAACCTTGCCGGCCGTGATGCGGGCCAGGAAGTCATCGGTCTTGAGACCATGGTTGACGCCGTCGCTGTAGCCGTATGCCATCCGGATTTCATAGATCTTGTCCGCGCCGATGCCGTGCGTCTTGAGCGCCTGGACCGCTTGCTCGGGCGTCATGCCGAGCCGTAGCCCGACGATGTCGAACACGTTGTCATCGGCGAAGGCCGGCGAGCAGAAGGTGGTGAACAAGACTGTCGCAACCGTGCTGGCGACACGAGCCAGCTTTTTGTTGTACGGCATCTCCCTGCGTCCTTTCGATCAGATATGGAAATCGCGATGCTACGAAACCCCCCGATGATGTCAAGGAAAGAGTGCCGCCCGCCGCCGTGAAGGCGCTTGAACGACCAGCGTCGACGTCGTCCCGTTTGCGGCTTCGACTCTGTGGCTCATGTCCGCGCCGACGTGGCGGGTCCATCCTGCGCCACCTGAAAACAGGCACGGCAGTGCCGCCAGGTCAGACCGATGGCGACGACGCCGCAGAGCGCGGTGACCGTGGCCGCGGTCGGCGCGCCCAGGTGCTCGGCGAGCCAGCCCGTGGCCAGGAATCCGAGCGGTGCCACGCCGATGCACATGGTCATCATGCCCAGCGCCTCCGTGCGGCGATCGTCGGGCGCGGCGACGTAGACCAGCGTGGCCTGCATCACGGCGAAACCCGCTTGCGCGACGCCGATCACCAGCAGCACGGTGGCGGTGAGCCACACGTTCCAGCTCCAGCCCAACACGATCTGCAGCACGAGAAACAGCAGCACGGCACCGAGGTACAGCTGCCCCTGGCGCAGGCGCGCGGCGAGCGAGGTCAGCACCAGCGCGCCGAGCAACGAACCGACGCCGTCGACACTGGCCAGCAGGCCGACGTCCTGCGCATCGAGCTGCAAGCGCACCTGGCCGATCACCGGCACCATGCTCAGCACCGGCCAGCCGAACAGATTGAACAGGATCGTGATCCACAGGATCGCGCGCAGCGGGGGTGACGCGCGGGCGGCTTGCCAACCACGCACCAGCAAGGCGCGCAGCGTGGGCCGGGTCGTGTTCGGCGCCACGACCTGGCGTGACAGCCCGGTCAGCGCAGCCAGCACCGGCAGGTAGAAGATGCTCGTGAACACCAGCACGGCCGTGAGCCCGCCGTGCGCCAGCAGCAGGCCACCCAGGCCGGGGCCGATCAGGCGGCAGGCGTTCGAAGCCACGGCGTCCAGCGACATGGCCCGCACCAGCCGGCCGTGGCCGGCGATGTCGCCCATCAGGCTGCGGCGCATCGGCATGTCGCCCGCCCAGACGACACCGTTGATGAAACTCGCCAGCGCGAGGTGCCAGACCGCCAGCACGCCCAGCAGCGAGAGCACCAGCAGCACGCCACTGGTGACCAGCAGCATGGCATGAGTCGCAATCAGCACGGTGCGCCGCGACCGGCGCGTGGCCAGCGCGCCCAGAGCCAGGCCGAACAGCGACAACGGCAGCAGGCGCAGCATCATCAGCGTGGCGACCCACAACGCCGACTGCGTGCGCTCGAACGTGAACACCGCAAAGGCCAGGATCTCGACCCAGCGGATCAGCGACATCAGCATGCCGACCGCCCACAGCCGATGCAACTGCGTGTCGCGCAGCATGGACAGTGGCGCGACCGGGGCCGCGGTGGAGCTTGTGGGATGGGTCAAGACGCTACGGTATCGCCAAGCGACTGCGATGGGACGGATCCGGTGCGACGGGCACAGCGCGATTTTGACCCAAGCCGATGCCCAGGCGCCGCCGCGCGGGTCATGCCAGGCCCTCGGCCAGTGCCTCGAACACCACCCGGATGCGCCGCGCGGTGCGCAATTCGCGGTGGGTCACCAGCCAGATCGGGAAACGCACCGGCGGCACCTCGTCGAGCACGCGCACGATCCCAGGAGTCATGCGGGCGACCTCGTCCATCATGGCGCCAATGCCCAGGCCCTCGCGCACCAACGCCCAGTGGGCCACCGAGTGATCCGAGAAGCAGCTGAAGTTCGCCTCCTGCAGCGGCAGGCCGTGCTGGCGCAGGTAGTCCAGGTACTGGCCCGCGCGGTCCGAGCCCACGAAGGGCGCACGGGCCGCGTCCTGGGTGCCGCGGGGGTGGCCATGCACCTTCACCCAGTCCTGCGACGCATAGAAGCCGGCCGTGGCCTCGCGGATCAAGCGCGCAATCAGGTCCGGCTGCTCCGGCTTGACATGGCGGATGGCGATGTCGGCCTCGCGGCGCAGCAGGTCGCTCAGCGCATTGGTCGCGACCACCTCGATCGCAATGCCCGGCTCCCGCTCGCGCAATTGCCGAACCAGCGGGGGCAACAGGTAGGCGGCCACCACATCGCTGGCCGACACCGACACCACGCCGCCCACCGCCTGCGAGCGGCCGGTGGCGGCCAGGCCGAGTGCCTCGGCGGCCGCGCCCATTGCGCGCGCGTGCTCCAGCAGATCCAGCCCGGTGGCGGTCAGCGCCATGGCCTTGCCCACCCGCTCGAACAACACCACGCCCATGCGCTGCTCGATAGCCGCCACCTGGCGGCTCAAGGTGGGCTGGGTCAGGCCCAGTTTGCGCGCCGCGGCCGACAAGGAGCCGGTCTCGGCCGTCTCCAGAAAGGCCCGGAGCTGGTTCCAGTCGAGTTTTTCCATGCATAAATGTATATGTTCACGACGGAATTCCGCAATTGCCTGTCGTTCTGCGCATGGGTAGCATGCTCGCATTCGTAATGACCACCAGCGGACCGCCGCGCCATCCATGACCACCACCGCCACAAGCACTCCGATCGCGCAGTCCAGCGCGTCGTCCTCGCACAAGGCCCGCTTCTGGGACCGCATCGCGCGCAAATACGCCGCCGACCCGATCGCCGACACGGCAGGATACGAGAACACGCTGCAGCGCGTGCAAGCCTTGCTGTCCGCCGAGCAGCAGGTGCTGGAGATCGGCTGCGGCACCGGCAGCACCGCGCTGCGGCTGGCGCCGTTCACGCGTCACCTGCTGGCGACCGACGTGTCGCCCGGCATGATCGCCATCGCACGCGAGAAGCTGGCGGCCCAGCCCGTGCCGCAGCTGAGTTTCGCCGTGGCCGACGCCGACGCACCGGCGGCCGGACAAACCGCATACGACGTGGTACTGGCCTTCAACCTGCTGCACCTGGTCGACGATCTCGACCGTGCGCTGCAACAGGCCACGCAGGCCTTGCGGCCGGGCGGCCTGCTGGTTTCCAAGACACCTTGCATCAGCCTGATGAACCCGCTCATTCCGTATCTCGCCTTGCCGGTGATGCGCATGATCGGCAAGGCGCCGCATGTGTTGTGCTTCGACGCGAAAGAACTGCAGTCGGCCATCACCCGGCAGGGGCTGGAGATCGTCAGCCTCGAGTGGCACGGAACCCGTGGCAAGGATATCCGGCCTTTCATCGTCGCGCGCAAGCCGGGTTGAGCGGTGGGTCGCGGTGGGCCTGTCGTGCCATGCGACATGCGCCCGGCGACGCGATGCGTCGATGATGTTGCCATCGTTGCGGCAACTCGACCTTGCAAGCATGTGCACGAACACGCGCATGTCGACGAAAGATCCATCGTCGGCGAGCGACCAAGGCGAGACGCTCCGGCGCAGGGAAAGCCAGGCTGACCATCGCTCGCGGTGACGCAGGCACAACGACGACATGCAGGCATTCAATCCATGACACAGACAGACATCGAATTCGTTGAGCTGGAAGAGATCGACGAAGCACAACTCGTCACGCTCATGAACGACGCTCGGGTCCGCAGGCACTTGCCATTGCTCGCCGGCGAATTCTCGCGCGACGATTGCCGCGCCTTCGTCGCGGCCAAGCGTCGGCTGTGGACGGAGCATGGCCAGGGTCCGTGGGCGATCCTCGTCCACGGGGAGTTCGCTGGCTGGGGCGGAGTCCAGCCCGAACACGGCGAGGCGGATCTGGCCCTGGTGCTCGACCCGCGTTTCTGGGGCTGGGGCGGGCCGATCTGCCGCGCGATCGTGGCGCGTGCGTTCGATCAGATGGAACTCGGCGCGATCACGGCGCTGCTGCCACCGAGCCGAGTGAACAGGCGGGCGATCACACGCCTGGGATTCGTCGAAGCGGGCCGTTCGATGATCGAGGGTCGGCCATTCATCCGTTTTCTCCTGGCCAACACGCGCCAACGCCGCGCGCCGGACCTGGCGGCGAGCCCGGATGATCGCGCAATGGCAGCGGACGAAGGCTCTGTTCGCTGACGGCCCGATCGGCTCGCAAGACTTCGGCAATCAGGTTCCGCAATGCCGGGACCAGGTCGGCTTCGAACCACGGATTGCGGCGCAGCCACGCGATATTCCTTGGACTGGGATGCGGAAGCGGCACCATGCGCGGCCAATAGGTCCGCCACGACCGAACCCGTTCCGTCAAGGACGAACCTTGTTCCGCGAAGTGGTACCTCTGCGCATATTGACCGAGGACCAGAGTTATCTCTCGATGCCTCAATTGTCTGAGCAGCGGCTCTCGCCATGTCACGGCACACTCGGGTCGTGGCGGCAGATCGCCCGATCTTCCCGTGCCGGGAAAACAGAAACCCATTGGCAGAATCGCGAACTGCCTGGGATCGTAGAACTCGTCGCGCGTCACCCCCAGCCACTCGCGCAAGCGATCTCCGCTGGCGTCGTCAAACGGAATGCCGGAGCGGTGAACCTTGTTGCCTGGAGCCTGCCCTGCGATCAAGACCCTTGATGTCGGATGCAGCTGGACGACCGGTCGCGGGCCAAGCGGCAAATGGTCCTTGCAGATCGTGCAGGCACGTACTTCCTTCAGCAGGGACGAGAAGGAAGTCATTCCCGCGGCGTCACCGGTCGGCATCCATGATCCAGCCACAAGGCACCCCACTCATGCATCGACCCAGTCGATCGGTTGCTCTGCGGCGACGCCGTCGGCAATTCCATCGGATCCGCAATGGGGAGCTTCGCTCGAAGCACGGGCCGCTTGCCATGGCTGGAGCCACACGCGCTCGAAGATGTCCACGTCAACCGGCCGGCTGAAGATGTATCCCTGGATTTCGTCACAACACGCGTGACGCAGAAAGTCCAGTTGCCGCACATGCTCGACGCCCTCAGCCACGACCTTGATGTCGAGTGACCGTCCGAGTTGCACGATGGCATTGCATACGGCATTGGCATGTGGATCGACGCCGAGATCGTCGATCAGTGACTTGTCGATTTTCAGCGCATCGACCTGGAAGCGCCGCAAGTAGGCGAGTGACGAAAAACCGGTTCCGAAATCGTCGATCGACACTGGAACCCCGACCATGCGCAATTCGCCAAGGACGGCTTCTGTGCGAGCGGCATCTCGCATCGCCGTCGACTCGGTCACTTCCAGTTCGATCAAACCCGTTGGCAGATGATAGTCTGAACGCAATCGCTCCAGTTGCACGGGAAGTTTGCTGCCGGCGAACTGACGCGCCGAGAGGTTCACCGCCAAGCCGATGGCGCGGCCGTAACGCGCCAACCAAGCAGAGAGGGTTCGTGCCGCGGTCTCGAGCATGAAGTCGCCAAGCGGCTCGATGAGCCCGGTAACCTCGGCAATGGGAATGAACTGGCCCGGCGGTACGAGGCCGCGCCGCGGGTGACACCAACGGGCCAGTATCTCCGCCCCGGCAAGACTGACGCCGCCACCCGGTACGAACTTCATGCGCGGTTGAATCGCGGCGAAGAGTTCTCCGTTGCGCAAGCCGCGTTCCAGTTCGCCCGCAAGAACGCTCGCCTCGCGCGCCCATGCCGCATAGTCTGGCGAGAGCATCGCCCACGCGCCAAGGTCGAAGCGGTCGTCCCCGGCGAGCGTGCCGGGCGATTGGGAAATGGCAAAAGTCACGACGCGCTCCTTCGTCTATGCTGCCAGCTTCAATTGCACGGGAGGGAAGTCCACTTCCGTACGCGCCACATTGTTGGCGTAGTTTGTGAGCGTGGTCGCCGCCGTATGCGCCACGACCTCAAGCATGTCTTCATCCGAAAGCCCGGATTGTCGATACGTGTCGATTGCCGCGGGTTCGATGTGTCCACGCTTGTCCACCAACTCGCGCGCAAACGCGGCGAGTGCGCCTGAGCGCGGCTTCGTACCGTGACCGGCGCGCGCCTGCAGCGTTTCCGCCTCGCTCAGGCCGGCCTTTGCGCCGAGCAAGGTATGCGCACTCACGCAATACGCGCAACCGTTGGCCTGCGACACCGAGAGCGCAACAATCTCGCGTTCCGCGGCGTTCAATCGCCCGCTGACAAGCGCGTCATTCACGGCGAGCAACGCCTTCAACGCGGCTGGCGCGCGCGCAAGCGTGGAAAACAGATTCGGCACCATGCCGAGTTTCGCCCTGACCGCGGCGAGAGTCACGGCGACGTCCGCGTCTGCATGGGACGTTGTGATGGGAGCAATTTGCGACATTTCAATGATTTCCCAGATGGGGTCCGTATCGGACAAGAGTCGAAGATGGAATGCGGGCGCGCCCATCGTGTGCGCGCCCACAAGTCGATGGTCTACAGCTTGCTGGAAGCCGTGTGCTGAATCCTGGCCCATTGCGCTTTCGCCTTTGCAATGGTGCCGGCACGATCCTTCTGGAACATCTTGAAGATGTCCTCGTTCAGGAACACATACAGCTTGCCGTTCTCGATTGCGGCGTAACGCGGGTCGCCGTCGAACTTCTTTCCAACCGAGACACCGAACGTGCAGAAGCCGCCATTTTCCGGCGCGTACTTTTCCGGCGTTGCCTTGAACGCCTCCAGGTTCGACGGGGAGGCGAAGTAGTAGGCGACGCCATCGTGTACGGCGGTGTACTTTGCCGTGCCGTCGATGCGGTTGCCGATATCGACAAATGCGACAGGGTCGACGCCATGCAGGCCAAGCGGCGCGCCGACGGCAGTGAGGCCCGGCACCGTGTTGTGTTCGTCTGCGGCGAACGAGTTGCCGGTGGCGAAGGCGGCACACAGCGCAAGCGCCACGATGCTGCGTTTTCCGTTCATGGTGATTCCTTTCAAGGTTTGGGGAGCTAGCCGACCAAGTTGTCGACAGGAGCGATTCTGCATGGGAGAATCGGACGATTGTTTAACGATAGTCCGAATATGTCATCAGATCGTCCGGAAACATCTCCACACCACGATCCTCTGTCTCCCCTACTTGCTCACTTCTTTGCGCGAGCGAGCGTGTTTTTTACGGGCAATCTGTGCGGGCGCGTCGGCTTCGGTGCCGCGGGAGGCTACTTGCACCTGCTTCGCTCGGGCCGCATGGATCTGCATGATGCGAGCGGGTACCGATCCACGCTCGAAAAGCCGTCGCTCGTTTTCTATTCCCGCCCACTCAAGCACTGGATCGACACGGATCCGGCATCGGGTGCCGACCTCGCTTGCGCAACCGTGTTGTTCGACAACATGGCGTTCAATCCGATCACGCAGGCATTGCCCGCACGCTTCGTCTGCGATCTATCGGAACTCGACAGCGCCGGCGCGTCCATCGAACTGCTTTTCGGGGAGGCATTTGCCTCGCGTCCTGCCCGGCAGGAAGCCTTGAATCGCTTGTTCGAGATCGTGCTCATCGAATTGCTGCGTACAGCGGTGCGGCGCGGAGATGCTTGCGCGGGTTTCCTGCGCGGCCTGGCACACCCGCGCCTGGTGAAAACCTTGGGCGCCATCCACACCGATCCCGGCCGCGCCTGGAGTCTGGCGGAAATGTCGACGCTGGCCGGAATGTCGAGAAGCAGTTTCGCCGAGACCTTCCGCAAGGAAGTGGGCGAAACGCCCCTGAACTACCTCACGCACTGGCGCGTTTCGGTGGCGCAGGCCATGCTCAAGAAAGGCACATCGCTGAAGGCGATATCGGGCGAAGTTGGTTATGCCAGTCACGCGGGATTCCTGCGCGCGTTCCGGCAGGTCACAGGCATGGCGCCCCGGGAATGGTTGTACTCGGCAGCTGCCGCGCCACCGCCACCACTAGGCAATCCGGTCGAGCCCTAGGAAAACACGATGCGGCACCATGGATGCGCCGCCCGACCATACGTTGCGCCAACGGCGTGCATTGCCTTCAACTGGGAGGAAAGACGCCCCCCGTCACGCCGGTCGCCATCGGGCTCGAGCCAGTACCGTGTCCCCCGGGCGCCTCGTCGTCCACCGGATCCTCCGCCAGGAACCCACCCGACTGCCGCGCCCACATGCGCGCATAGTGCCCACCGCGCTGCAGCAGTTCCTGGTGCGTGCCCTGCTCGACGATGCGCCCGGCGTCCATCACCACCAGCCGGTCCATGCGCGCGATCGTGCTCAGGCGGTGCGCGATCGCGATCACGGTCTTGCCTTCCATCAGCGTGACCAGCTGCTCCTGGATCGCGGCCTCGATCTCGCTGTCCAGCGCGGACGTGGCCTCGTCCAGGATCAGGATCGGCGCGTCCTTGAGCAGCACCCGGGCCAGTGCGATGCGCTGGCGCTGACCGCCCGACAACTTGACGCCACGCTCGCCGGCATGGGCCTCGTAGCCGCTGCGGCCGGCCCAGTCGCGCAGTTCGGCAATGAAGCCGTCGGCATGGGCGCGCTGGGCGGCGGCGTGCACCTGGTCCTCGGTGGCGTCGGGCCGGCCGTAACGGATGTTCGCCGCGATCGAGCGGTGCAGCAGCGAGGTATCCTGCGTCACCATGCCGATGGCCGCGCGCAGGCTTTCCTGGGTCACGTCGCGCAGGTCCTGGCCGTCGATCGTGATGCTGCCGCCTTCGACGTCGTAGAAACGCAGCAACAGGTTGACCAGGGTGGACTTGCCGGCGCCGGAGCGCCCCACCAGACCCACGCGTTCACCCGGCCGGATATGCAGGTCCAGCCGTTCCAGCACGGCGCGCCCGCCCTGCGGCTTCTGGCCGTAGCTGAAGTCGACCGCGTCGAACCGGATCTCGCCCCGCGTCACCTGCAAGGCGCGGGCCTGCGGCCGGTCGACCATGCTGTGCGGCACGGCGATGGTCTGCATGCCTTCCTGCACCACGCCGACATTCTCGAAGATGCCCGTCACCTCCCAGCTGACCCAGCCCGCCATGTTGGCGATCTGCCAGACCAGCGGCAGGCTGGTGGCCACCACCGCCGGGCTGATCGCCTGGCCGTGCCACAACCACACGGCCACGCCGGCCGTGCCCACCACCAGCAAGGCGTTGAGCGCCGTCAGCGTGGCCATGAACCGCGTCGTCATGCGCATGTGCGCGGCGATGCGGACGCGATGCGCGTCCATTGAATCGCGCACATAGGCATCCTCGTCGCGGGCACGCGCGAACAGCTTGACCGTCATGATGTTGGTGTAGCTGTCGACGACCCGGCCCATGACCAGCGAACGCGCCTCGCTGCTCGAGCGCGACAAGTCGCGCATGCGCGGCACGAAGATGCGCAGGAACAGCAGGAATCCGGCCAGCCAGCAGACCATGGGCAGCGCCAGGCGCCAGTCGAACGCCAGCATCATCACCAGCGCGCTGATGCCGTAGACCAGGATGTACCAGACCGCCCGCACCGACGCCACGACGCTCTCGCGCAGCGCGTTGGCCGTCTGCATCACCCGGTTGGCCAGCCGGCCGGCGAAGTCGTTCTGGAAAAACGGGCTGCCCTGGCGCACCACGTGCCAGTGGCTCTGCCAGCGGATCAACGTGGTCACGCCGGGAATCACCGCGTTGTTGCGCACCATGCTGTCGAGCATGATCATCAGCGGCCGCCCGACCAGCAGCACCAGCGCGATGCCGGCCAGCATCGGCCACTGCTGGCGCAGCGCCAGCGCCGGGTCGGTCGCCGCCATCAGGCCGACCAGGCGCCCGAGCAGCACCGGCATCAGGATGTCGATCATGGCCACGCCCAGGCCGGTCACCAGCATCGCCAGGTACAGGCCACGCGTCTGGCGCATGTAATGCCAGTAGAACCCCAGCAGGTCCGCGGGTGGACCCTGGTTGATGGTCGCCGCGGGTGCGGCGATGTCGCGCACGCGCGACTCGAAGAACGAGAACAGCTTCATGCGAGACCTTCGCGCCGCGCATGGCGGCAGTTGCCCTCGGCGCGGCCCGGCGGCGTCATGCCGGCTCCGATGCGGGCTGGCGCGACGGGTCGAGTGCATTGCGATAACGCCGGCTGCAGGGCAGCTGCGAGCCGTCGCGCATGCGCAAGCGGGCGTCGCCGCTGTCCAGCGGTTCGATTTCCGCGATGTGGTCCAGGTTGACCAGGTAGCTGCGGTGCACCTGCACGAAACGCTGCGAATCGAGCTGGCGCGCGAACTCCGCCAGCGTGGAGCGCAGCAGGTAGTCGTGGCCGCTGACGCGCAGGCCGACATAGTTGGCCTGGGCCTGCACCCATGCGATGTCCGATGCCGCGATCAGGAACTCCTTGCGCAGCTTGCGCACCAGGAATCGCTCGGGGCGGACGGACGCAGCCGGTGCCGGGGCCTTGCCCCCAGCGGGCGATGCGGCGACCGCGCCAGCTGGCTCGGGTGCATCGAGCACCCGTGCCTCGCCCTGCAGGCGCAGCAGCAGGAACCGGTACGCCGTCAACGTACCGACGATCAGCATGTAGGCCCGCACGTCCTTCATGTATTCATACAGCCAGCCGCCCAGCCAGGGGCCAAAGGTATAGGTCTCGCCCAGCATCGCATGCACGCCGACCCGGATCGCCACCATGCCCGTCACGTGCAACAGGCTGAACACCACGCTGCCGGCCAGGTGCCACGGCAGATGCCGGCGCAAGGTGTCCCAATGCAGCGGAAACCGCCGGTTCCAGGCCACGATGGCCGGTATCAGCAACAACACCATCAGGTGGCTCGACGCCTCCCAGAGCACCGGCGACCACCAGGCCTGCAAGCGCCCCACCGCGCGCATGTCGACCAGGGTCACGACCGTGTTCAGCACGCCCTGCAGACCGACGACGGCGATCCAGAACAGCACCTCCACGGGCCGCTGCACGGCCCGGTAACGCTCCAGCCAGGAGGGTGAGGTGTTGTCCATGCACGAAGTCTAGGGCCTGCGCACGCCGCTTCGTCCCTGTCTGCCACCGCTCGTCCCGGCCTGGCCGGGGACCGTCCCACGACCGCACCACGGCGACACCGGTGCTTGAAAAATCCGCGCCATGAACCGCCGTCACGACATCGATACCCTGCGCTGCCTGGCCTTCGGCCTGGTCATTCTGTACCACGTCGCCATGGCCTACGTGGCCGACTGGCACTGGCATCTCAAGAGCCCGCACGCGGCCGAGTGGCTGCAATGGCCGATGCGGGCGCTGAACCTGTGGCGCATGGACCTGGTGTTCCTGGTCTCGGGCCTGGCCATGGGTTTCCTGCTGCGCCAGCCCGACCGGCTCGCCGTGTTGCGCCAGCGCAGCTGGCGCCTGCTGCTGCCGCTGGCCTGGGGCATGGCGGTAATCGTGCCCTACCAGGCCTATGCGCAGGCCGTGGCCAACGGATCGATCGCACCCGACCCGGTCGCCTTCGTGCTGCGCTACGTCTCGCTCGGCCCCTGGCCGGCCGGCGCCTTCGACGGCTCGGACTTCGGCGTGACCTGGAACCACCTGTGGTACCTGCCGTACCTGTGGGTCTACACCGTCCTGCTGCTGGCACTGGCGCCGGTGCTGGGCCGGGCGCGCGGACCCTTCCTGGCGCTGCGCGGTGCCCGGCTGCTGCTGTTGCCGGCCCTTCCATTGTTCGTGGCTTCGCTGACGCTGCGTCCGCACTTCCCGCCGACCCACGACCTGGTGCACGACGCCTGGTTGCACGCCCTGTACGGCAGCCTGTTCGTCTACGGCTGGTGGATCGGCGTGGACGCCGGCCTGTGGACCGAAATCCGGCGGCTGCGACACCGCGCGCTGGCCGTCGCCGGCGCAGCCTTCCTGCTCTTGCTGGTACTGCGGTCGGACCGGTTCGGTGGCGAGGCCGCCGCCGTCGCGGCCCGGCTGTGCGGCGACCTGTACAAATGGTCGGCCATCCTGGCCATCCTGGGCCTTGCGTACCAACACCTGAACCGGCCCTGGCGCTGGCTGGGCTGGGCGCGCGAGTCCGTCTATCCCTGGTACGTGCTGCACCAGACGCTGATCGTCGTGGCCCTGGTCGGGCTGGCGCCGCTGAAGCTGGGTCCGGTGTTCGAACCGCTGCTGGTGCTGCTGGCTACGCTGGCGGGTTGCTGGCTGCTGTGCGACGGCTGGATCCGTCCCAGCCGGTGGTTGCGCCCGCTGTTCGGGCTGGCGCCGCTGCCGCCACAGGCATCCACCGATTGCCGGCCAAGGGATCCCGCTACGGCGCGCAAGGCCGTGGAGCCGCCGCCACCCCGATCGACCTGACGCCGGCGGCCGGTCTTACTGCACGATCTCCCACGCCGGATTCCACGCCACCTCCCACAGATGGCCGTCCGGGTCCTGGAAACAGCCCGCGTAGCCGCCCCAGAACGTGTCCTGCGCGGGCTTGATGATGGTCGCGCCGGCCATGGCGGCCTGCGCCAAGACGCTGTCGACCGCTGCGCGCGAACCCACGTTGTGGGCCAGGCTGAACGCCGGGCTGCCAGATGGCGCGTCCGGCGCCAGGCCGGCGTCGCGCAACAGGTTGGCGCGCCCGAACAGGCCCAGCCGCAAGCCGCCCTGCAGTTCGAAGAACGCGACGGCACCATGCGCGAACTCGGTGCCCACGATGCCGTCGGTGGCCAGGCCCAGGCCGTCGCGGTAGAAGGACACGGCGCGATCCAGGTCGGCAACGCCGAGGGTGATCAGGCTGATGCGGGCTTGCATGGGGGGACTCCGGTTGCGAGGCTTCCCGGTATTGTGTCCTTGCCTGCCCCGATCGACACCCGATTGACCCAGGTCAAGCCCGGGCGGTGGCCGAAAACCCGGCCACCGCCTAAGCTAGCACCATGTCCGCCACACCAGCCCCGGCAGCCGCGCCGACGAACCATGCCGCCATCGGCGCGCGCGAACGCGCGCAACGGATCCGCGTCACCGGCATCGTGCAAGGCGTCGGGTTCCGCCCCGCGGTCTGGCGCCTGGCGCAGCGCCACGGCCTGCGCGGCAGCGTCCGCAACGACGGCCAGGGCGTGGCCATCCATGTCTGCGGCCCGGACGATGCACTGGCGCGTTTCGTGACGGCCCTGCGCTGCGAGGCCCCGC
>CAXBDR010000002.1:0-59973 GCA_963974265.1 uncultured Rhodoferax sp.
GGCTACAGGGTAACTGCCGGATTTAGGGTCAATCGATTACCCGTTGACATCCAGCTCTGCGGATGATCCGGAGAAGAGCGTGTTCGCCTATCGACCGCTTCCGGCGGCTGACATCTTTTTTGCCGCGTCCGTCTTGGAATTGCTGCCATCGGTGGCCGCGTTCGCTGCAACCTTGCCGTCGCGGAGATGCGATTCCAATCGCCGCCGAAGCGACAGCAGATGTTCTTCGAGCGATCGTGTAGTCAGCTTCGTGCCAAAAGGTGCGTCGTTGGCCGCCGCGCCGCAGTTGGTTGCCAACATGCGCTCCAGCATCACATCGCCGAGGGCACTGCGGTAGTGCGCAGGCTCCCAGAACCAGCGAAGTACGGTACGACGATCGCCGGCGTCAGGCGGCTGTTCCGCAGAGTATGTGTCAATGGTGTTGAAGTCCCATAGTGAAACAGCAGCGTTGTCGGTGATGTTGACCAACGATCTTTTCCATTCTTCGAACAGTCGCCACTTGCCGCTACGCTCCAATATGGCAAGGTACTCGACATGGTAAGGGTTGATGAATAGTACAAGTTCGACTTTCTGCTTCTTGCTCCACTCAATGAGTCGACGCAACGCCTCGAAGCTGCTTTGCGCATCACCGGTATCCGGGTCCAATTGGAACGAATGGCTCAGACGGTCGATCAGTTCACGGTTCTTTTGTGCGAAGAGTACTTGCTGGCCTTCGTGTCGGATGATTTCGAAATAATCTCTGGCCGGATTGAATCCGGCCGAGGTTCGGGTCGATGCATTGGCGTCACGCTGCGCGACGACGGTGTAGAACGAATCGGCGAGGGTCGTCAACGAGAAAAGTGCCTTGAGGCGATCGATGGTGCGCTGTACAAGGTGAGAGAAATCCTGTGGATGCAATCCGGCAACGAAAAGACGTCGCTCTTCCGGACTGCGCGAGGGAGCCTTGTTGCCGGGTTCCGACAAAGCGCCTGTCGGATGGATGAAGTCGAGAAAATCGACGCCATGCAGAATGCGAGTCGCAGTCGTTCCGCTCGCGTGCATCGATAACGAGGCCTGGTAGCTGAAACTCGCGCCAGCAATACCCGCATTGAAAACGGGTTGGTATGAAGCTGGCCAACATTGGCTCATCGGATCGATCCCCAGCTCAGGGCGGGAATTTCCGCCAATGACGGTTGTTGCTGCCATGCGCTCCGCAAGGTAGGGTTTGACCACTCGCATGCGTTCGGCCGAAGCCGGCTTCAAGACATTGATGCCGGCCCATGGTCCATTGCCGAAAAGCCCATAAGGATCAACCAGGAAGTTGATGGATGCGGCTATCCCGGTCGTGCCAATGATCACGACGAGCAGGCGCTTGAGATAACCAGAATGTGCAGCCATGCGTCGACGATTCAGAACTGAAAGTAGAGGAACTCTGAAACGCGTGTCATCGCGAAGATGGCGACGGTAGCCAGAAACCCGATCAGCAAGGCCCACCGTGCCGAGGGCTCCCACCGAAGTCTGGATAGCGCGCTTGGCATTGGCAATTCATCTGAAGGTTGGCACTGGTGCATATTCAAGGCCGGTTCCGCCGTCCGCATGATTTGTTGCGTGTTCGGACAAAGGAGCGCGACCGGCAATAACATCGCGATCCATAGCCAGGTTTGCACGAAATCGGTCCCACCCCCCAAGTAGGTCTCTATTCCTATTGCTTGGAGCGGAAGCCATAGGTCGCCGAGACGCATGGCGATTCCATTCGGCAGCGCTACGCCATGCACGCCAGCCATGCCGGCCAGGACAGACACTGCTGTATCGAAGTCCACGGCCCGGAAGAACACCCAACCGATGACGACAGCGATAAATGTCACCAACCAGGCAACGAGTCTGACAAGCGGCTTGTTGTTGAAGCCATCGACACCTGGGAAAAACCTGCGCCACAAATGGTTTGCCGTCAGGTAGACCCCATGCAGGCCTCCCCAGACAACGAACGTCCAACCCGCTCCGTGCCATAGACCTCCAAGCAACATTGTCAGCAGAAGGTTGCGATAACGTTTGAGACTCGTCCCTCGATTTCCCCCGAGCGCAATGTACAGGTATTCCCGCAAGAATTGCGACAGCGTCATGTGCCAACGCCGCCAGAACTCGATGATGCTGGTCGCCCTGTAGGGCGAATGAAAATTGAGCGGAAGCTTGATGCCGAAGATGCGCGCACCTCCGATGGCCATGTCTGAATAGCCGGAAAAGTCGAAATACAGCTGCAATGTATAAGCGAGGGCTCCGCCCCAGGCGGTGAACAGACTCAGAGTCTCACCACGCGCGGCAGCATCGAAAGTGGGCGTGGCAAATTGAGCTACACCGTCCGCCAATACGGTCTTCTTGAACAACCCGATGGCGAAAATGGTCAGCCCGATCGAGATATTCGAGACATGCGGTTTCATCGCGTCGTCCCGCATGAATTGCGGGAGCATGTCCCGGTGGTGAACAATCGGGCCGGCAATCAGTTGAGGAAAAAACGTCACGAAGAGTGCGTAGTGCATGAAACTGTATTCACGCGCGAGGCCTCTTCTGGCGTCGACAAGATACGCGATCTGCTGAAAGGTGAAGAAAGAAATTGCCAAAGGCAAGATGATCTCTTTCAGCGGAATATGGGTGCCGGCCAAGTTGTTGACTGATTCGATCGCAAAATCGGTGTACTTGAAATATGCGATGAGACTCAGATTGAAGACAACTCCGGCGCTCAACCATAGGCGCCCGGAAAATCCATCTGGATCAGCGCGCTTGCTCAAGATCTGCCCGAGTCGAAAGTTGACGAGCATCGAAACCGCGATCAGCAGCAAATAGGTCGGGTTCCACCACCCATAGAAGAACAATGAGCAAATGACCAGCCACGCGACTGCCGGCTCGCGGCCCAGTCTGGCTATCAGGAAGTAGCCGACAAAGGTCAGTGGCAGAAACGCAAACAGGAATTCGTAAGAACTAAATAGCATCGGTTGCCTGGTTCCATTGGCTGGCGTCTCGGTTGTAGCCTGGGACCATTTCGAGTCCTGCGAGGCGAGGCGGACTATCGGCTATCAAGATCGTCTGTATCGCCGAGAGGCAACTTGAGGTCGGTGAGTTGTTGGGGAATGGTTGGCGCGGGAGCATCGCGCGATCGTTCAGTTCTCCAGGAACCGCGTCGCATTCTCCAGGTCCTCGTGCGTGATGCCGGTGTTCAAGGCGCCGACGAACTTGCGCCAGGCCAGGTCGGGTTCGGC
Organism: uncultured Rhodoferax sp.; assembly: GCA_963974265.1. Lineage (GTDB taxonomy): Bacteria > Pseudomonadota > Gammaproteobacteria > Burkholderiales > Burkholderiaceae_C > CAISIP01. The sequence continues at coordinate 3,231 of CAXBDR010000002.1, forward strand.
CAGCGTGAAGCCGTAGAAGATCTTGCCGCCCGAGGCCCGGCCGCGCACGGCCATGGCCCGTACCGTCGACTGCTCGTTGTTGCCGAGTTCGACCGTTGCGTCGCCCCAGACCCGGATCGGTATCTCCGAATCGGCGTGGGCGAGGAACCCGAAGATCGACAGTTCCACCACCCGCAGGCTGGTGACCAGCGGCTTCTTGTCTTCGGTCTGCACCAGGAAGTTGCCCGGGCACTTGAGTGAATACCGCTGGTGCTGGCGCAGGTGCTTGCCGCTCTTGGGCGGGTCGGTCATCTTGGGCAGCATCTTCTGGTGCTGGGGCTGGTCGTAGATCGCGTGCAGCAGCATCTTCTCGCGGCTGGTCAGGTGTTCGAACACCTGGGTGCGCTGGTTGAAGAAGTAGTCCAGCAAATCGGTGGTCATCACCGGGTCGTTGGTCGTGTGGTAGCGGCGTTGCGGCAGCTGGATGTTGGGCAGCTCGGTGCGCACGAAATAGTCGTACAGGTTCTTGCGGCGTGGCTTCTTGCCGTAGGTCTCCTGGTATTTGCGCGGCGCGGTGCGCAGATCGAGTGTCGCGCCCACGGCCGGTGCCCCGTTGGCGAAGTCGTAGTTGTCGACCTTGTTCTCGGCCAGCCGCTTGAAGAACAGCAGAGACTCGTACATCTCGATGCGATTGGGGTGGACCGCGATCACCAGGTGCCGGGTGTCGAAGAAGGTCGTGCAGTATTCGTACATGAACTTCATCAGCGGGAACAGGATGGCGCCGCCGGTCTTGCGGAAGTCCGGATGCACCGCCAGCGCCGACACCTCGGCGATCTTGCCGCCGCGCGCGCGCACCGCCTTGAGGTCGAAGATGGCCTGCAGCGGAAAACCGAACACGCTCTCGCGGATCAGCGACAAGGTGCCCACCACTTCGCCGTCGAACTTGGCGCACAAGGTGGTCGTGGTCGGCAGGGCATGGTAGATCGTCGCGCGCAACCCGGACGGCGCCGGCTTCATGAAGCCGCTGCTGACGTAGGCGTCGTGCAACAGCTTGAAGCAGGCCTCGAGTTCCTCCTGGGTCTCGGCGATCTTGAGCACCAGGCGCTTGTCGGGCGCCGGGTCGCAGTCGACGAAGGAGCGGAAGATGGCGAACCGCACCGAGCGCGGGAACAGCGAAAAAACCTTGCGCAGGCCTTCGCGCCACGCCTTGTGGATGTTGGCCAGCAGCGACCGCTTTTTCACATATGCCTCCTCGCCGCGTGCCGGTCCGTGCCAGTCGGGCCCGCCCCCAGGCGGCCGACCGCATCAGCGACCGTACATGTCCTCGAACCGCACGATGTCGTCTTCACCCAGGTAGGTTCCCGACTGCACCTCGATCATCTCCAGTTGCACGCGCCCCGGGTTCTCGAGCCGGTGGGTCGTACCCAATGGAATATAGGTCGATTCGTTCTCGGAAACCAGAAAGCTCTCGTCGCCCCGCGTCACCCTGGCCGTGCCGCTGACGACGATCCAGTGTTCGGCCCGGTGATGGTGCATCTGCAACGACAGGGTACCACCGGGCTTGACCACGATACGCTTGACCTGGAACCGGGCGCCGGCGTCGACGCTGTCATACCAGCCCCAGGGTCGGAACACCTTGCGGTGGGTCTGGCCCTCGAGCCGTCCGCCCTTCTTGAGCGCATCGACCACCTTCTTGACGTCCTGGGTGTGGTCCTTGTGCGCGACCAGCACGGCATCGGGTGTCTCCACGACCACCAGGTTGCTCACGCCCACGCAGGCCACGAGCCGGTTGTCCGACAGGGCCAGCGTGTTGCGGCAATCGTGCAGCATCACGTCGCCCTGGCCGACGTTGCCATCGGCGTCCTTGGGCAGCACCTTCCACAACGCGTCCCAGGCGCCCACGTCGGACCAGCCGGCCTGCAGCGGGATCACGACGCCGGTCGGCAGGCCGGCCACCGCATCGGCGCGCTCGCGGCCGCTGGTGGTGATGCGTTCCATCACGGCATAGTCGATCGAGTCCGACGGGCAGGCCGCAAACGCCTCCTTGCCCACGCGCGCAAAATCACCATCGCGGCTCACGGCATGCCAGGCCTGTTCGCAGGCGGCCAGGATGTCGGCGCGGCAACGGCCGATGGCCGCCAGCCATACCGATGCGCGCAACATGAAAATGCCGCTGTTCCACAGGTAGGAGCCCTCGTCCAGGTAGGCCTGCGCCGTCTTCAGGTCCGGCTTTTCGACGAAACGGGCGATCAGCCGGGCCGACGATGCATCCGCCACACCACCGTCGGCAGCCACAGGGGCGCCACTCTGGATGTAGCCGTAGCCGGTCTCGGGCGCATCGGGCGTGATGCCGAAGGTCACGACCATTCCCTGCGCCGCCAACAGCGCACCCTGGCGCACCGCGGCGCAATAGGCCTCGGTGTCCAGGATCACGTGGTCGGCCGGCATGACCAGCAACACCGGGTCGGTGGCGTCGTCGGCCTGCGCCGCCAGGGCCGCCAGCGTCAGGGCCGGCGCGGTGTTGCGGCCGGCGGGCTCGAGCACGATGGTGCCGGGCTTGCCCATCAGGCGCAGCTGCTCGGCGATCACGAAGCGATATTCCTCGTTGCACACCACCATCGGCGACGCCAGCTCGGTGCCGATGCCGTCGGTGCGGCGCACGGTGGCCTGCAGCAGCGAGTCTTCGCCGATCAGCGGCAGCAGCTGCTTGGGGTATTTCTCGCGCGACAGCGGCCACAGTCGTGTGCCCGAGCCGCCGGACAGGACGACCGGCTGCACCCGTGCAGCGGTCGGCGCAGGTGTTTGCGCAGTCACCATGAGTCGTTCCTCGAATGAATGATGTCTTCAACCACGGGCATCGCCCCAACGCAGGTCGGCCGTCTCGTCGCCCTGGTACAAGGTCTTGCCGAAGCGGTTCACGCAGTACTCGGGCGAGGCGATCATGTCCTCGAACACCATGTCGGCGCCGATGCGCGTGTATTCGAACAGAATGCTGCGCCGCACCGTTGCTCCGGCGCGCAAGGTCGAGCCGTGCCCGATCCAGGCCGGCCCGACGATGCTGGCGCCCGGTTCGATACACACGCTCGAACCGATGTACACCGGCCCCTGGATGTCGACCTCGTCCCACGGTATGCGCGTGTTGATGCCCACCCAGACGCCGGGACGCACTTCGCGCCCGGGCATGTTCATCTGCGCCACGTCGCCCCGCAGCACCCGCTGCAGCACCGACCAGTAGTCGCTGACCCGGCCGATGTCGATCCAGTTGAAGAAGCGGCTCTGCGCGAAAAACGGCAGGCCCTCGGCCACCAGGCTGGGAAAAAGCTGCGAGCCGATGTCGTACACCTGCCCGGTGGGAATGCGTTCGAGCGCGGCCGGCTCGAAGATGTAGATGCCGGTGCTCGCGAGCGTGGAGCGTGCTTCGGCGGGTTCGGGTTTCTCCTGGAACGACTCGACCCGCCCGGCCTTGTCGGCCACGACGATGCCGTAGTTCTTCACGTCTTCCCGTGGCACGTTGAGCGTCACCACGCTGGCCATGGCGCCTTGCTGGCGATGCTGGTGCAGGGCCGCGCCGATGTCCAGGTCGATCAGCGCATCGCCGCACAACACGATGGTGGTCTCGTCGAAGAAGCCGCTGAAATCCTGGATCTTGCGCATGCCGCCGGCCGACCCCAGCGGCCGGGGCACGATGTCGCCATGGGCGCGCACGCCTTCATACGAATAACCGATCTGCACGCCCCAGCGGTGGCCGTCGCCAAAATACTGTTCGATCTTGTCGTTGTGGAAAGCCACGTTGACCATGATCTCGTTCACGCCGTATTTGGCCAGGTGCTCGATCAGGTACTCCATCACCGGCTTGCCCAGGATGGGCACCATGGCCTTGGGCAGGTCGTTGGTCAGCGGGCGCACCCGTGTGCCCTGGCCGGCGGCCAGAATCATTCCCTTAGCCATGCGGCCTTACCCCTTGCCATCTTGTGTCTGCCTTCATGCGTTCGATGTGTTCGAGCGGTACCCGTCGGGATTGCCGCTTTGCCAGCGCCAGGCGTCCTGGCACATCGCCTGCAGGTCGCGCTCGGCGCGCCAGCCCAGCAACTGCGCCGCCTGGGACGGGTCAGCGTAACACGCGGCCACGTCACCGGCGCGTCGGCCCGCGATCTGGTACGGAACCGGCCGCCCGCTGGCCTGCTCGAACGCGCGCACCATGTCCAGCACGCTGTAGCCGGTGCCCGTGCCCAGGTTGATGGCCCGGCATTCTGCATGTTGCTCCAGCCGTTCGAGTGCCTTGAGGTGCCCCAGCGCCAGGTCGACCACATGGATGTAGTCACGCACGCCGGTGCCGTCGGGCGTGGCGTAGTCGTTGCCCCATACGTTGAGGTGTGTGCGTGCGCCCACCGCCACCTGCGCCACGTAGGGCAGCAGGTTGTTGGGCGTGCCTTGCGGGTCCTCGCCGATCAGGCCGCTGGCGTGGGCACCCACCGGGTTGAAATACCGCAGGATGGAGATGCGCCAGTCGGCGTCGCTGCGGTGCAGGTCGCGCAACATGTTCTCGATCACCAGCTTGCTCGTGCCGTACGGGTTGGTGGCCGACAGCGGATGGTCTTCCTGCAAGGGCAGGCGCTGCGGGTCGCCATAGACCGTGGCCGACGAGCTGAACACCAGCGTCTTTACGTCGCAGGCCTGCATGGCCTGCAGCAGGCTCACCGTGCCACTGACGTTGTTGTCGTAATAGGCCAGCGGGTTCTCGACCGATTCGCCCACCGCCTTGAGGCCGGCGAAATGAATCACCGCCCGGGCGCCGCTGCTGCGCAGCGCCTGCTCCATGGCGGCCCGGTCCCGGATGTCGGCCCAGATCACCGTCGGCTTCCTGCCGGTGATGCGTTCGACCCGGTTGAGCGATTCGGCCTGGCTGTTGCAGAAGTTGTCGACGACCGTGACCGCTTGCCCGGCCTGCAGCAATTCGACGCAGGTGTGGCTGCCGATGTAGCCCGCGCCGCCGGTGACCAGGATCATGCCGCGGCCACGGCTGCCGGCTGGCCGAGGTAAGCCGCCAGGATGTCAACGATACGCGTGGCGGCCTGGCCGTCCCACAGCTGCGGGCGGCGACCGGCCTTGCCTTCGCCGCGCAAGACCTTGCGCACCTCGGACACGATCACCTGCGGGTCGGTGCCGGCCAGCACGTTGGTGCCTTCGTCCACGGTGATCGGCCTTTCGGTGTTCTCGCGGATCGTCACGCAGGGCACGCCCAGTGCCGTGGTTTCTTCCTGCATGCCGCCGCTGTCGGTCAGCACCACGGCAGCGTCCTTCCACAGGTGCAGGAACGCCATGTAGGCCTGCGGCCCCACCAGCGTGATGTTCGGCCCCAGGTCGATGCCGAACTTCGCCAGGTTGCCGCGGGTGCGCGGATGCACCGGAAAGATCAGCGGCAGCTCCTGCGCGATCTCCTTGAGCGCCCCGGCAATACGCGTCATCATCGCGGCATCGTCGACATTGCTCGGGCGGTGCAGCGTGACCACGCCGTAGCGCCCGCCCTGGGCCGTGCGTTCCTTCTTGAATGCGCTGGTCTCGAAGCTGCTCGTGTCGGCTCCGGCCAGCTTGTCGGCCTGGTACAACACGTTGTCGACCATCACGTGGCCGACATAGTGGATGGCGTCGTCGGCATGGCCTTCGCGCTGCAGGTGCGCCACGCCGCTGGGCTCGGTCACGAAGAACCAGTCCGAGATGCTGTCGGTGACCAGGCGGTTGATCTCCTCGGGCATGGCGCGGTCGCCGCTGCGCAGGCCGGCCTCGACGTGGGCCACCGGAATATGCAGCTTCTTGGCCACGATGGAGCAGGCCAGCGTGGAGTTCACGTCGCCCACCACCAGCACCGCGTCGGGCGGCTCCTTCTGGCACAACTCCTCGAATGCCACCATGATCTTGGCCGTCTGCTGGGCATGGCTGCCGCCGCCGGCCCCCATGAACACGTCGGGCTGCGGAATGCCCAGTTCCTCGAAGAACACGTCGTTCATCTCCCGGTCGTAGTGCTGCCCGGTATGGATGATCTTGAAGGCCAGGCCCCCATGGGCCTGGATCGCCCGCACGATGGGTGCGATCTTCATGAAATTGGGCCGCGCACCGGCGACGAGGTAGACGGTTTTCATGGTCTCGATATTACCCGCGCGTCATGACGGAAATCCCGGGCGGCCACCCCTGGAAGCGGGGGGAGGGCGGCATTTCTGCCGCTCACGACGAAAATCCAGCCGCCGAGCTGGCCATCGTGCCCGGACCGGAAAGCCGTCACACGCTGATCTGCGTGCCGTAATGCTTGTCCAGCCACTGGCGGTAGCCGCCGCTTTGCACGTTGCTCACCCAGTCCTGGTGCTCCAGGTACCACGCCACCGTCTTGCGGATGCCGGTGGCGAAGGTCTCGGCGGGTTTCCAGCCCAGTTCCCGCTCGATCTTGCGCGCGTCGATGGCGTAGCGCCGGTCATGGCCGGGCCGGTCGGTGACAAAACTGATCTGGTCCTTGTAAGGCTTGCCGTCGGCACGCGGGCGCAACTCGTCGAGCAGGGCGCATACCGTGTGCACGATGTCCAGGTTCGGCATCTCGTTCCAGCCGCCCACGTTGTAGGTCTCGCCCAGGCGGCCGGCCTCGAGCACCCGGCGGATCGCCGTGCAGTGGTCGGTCACGTACAGCCAGTCGCGGATCTGCTGGCCGTCGCCGTACACCGGCAGGGGCTTGCCGGCCAGGGCGTTGACGATCATCAGCGGGATCAGCTTTTCGGGAAACTGGTACGGGCCGTAGTTGTTCGAGCAGTTGGTGGTCAGCACCGGCAGGCCGTAGGTGTGGTGGTAGGCACGCACCAGATGGTCGCTGGCCGCCTTGGACGCCGAATACGGGCTGTTGGGCTCCACGCGGTGCGCCTCGGTGAAGGCCGGCGCGCCCGTGGGCAAGGAACCGTACACCTCGTCGGTCGACACATGCAGCAGCCGGAACTCCGCGCGCGATGCCGCGTCCATGTGCACCCAATGCGCGCGCACCGACTCCAGCAGGTGGAAGGTGCCCACGATATTGGTCTGGATGAAGTCGCCCGGGCCGTGGATGGAGCGGTCCACATGGGATTCGGCCGCGAAATTGACGATGGCGCGCGGCTTGTGCAGTGCCAGCAAGGTGTCGACCATGGGGCCGTCCTTGATGTCGCCCTGCACGAACACATGGCGCGGGTCGGTCTGCAGCGCGGCCAGGTTCTGCAGATTGCCGGCGTAGGTGAGCAGGTCGAGGTTGACAACCGTCTCGTCGGACTGGGCCAGCCAGTCGATGACGAAGTTGCTGCCGATGAATCCGGCTCCGCCGGTAACGAGAATGGTCATGGTGTGGTGCGCTTTGCAAGGGGCCGGCCACGGGCGACGAGAGGCGCCCTGCCGGCAAGCGTCAATGCTAAGGCATGATCGCCGGCCCACGTCAGCGCGACTGCGCGGTGCAAGATTCCGCTTGGCCGCCCTGGCGTCCCGTGGCAATATCGCGCCCCATGAACTCCCGGCAGCGCACCCAACGATGGACCTCCATCGCCCTGCTCGTGGCCTCCGTCATCCTGCTCGTCATCGTGGTGTCGATCGGGCTGGTCAGCCTGACCTACCACGACCTCGTGCTGGGCGGGCGCTGGGCCTTGCACAGCGAATGGCTGCACGGCGCCGACATCCAGACCCGCGCCGCGGCGCTGGGCCAGCTGGGCGACTATTTCGGCGGCACGCTGAACCCGATCCTGAGCTTTTGCGGTTTCCTCGTGCTGCTGGTCACCGTGGTGCTGCAGCGCCGCCAGCTGGAGGAGGGCACACGGCAGCTGGAACAGGCGACGCGGGCCATCGACCTGGAGGCCTTTGTGCGGATCAGCGACTCGCTCAACGCACCGGACGGCCTGGCCGCGCGCGAGCACATGCTGGCCATGGCGCGCGACGGTCGGGCATCGCTACCGCCGGACCAGTGGGCCGCGGCCGACCTGCATGCCGCACACACCGTGGCGCGGCAGTTCGACCTGGTGGGCGTGTTGATCGAAGGGCGGCTGTTCGACGCCAACCTGTTCCTGCGTAGCTGGCACCACGCCGTGGTGGCATGCTGGAATGCGTGCGAACCCATGGTGCGCCACCACCGCACGCAGTCGGGCGACGACGGGTTCATGCGGCATTTCGAGGAGCTGTGTGTACTGGCGCGGCCGTGCCGGCCGGTGGTGCCCGATCGGTTGGGGGTCACGCTCGCGGATGCGGCTGCGCGCGATACCTAGACGGCCGGGGCCATCCGCATCGCCATACCCAGGGGCGACCGGAAAGGCCGTCAGCCGCCGCGCACCATTGCCATCACCTGGGCTGCATTCAGCGTGCCGGCCTTGTGCCGGATCTGCGGCAGGTATTGGGCCTGGATCTGCCGCGCCGGCGCCAGCAGGCCCTGGTAGGTTTCGCGCAGCAGCGCGGTGCTCATGATGCGGCCGCCTGCGTAGTAGCGCCGTGCCAGGTGCCCCAGCGCATACGTGGTGGCAAACGACATCGCCATGCTCGCGCCGGCCCGCCCGACACCGCGGCCAGCCTTGCCCGCCACCTTGCCGAGCAGGCCGCCGAGCAACTTGCGGCCGAACTGCTCCAGGTATTGCGAGGTCAGGCCCACCCCGGCCGCGGCGATGAACTCGCGCACATGGCCCTGGTCGAGGTTGACGCCATGGGCCTTGCCGATGCCGTAGACCATGCGCACCTGTAGCGGGATGATGGCCATCGACGCCCAGGACTGCGGCAGCAATTCCAGTGCACCGTTGAGGATGGCGTGGTTCAGGATTGAACGCTCCAGCGCGGCGTCGTCGACCGCCACGCTCTGGCGTTCCGGCGGCGGCGCCGGCACAGGCAGCGCGGCCGGCATGGCGTCTTGTGCGACAGCGGCCGACCTGGCCAGAGCGGATGCCCCATGCGCGGCATAGGTGGCGGCGACCACGGATCCCACGCCGGCTGCCGGGCCTGCCGGCACGGTCGATGTGGCGCCAGCGGGGGAAGGCGCGTCAACCTCCCGTGTCTGGACATCGAGCGCTGCGAGGGTGGCGTCGGCCTGCCGGTCGAAGTCGGCGGTCTGCGCGGGATCGAGCGACAGCTGCTGCCGCAGGCCGTCCAGGAACTGCCGCTCCGCGTCGCTGAGGCTGCCGTCGGCCTCGCAGACGCATACCGCCATCTCGTAGGCGAGCTGGCGCTGGTCCGCTGTTGTCAGGCTAGCGGCGGCCGACGACAGGTTGACCCGCTTGAGCAGGACGCGCTGGTACACGCCGGCCAGGTGCGCGGAGCCCGCCTCGCTGGCGAGCATCTCCGCTATGCGGCGAATCTCGGTGCGCTCGGCCTCGGCCTTGTTGCCATCGGCAAAAGCGGCCATCAGGGCTATGCTCAAAAGGGACTCTTGTTGTTCGGGGGTCATGGATGTACTTGCGCTCTCGTGGCGGGGTTGCGAGCGCACCATCTTAGGATTCACGGGGCGGCGTACGGCGGCCAGGCGCCGCTTTTCACCGCTCGGCGCAGGGGCTTGACGCCCAGTGACCCTGCCCCGATCGGGGCGGCTTAAGACTTGCTGCCCTTGACGACCAGCGTGCCGATCACGGCCAGGGAAACCAGCATCATCATGCCCATGTTGGCCTGATCCGACGCGTCCTTCGCGTCGGCGATGGCCGTCGCTTTCGACTGTGCCGCAGGTTTGGCGATGCGCGTGTGCGTCGTTGGCGGCGCATAGGCCTCGCTTCGTGACCAGACGTCTGCGGGCGAGCCGGCGGCGGCGACGATCCGTGCCGGTCGTTGCGTTGACGGTTCAACTGGTGGCATGTTGGTGCCGCCGGCAGCGGTCGCTACCAGCAGCACAAGCCATACGCCTGAACGGACGACGATGGTCGACATGACACCTCCCTCCCAGCCGTGTGTGACTGCATTTGCGTCAGGAAGAGGCAATACTTGTGCCAACAGCAGTCAGGGTTCTGGTGAGCCGCGCCAGACCTCACTTTGCCGGCGTTGACGCGGGTTCCCGCCGGGCAAGAACCGAGCGGCTGGCCACGCGGCAGATCAAATTCACGCGTAATGTCGGTGCAGCCAACCGAAATTGGTGCAGCGCAGTATGTTTTCGGTGCTGGCGCCTGCCGGCAAACCTACCGCTTCATGGCTTCGCTGAGCGACATGCCGGATAGATCCTTGGCGGACAGAATCGGCAAGCGACCCTCCAGCGGCCAGTCGATCGCCAGCGTCGGATCGTTCCAAGCGATACATCGCTCGTGTTCCGGCGCGTAGTAGTCGGTTGTCTTGTACAGGAAGTCAGCGGATTCGGACAACACCAGGAAACCGTGCGCCAGACCGGGCGGCACCCACAACTGTCGCTTGTTCGACGCACTGAGCACTTCGCCGGCCCATTTGCCGAAGGTCGGTGATTCAGGCCGGATGTCCACCGCCACATCGAAAACCTCGCCGGAAACGACCCGAACCAGCTTGCCCTGGGGCTGGACCGCTTGATAGTGCAGCCCGCGCAGCACGTTGCGCGCCGAGCGTGAATGGTTGTCCTGCACGAACTGCAAGTCCATGCCGGTCGCCTCGTTGAAGGCGCGCTGGTTGAAGCTCTCTAGAAAGAAACCTCTTTCGTCGCCAAAAACTCGGGGCTCGATCAGCAGAACGTCGGCAATGACGCAAGGGGTGATCTTCATGGTCAGTACACCTTCTCTTGCAGCAGCCGCAACAGATACTGCCCGTAGCCGGATTTCGCAAGCGGCCTGGCCAGCGCCTCGAGCTGACCATCGTCGATCCAGCGGCTGCGCCAGGCTACTTCTTCCGGAGCCGCCACCTTGAGGCCCTGCCGGCTTTCGATGGTCTGGATGAACTGGCTCGCCTCCATCATCGACTCGTGGGTGCCGGTATCCAGCCAGGCATAACCACGCCCCATGGTCTGCACGTCGAGCTTGCCTTGCTGCAGATACAGCTGGTTCAGGTCGGTGATCTCCAGTTCGCCGCGTGCCGAGGGCCTGACCTGCTTGGCGAGCTCCACCACGTGGTGGTCGTAAAAATACAGGCCAGTGACTGCATAACGCGACTTCGGCTTGGCCGGCTTTTCGGCCAGGCTGATCGCGCGGCCCTGGTCGTCGAACTCCACCACGCCATAACGCTCCGGGTCTTGCACCGCGTAGGCAAACACGGTTGCGCCCTCAGGCCGCGCGCTGGCCGACTTGAGCAAACCGGCGAAGTCGTGCCCGTAGAAAATGTTGTCGCCCAACACCAGCGCGCACGGCGAATCGCCCAGGAATTGTTCGCCGATCAGGAACGCCTGGGCCAAGCCATCGGGCGAAGGCTGCACCGCGTATTCCAGCCGGATGCCCCACTGACTGCCGTCGCCCAGTAACTGCTCGAAACGCGGCGTGTCTTGCGGCGTCGAGATAACCAGGATGTCGCGAATGCCGGCCAGCAACAGCGTCGTCAGCGGGTAATAGATCATGGGCTTGTCGTAGATCGGCAGCAACTGTTTGCTGACGACCTGCGTGGCTGGGTAGAGCCGTGTGCCGGATCCGCCCGCCAGGATGATGCCCTTGCGGGCGACGGTCTTTGCAGTGGGTATGGTCTGGTTCATGGTGCCTTTTGCGGAGCAATTTCATGGAGCATGCGGGCGGCATGCACCTGCCAGCGCGGCAGTTGCAGCCCGAATGCCGACTGCAGCTTGGCGGTCGACAGGCGCGAGTTCAGTGGCCTGCGCGCCGGTGTCGGGTAGCTGGCTGTCTTGATCGGTGCCACCTGTTCGGGCCCAGCCTTGAGCGTCCAACCCAGGGCGCGCGCCTGCGCGAGCACGAAACATGCGTAGGCATGCCAGCTGGTTTCGCCGCCGGCCACGCAATGGTAGGTGCCCGCCAGTTCCGGGCGGGCGATGGCGGCACGCAATGCATGTGCCGTGACGTCGGCCAGCAACTCGGCGGACGTCGGTGCGCCGATCTGGTCGTCGATGACGGTCAATGCCTCGCGTTCGCCAGCCAGGCGCAACATCGTCTTGGCAAAGTTGCCGCCGCGGGCCGCATACACCCAGCTGGTGCGAAACGTCAGGTGGCGCGGGCATGACGCCACGGCCCGTTCGCCTTCCAGCTTGGTCTGACCGTACACGCTCAGCGGCGCCTTGGCATCGTCTTCGCTCCAGGGCCGGTTGCCGCTGCCGTCGAACACATAGTCGGTCGAATAATGCACCAGCCAGGCGCTGAGTTTGCGCGCTTCATCGGCCAGCACACCCGGCGCCAGTGCATTGAGCACACGCGCCACGTCGGGCTCGGACTCGGCCTTGTCGACCGCCGTGTGGGCGGCCGCGTTGACGATCACGTCGGGTGCCACGCGGCGCACCGTCTCGGCCAGGCCAGACAGGTTGGAGAAGTCGCCGCACAAGCCGTCCGGGTTGGCTGCCGGGTCGAAGTCCAGCGCCACGAGGTCGCCCAGCACCGCCAGGCTGCGTTGCAGTTCCCACCCCACCTGGCCGCCGCGGCCGAACAACAAAATCTTCATGCTGTCACCTGCTCGCCGTAGTGCTGGCTCAGCCATTCGCGGTACGCACCGCTTTGCACGTTGCTCACCCAGTCCTGGTTGTCCAGGTACCACTGCACCGTCTTGCGGATGCCGGTGGCGAAGGTCTCGGCAGGTTTCCAGCCCAGTTCCTGTTCGATCTTGCGCGCATCGATGGCATAACGCCGGTCGTGGCCGGGCCGGTCTGCCACAAAACTGATCTGTTCACTGTAAGGCTTGCCCTCCTTGCGCGGGCGCAGTTCGTCGAGCAGGGCGCACACGGTGTGCACGATGTCGAGGTTGGGCATCTCGTTCCAGCCGCCGATGTTGTAGGTCTCGCCCAGGCGGCCGGCTTCGAGCACCCTGCGAATCGCGCTGCAATGGTCCTTCACATACAGCCAGTCCCGGATCTGCTGACCATCGCCATACACCGGTAGCGCCTTGCCCGCCAGCGCGTTGACGATCATCAGCGGAATCAGTTTTTCCGGGAAGTGAAACGGCCCGTAGTTGTTGGAGCAGTTGGTGGTGAGCACCGGCAGGCCGTAGGTGTGGTGATACGCGCGCACCAGATGGTCGCTGGCGGCCTTCGAGGCCGAATACGGGCTGTTGGGCTCGTAACGATGCGTCTCGGTAAAGGCCGCGTCGCCAGAGGCCAGCGAGCCATACACCTCGTCGGTGGATACGTGCAGCAAGCGGAAGGCCGCTTTCGCGTCGGCGTCCAGATGCGACCAATAAGCCCGCACCGACTCCAGCAAGTGGAAGCTGCCGACGATATTGGTCTGGATGAACTCCCCCGGCCCGTGGATGGAGCGGTCCACATGCGATTCGGCTGCAAAGTTGACGATGGCGCGCGGCTTGTGCAGCGCCAGCATCGAATCCATCATGGCGCCGTCGCCTATATCTCCCCGCACGAAGACGTGGCGCGGGTCGGCGTCCAGCGACGCCAGGTTTTGCAGGTTGCCGGCGTAGGTGAGCTTGTCCAGGTTGACGATGGTCTCATCCGACTGGGCCAGCCAGTCGAGTACGAAGTTGCTGCCGATGAAACCGGCGCCGCCGGTGATGAGGATGGTCATGGGGTGTAGGTCGCCCAGGGCGTGAACTCGGTCTTCTTTGAAACTGGAGGACTGTCTATGTTGCCTTTTTTCAGGTGAGGGAAGATCTGCATAACTACCGGGAAAGGTTGATTGCGAAGGGCGAACCTGAACTGCTCATCGTCACCATGAATCAAGCCGATCTCGGTTTGAACCTCTCCACCAAGCGAACGCGCAGGCGGGAGTTTCTGGGTCGATGCAAACCGTGGTGCCACGGGTAGAGCTTGTTGCGGATGCACGTGTTGTAGTGATGCCGGAGTACATGGTCGGCGATACGAAAATCATCGAACTCGCTTGCGATGAAATAAACGCGTTGAATCCGTTGCGCCGGTGGAGCTTATAGATGTCAGACAAGCTCGTGCCTGCTTTGAGTGTTGCTCGAATTATTCCTGAATGGGATATTCGGTGCCTTCTACGAATCGGGTCAGCCCGTCAATAAGTTCCTTGCTTGCTTGTGATGTGATTGGTCTAGGCGACAATGAGTACTTGATAGCTAGATGAATCTTGCTATCCAACTCTGACTCATCACTGGCAAAATATACTCCTTGCAACGTACTAAGCCATTTCCCAGCCGCGACTTGATGGTCATTGCGAGTTTCCCGCAATGACCCTTTTCGTGGCATGACGACAATTGGTTTACTGTACTGCATGGCGGTCAAAATCGAGCCCATGCCAGCATGCGCAATTATTAGCTTAGCTCGCTGGCATGCCTCAGAAAAGGCGCTTGAAGACAAGGATTCGATGGCGTTCAAGTGCAGAGGCTTGAAATGCGTTTTGCCGATCTGGGCTTGAACCTCAATGTCTGGGTTACATCCTGCCCAACTGTCAATTGCAGCGACCAATCGATCGAACGGCATTTGCGAGCCAACGGTAAGAAATATCAAATCACGGCTCCGAGGAAAGTTGGCCCATCAGGTCGTGCAAGATGTTTCCACTGCGTCAACCATAAGTCAGCATAGGGTCGGACCCTTTCGCCTGACATGGACATGCAATCAATATTGGCGATACTATCAATCCAAATTGTTTTGGCGCCAATCAACTTGCCCGCGCGAATGGCCGCAACGCCAGGGGCCGCACCTGTTGTAATAACAATATCCGGCCTTACCCTAATCACAATCCAGAGAACTTCAAATATCATTCGTGCAAGATCGATCTTGCTCCATCGGGTCGCATCGGTAACTCTAAAAAATCTTGATTTTGGATCTGTTTGTATTCTGTAATCGGAATGAACAGTCACGTAGCTGGTGTCGTACATGTCCAGGAAACCTCGAAGGCGTAGTAGTTGGACCCAATGCCCTCCTCCTGACGCAACCGCAAGAATCTTTTTTTTGGATCTCTGTCCATCAGAATTATTTGTAGACATGAAAATGCTGATGCCGACCAATTCTCTGTAACTGAACGGCGCTGTTAATCTGTGCTCTGGCAGACAAATCCACTCATCACTTCTTAAGCATCTCAATGCTGGCAATTCTGTCTGCTATTCCTTTGGCTTTCACCTGAACCCATTCGTCGCGAAGTCGGGCGTGAAAGTCTTTCATTTCGGCTGCCAGCCGCAAATGCTCGACTGTCATCCTCTTAATGCCTTCGGCAATGCTGTTCGAGTCAGTTGAATCAACAAAGACAGTTCCCTCCGGAAACTGGCGCCGCAACGTCATTGTGTCTGACACCAACATCGGCCTTTCCGCACCTACTGCCTCTCCGCAGACGCTTAGTTGCACCCCTTCTAGACGGGTAAAGGCAATGACAGCATCGCAATTTTGAAGCAACGACTCGAATCGAACTCGTTCCAAAAAGCCTAGGAAGCGAACGTTAGCCGGGGCTTCTCGTATTAAATTCTGATCACGGCAGTTCCGGGTATTTCCTGTGATCAAGACGCTGACATCCGGCGTAGCGCTGGCGGCCATAAGTAGTTCGGCGATCGGTTCATCGGCGGCAAACGACGCCGGAAAAACGAACCAAGGACGTTTGCACTCAAGATCTATGGAGTGTTCAGCACCATTCAGAAAGCTTGCTGGAGGATCCTCTACAACCATGACCCGGGTTTTGTCAACGCCGAGTTCGACAGCGGTCCTCATGACATCCACATTGTGAGCAATAATGATGTCGCATTTCGACAACATAGAGACTCCCAGCGGAACTTTGCTCCAAGGTGGGCGAAACATAGCATTGTGGCAATCGGCAATAATGATTGCGTCATTGGAAAAGAGTCGTCGATAGATCAACGCAACCCACAATACGGGCACTTGGGGTAATTGCACCCAAACGACCTTTGGTCGTCTGGCCCGCAATGTATACATCATTTTCCAGCTGTGCTTTATATATGTGAGAACCTTGGCAAATCTACCTTGACTCCTTCGCACGGGGAAAAACAGGTTCTCAAAACCACAAAGAACAGCCATAGATACTTGTCGCCTCTGAAAGGCCGTCCATGCAAAGAACAACTGGCCGGAGTTACCTTTCATCACGCAGGTGATCCATAATCATGAGGCTGTGTTTGCAATACCAAATTGCTGCGTTGCCTATTCATTCTTGAACTCTAAAACGTCAACTGAAAGTTTGAAAAATCTATATGTGTATCGGACTTGGGAGCCCAGCGATCGTCTCCACCTCCAAAAAACACATCAAAAAACATCCCGTTAATACGTAGCGTGCTGACCGTTCGCATCAAGATGTCACGCTCTTCGCCCAGGAATTGTGAGTCGACCCACATACGAACGATACCATCGCTCTTTCCAGGTGTATTCAGTATCACTTCTTGTTTGATCTGATGCCACTGACCAGGTTGGAACTGAAATTCATGATCAAACAGGGCAGTCCCATAGCGAACACTTGTTGGCAAGTAGGCGTAGACTTTCCCAAGCCCACCCTTACCCCACATAAGTCTGAAGGAAAACCCATCTGTACCATCGGGAATTTTTCCACCAGAGTTTCCTTTGCCGCCATATAGGCCAGGTAGTTTTCCACCAAGAACAAAGTCAAACCCGATAGGAAATCGCACCCAATATGAAAAGGCCGCTCGATCAACGCCAGATGGGAATACGACGCTCTTGAAACCCGCTCCGCCACGTGGTAGGCCTCTATTCTTCATAGTGCCGGGATCTATTGCACCTTTCGGGACAAATGCACGAATAAAATTGCCGCTGGATATTTCCATCGGGTGGACACTTATATTTTCGAGGCCCCAGGCGTTTGTGATATTGGGAAAGCTCTTGATCCCGTTGCGAAGCTGCTTAAACTGCGATTGATCTGTTTGAGCGTGTGCTTCTGGCAAAGCCAATGTGACAAGCGAAATGCAGCACCATCCAATGCTTGCCAGCAAGCGACGATATGTAACTGTCATTCTAATTACCTCCTAGAGTGGTACTCCGAGAATTGCCTTCAGGCGAACCGCGAAGCGTTTGAAGTCGTGTGCCAAGAGTGCACGGGCACCTTGGGCAAGCGTGAATGCAATGGTCGTAAGCAGGAACTGAGGGTAGAACTTGCGGGTGAAGGCGACCCGGCTGCGGACCAAGTAGTATTCTGAAAGCAAACTGCGTTTGTTGCCAGCGGAGCTTGAGCCAATTGTTCCACCTTCCTTGTGAAATACTACCGCGTCAGGCGAATATGCGAGTGTGAATCCTGCTCGCTTTGCCCTAGTCGCCCAGTCAATTTCTTCGTAATAGAGAAAATACGACTCATCCATCAGCCCGATCTTGTTCAAGCATGGACGTGAAATCATCAGGGCTGCACCAAGTATGTAGTCGAGTTGCGATTCGACAAGGGATATTTCGCGAGGTGCTTCGGCTGCCGTGTGGGCACCTATGTGTTGGCTTCGGCCAATCCACGGTTGATAGCGCGCCCCGCCCAATGCTTGTACTTGGGTTGGCGTATGGTTGTAAATCACGGTGCAGCCACACATGCCGATGTTGGGCGCTTGTTTGAATCTGGCCACCATGTAGTTGACAGCTCCCGTTGTCAACAATGCGTCGTTGTTAAGCAGGAATGCGTAGTCGAAGTCGCAGCACTCCTGAAGATAACGCAGTCCAACATTGTTGCCACCGGCAAACCCATAGTTTGCTCCGGTCTGAATGAGCACTAGCGGTATGGTGCCCTCAGAGGTTGTGAGTTGCCTCTTGTTGTGGGGTGGGTGGAATTGTTGATTGTCCCAGGCAAGACTTTGTAGGGTGACATTGTTGGAGACGGCCCACTGCGTTACGCGCTCGATGGAGTCATCTCCAGACGCGTTGTCGCACAACACTATGCCAGCCAGTTCGTCGCGCGCTACCGAGTACGCCGATTGAAGGCAGTCTACGGTGTCTTTACCGTTCCGCCAATTTAGAACAACCAACCAGACCTTATCAATTGACCTCATGGCTTGAGTCGTGCGCATTCGGCCTACAAGCGATTGCGTTCAGTCAGCGGCGGGGTGCCGGCCAAATGGCGATGCTGTTCAATTAGAAATATTGCCAACGCAATGGACGCAACGCCGTTTGGTGCAAAGAGGTTAGGCTGCGTAAACGCGGTCAAGACGGTTGTCGTCAAGATGACCCAGAAGGCGGCGAACGAGATCGCTGGATCTCGCTCACCATGTCGTGCTCCGGTCCAACTTCGGCGAAGGAGGACAAGAACAAGAATGATGGCAGAAGCCAAACCGGGCAACCCTGTCTTGACGGTCACGCGCATGTATGCATTGTGTACGTAGCGCACCTGATCTGGCCATGTGCGACTTTCGGCGGAGTCTGGCTTGTACCGACCACCTAGACCAACTCCTAGTATTGGGGCTTCGTATATGCGTTGCAAAGCGAAGTGGTTTTCTTCAGTTCTGCGGGCGAATGACGAACCGTGCTCAATTTCTGCGCCAACGCTAAGAAGACGGTCGCTGATTGCGTACACGTACTCAGGTTTCACCATGAGCAGTGTCGATAAGACGACTGCCGTCCCAATGGCGCAGGTAATTGTTAAGCGCGCATAGGCAGCCTTGCGCGAAAAGAATGCCAACAGTCCAACACCCACCAAAAGACTGAGCCAAAGACCACGTCCGAATCCAACTAAAACTCCGCCAATGAGAATGGCGCTGAGTAACGCTACGGCAACCGGCTGGCCAATCTGTTCCTTGGCATAAGCGGCCAACAGATAGATAAGTGCGCCGGTCATCAAGAACATTCCCGGTGTGGTGCTGCGTAAAACATCGGCAACTCCACCGTCGATGGACCAGAGTTGGCGCAGTTCCTGTCCGCGACCAAAGATTGTGATTCCCGTGAACGACTGGAACATCACGCCAACGGATAGCACCAAGGCTAACGTCATCAACAGCAACTGGAACCGCTTCAGTTGTCGCGCGTTCTCGATCGCTAAGCACAACACAGGCAGCAGCAACCAATTGAAATAGGGTCGCGCTTCATTGAAAACATCCTTTGCAGGAGCCGTCTTATAGGCAAGGGCGATCAGTGCCGACGTAGCTGCAACGAGAATGAATAGACCCAAGGGCATCCAGTAGTGCCGCATCAACTGCAGGCGAACGCGTATCGATCCAACGTGCTTAATCAGCAAAAGTAAAAATAGCGATAGTAAGCCGAGATCTTCCGGCCTCAATTGGCCGCCACCAATGGGAAGCGTTGGCAAAAGTATGTCTGGCAAAACTCCGAAAATCGCGGCAAGTATTCCGACGACTGCCACTTCAGGTGCCAACCACGCAAGTACCGCAAAGACCGGTATGACAACCAGTGCCACGATTAGCCACCAGGGCAGCAGGGCAGGCAGTATTCCCGCCACTGCAACAGCAAGCAGGGCAAGAGTGAACAGGACAAATGATCCGACGACGGATATTGATCGTCCCTGCAGTCCGCCGTTATTGATTGATCGCATACGGCTTCCCAATGTCCATGCGGTAGCAGACCAGTGCTCGCAACGGCTGGTAATGGTTCATCTCAGAATTTTCCTCTCAAGATTCTCGAAGCAGTGCCGGCAAACGCACGCGTCGATTTTCGAAGACCCAAGCGCATGGTGTTGCTGCCCAGTTTGAGACCCTTGTATCGGGGCCATTTGCGCAATAGCAGTTTCGCCGCCAAGCCTCGTGACCAGATCTCCAGCTTTCGCCGCCGTTGATAAGGCTGGATTTGACCAAGATCCTCGATTTGGAAGGAATCTATCTCGATTGCGCCGGCAGAGCGCGCCTCGCCGATCAAAGCCTGTCCGACGGTCGTCCTCGAGATGACCAGGCTGCGGCCGTCTGCCTCGGCAAAGTCAGGATACCCATCTTTCCCATACCAGGCATCAGCACAAACCACATCCGCAAACTCGCCGGTGCCGTCCGCACACATCTTGCAGCGTGGCTGCAGATATTGATTGAGGATGCTACCCCATGCCGTGTTGTAGTCCATGGTCTGCACCTGCCCGTCATGTGACTGCGCGCGTGCCAGGCCGGGCCATCCGTCGCCCCTGTATTGGAAACGCTGCACGGTTTCCGGCCTCATGTCGAATCTTTGCAGTATCTGGTGTGTGCCTTTGATACTGGGTGTTCCTGCGCACATGAACGACAGAAGATAGGGAATTCGCTCCCCCAGTCCCGGATTGGCACGCAGGATGTTTCGAACGGCGGCTACGTCGCATGGTTTACCGACGAAGGCAAAGCGTCCGGGACGTGCCAATGCCTGGCCCAGGGCGGCTACAGGAGCCGCTGGAGCGTATCGCGATCCAGCACCGGCCAGCACTTGCGCCGGCGTCTCGCTGAATACGGCGTCGTTGACCAACGGTGCGTCCGTGGATGCGCGGATGTGAACGACGAACTCCACTTTCTTTGTTTCGAGAAGATGGATCAACATCGCAGAAAGGACTCCACCAGACGAGCCTGCGTGTCGGACCTCCGGGTCGGTTGCATGGCCTGCCTTCAACGCGATGATCGGCCCCCATTCGGGCGCGTACTGCACGCCGTCATCGAACGTTTGAGCGTGTCGCAGGCCGATGCCGGGGCAAACACGCTGTATGGCTTGCTCTTCGTCCGCCGTCAGCGCCTGCGTTGCCCTTGGTCGGAGGAATCCTTCCTCATTCATTTGCATGGCGACGGCACCAGGGGACGCGGCAAATACACAGGCACCGCACCCAGAGCACAGGCCGGCTTCCACGATCTTGTCCAATGACAGGTCAGCCATATGCAACTTCCCGAATGATCTTGGATAGCAGCTGCGTGTAGTTGTCGAGCCGGGATCGCGCGATCGATTTGCCGTTGGACGTGGCGCGTGTCAGGCCTTCGCGATTGTCGAATGCAGCACTGATTCTTGCCACGACCTTTGCTTGGTCGTCCTGGGTGCAATCTGCCACGTGCGGGTATTCGAGCGTATTGAACAAACCCGTGAACTTGCGGCTGTAGGCCATCGGCACGCACGGGACCTCGGCCGAGAAGGCTGCGATACATGCGTGCATCCGACCGCCCATGAAGAAGTGGCAACTCGAAATGTAACTTTTGGCCTCCATGGGGCTCGAGAACGGGCCGGCGATGGTCAGGCCGTCACGCTGCGCCGCAAGCGCTTGCGCTGCGCGGTAGTCATCTTCTGTTTCACGGTCCGTGGTTACTACATGGGGTACCAACACGAGCTCCACGCCGTCGATCCTCTTGAAGTAGTCGACCAGTTCAAGAAGAGTGGCGCGATAGTCCAGTTTGAGCCCGAACTGGTTCTTGCCGGAGTAACCCCCGGACCACAACAATCCCGAGACATTGATGCCCACGCGCGTGCGGCCAGTCGGCGGCATGGTTGGTTGGAACGGCAGTGCGAAAGCCACATCGATCGCCTCATGAAATTCGACCTTCAGGTGCCTGGAGTTGAAGTAGGCCGTCGACATCGCATCACGCGAACATACTGCGCGCGCGCGCTCCATTGCGCGATCGGCGAACCAGGCTGCAAAAGGACTGCGGAACGGGCCAAGCGTCTGGGGGCTCAATACAAGTGGTCGGTTGTTGCGACTGGCCAGGTACTTGGTTGCCAGCAAATAGGTCAGGCGCTTCCAACCGTAGATATCCGAGAAACTGTCGCCTTCGCCTATGTCGAGCACCAGGTCACACTCCTTCAAGGTTGCATGGAGTTCTGGCGATCTGCCCAGTAGCCGACGCGCGTTGACTTGGCAGACTTTGTCGATGCGCGGGTCGGCAATCGCGGCACTGGTGTTGGTCCATCCGATTACGGAAAACTGCAGTCGTACATCAGCCGACTTTGCTGCATCTTCCAGCAGTTGGATTTGGGAATACGTGAGCGCTCCGACGCCGAGGTTGACGGAATCGATGCTGTGCCAAAGCAGGCCAATTCTTATCGTTTTCATGGATTGTCTTGATAACTTGCCGATGGCAATAATGAGTTGCCACTGGTCGCGGCAGAACGCCTGCCAGGCCAGACGCAGAAATGCACCAGCAGAAGGTCATGCGGGGAGGTCATTGGCTGAGCCTGCGGCTTTTCAGACTACTCCAAAGCACGGCATAGAGCGTGGCCACGATGAGCGTAGACGCGGCGTAGGCCAGCACGAATGTGCGGAGGTCATACTGGAAAAAATGCACCACCAAAGTCAAGCCAACGAAAGTGGCGAGTCCCACTAATTGACAGATGACCCGGCGAGCCTGGAGGCCAGCAGCCGTAACGATAACACCTGAGCCTGCGGCAACATACTTCAGTGCGATGAGCAAGCCAAAGAACGGCAGCAGTCCGCCGAGCGCTTCGAACTTTTCACCAAAGAGAAGGTGGGAAGTGAAATCAGGAGAGACAATCAACGGCGATGCAAAGCAGACCCCAATGATCACCATTGCGAGTCCAGTGCGTATGGCAGCCGTATGAAATTTGACATCTTGGGTCTTGAATAGACGCGAAAGCCTCGGAATCATGACGTTGCCGACCACGGGTGCCAAAGCGGAAACGCCTTGAACAATCTTTTGTCCGGCAGAGTAGAGGCCAACAGCCTGTACGCCGTAAATGGCCCGAACCGCGACTACATCCAATTGATTCCAGGAGGTGGTGAGCACTCCATCGATGCCATAGGGCCAGACCTTGCCAAAGGTAGATGCTGCAGTTTCTTCGCTACCTTGTCGCAGCGACAGACCAGGTAACACCCGATGGAGCGTGACGGCGGCAGCCACCAGATAGCAGGCGCGTGAAAGGGCAAATGCCCAGGCAACTGCTGTTGGTGTTCCAATAGTCCACGCAATCCCACATGCAATCAAGAACTGAAGCAAGTTGGACGAAGTCACGACCATTGTTTCTAGGTCGTACCGACCCAATGCTCTTAGTGGAGCCACAAAGAAGTCAGCAAACGACAAAGCCAGCGCCGCGCACAACAACGGAATGACCAAGGTTGGCGGCGCAACGGACGGGCCAAGGATCAAGGTCACGGCAACAGCCAGCGCGACAAAAAACGTCACCAGGCGGCTCTTGGCCCAAAACGCGTTGCGAATCAATGAGGCGGCGTGCAATGGGGTGGCGCCGACTTCACGCAACAGATATCCGGAGAAACCGAAATCGACGACCAAGGTCAGCAAAGCACTAGCACTGAAGGCGAATGCGAACAGCCCGAAGTCGACCGGCCCCCAAATCCGGGCCAACAGAACGAACACCACCAAGCCAGTCAACAATCGACTTCCAATGGAAATGGCTGTGTAGAGAAAGTTCTTTTTCATTCGATTGTTGACCGTGCCAAGCAGGCATGGCTTTTGCCCTGCCGATCGCGCGGCTAGCAGAGCTTGTCAGCAGGTCCCGTGCCAGGTTGACCCATGGCCGGAATTTTCAGGTTTGGTCCAAGTGGCCTGACGGTGTGCTTCACAACTTGTCATCAGTGCGGCCAATCAACAGGCGCCTGGTGTCTGGAGGCGTTGCTTTCAACATCTCCTGGATAAATTTGTCTTGTAGCTTGTAGGCCTTTTCAACTTCCGTATCGATGCTGGATATCCTGAACAGCAGGCCATCGGCGACCCTGCCGGCAAACCCCTCCCGGATGGTTGCCAGCTTTTGTTCCAGTCCGCCCCGCACAACGTTGTCACCAAGCCGGATCCAGTAGGTGATGGGCTCGTGTCGGGCGCCAAGGCTGGCCTCCAGGCGTTTGATCGGGATATCCCCGATCGGCGTTGGCAATAGCTCCAGCCGCGCACCTCGCAACTGGAATCCTTGTGCGGGATAACAAACTTCAGGTAAATGAACCTGGGACTGCTTGTTCTGTTCCTCGCCATAGGCTACGGAGAGCATGACGGTCTTTCCCGTTACCGAATCGACATACACCCGTGAAACGATCTGTGAATAAAGGCGATCAAGCGCTTCCTGTGCCTGCGGATTGACGACCGCGCCCAAGCTGGCGGGCAGAACGCGCCAACTGCCGAACTCGGTCGGGATGATCTTTTCGTAATCGACGCGTTGCGACGGGTCCGGCTTCACGACAGAGGGAGTCAGTACCACTGCAGTAGCCGCAGAGCCAAACATCAGGCCTGACAGCAGGAAGTTTCTTCGTGCAACTTGCATGGAACTTGGCTCAGGCTGCCGCTGTGCGCTGCGATCGGAAGCGCTCGACGGTCTGAAGCATCGTGTCAAACCCGATGATCAGCAGCAGCGCACTGAGGAACAGCACCATGCCCGCGAACCCATGCAGGAAACCCTGCCCGGCCTCGTCGCCGAAATGGTAGGTGATCAAACTCAGCGCCATGACCCGTATGACGTTGGCCGTGAACGATATCGGGATGATCAGGATGGCGAGCGTGATATTGCGAAACGCGGAGTCGCGGCGAACGAGATTCAAATAGAGCAAGCCAAGCGCCTCGAGTGTCAGCAAGGTGTGCAGCCCCGCACACGCATCGGCCACCAGCAGCATGTACTGGCCGATCTGCAGAATCACACCGTTGCGACCGATCGGATAACCCACCCAGAACAGGACAACCTCGGCTACATAAGACACGGCCATCTTCATGGGCAGCGTTACTGCATCGACGACCATGCCTGGCAGCGGCACCATGAACAGCATGAAGAACATCGCGAACCATTGGGCTTTCAAGGCCTTGGCGCCACGCGTCAGAAGAATCGTTCCAACCAGCAACCAGATGACGGAGCCGATTTCGAAGATGAGGATGTCTTGCGAGCGCCCAATCGCATACAACAACAATCCCGTGACAAAAATGGGCCAGCCGGACCAATGCGCCGGCTCTCCGGCACTGACCTCCATCATCGCTGGCCAGTTCCGATAGATCAGCCAGATGGAAATACCCAGCACAATGGGCCCATGCATCTGCTCGTCCTGGCTCCAGATGCCATTGAAGAGATCCACCAGGCTGGGCACATACAACACCAGCAGGCCGGCGATGATCGGCAGCCACTGCATCAGTTCAGCACGCCATTGTCCCGTTGCGGGGCCGGCGGCCAGGGTCGACGATGAAGTGGTGGGGGTTTCCACGGCAACTACAGATTCGAGCCAGCGCAGGCTGACCGGACGCCGCAGACGCGATTTGCGCGCGCGCCGCGCAGCCCGGCAACAATCGCCTGCGATGATCTTGGTGCCAAGAGCAAGCCACTGCCGTTTGTCGGCAGCATGTCAAGGTAAGGGGTACGGGTATCCATGAACGATAAATTACCGGTGTCGATGCAGGCTTTGCAGCGGGCACTGCGTCTTGTGGCGCTGGCGGCTGCCATCGCGCTGCCTGCTGGCCTGTTCTACGGAGGCGCCCAGCCCTACGCCGTGGGTTTGATACCCCCGCCCTGGGATAAGTTCGCCCATGTGGCCGTTTTCGCCATTCTGGCCTCGACCGCGGCTTATGCCAGTGGCTGGCGTGGTACCCGCATGTGGTGGTTGGGTTTTGCCGTGGCCGTGCTGGTAGGCGCGGCCGACGAATGGCACCAGGCCACGTTGCCGGGCCGTGCTGCCGGCTGGGACGACCTTGCCGCGGACGCCGTGGGCGCGGCGCTGGGCGCCACTGCCTTGCTGCGCTGGCGCCACCGGGTACACCGTTGGCTGGCCGAAGACGTCGTCAGTCGTCATTGAGGATGGACCCCACCAGCACCACGCCACCATCCTGCAGCCGCCGTGCCAGTTGGGCCGCTTCGGGCATCAGGGTCTGGTTCTTGCGTGTGACCAATACGGCGGCGCCAGCGGCAGCGGAGATGATCTCTGCATCGGCATAGTCGCCTCCAGCCGGTGTGTCAATGATGACCACGTCGAAATTTTCAGCCGCAGCCTTGAGCAAGCTGCCGAACGCGGCACGCCCCAGCAGTTCCTGCGGGTTGGGCGGCACGGCCCCGGCGGGCAGCACCATCAGGTCGTCGATGCCGTGCACGGGCAAGGCTGCTTCCAGCCCGGCGCGGTCGGCCAGGATGCCGGACAGCCCGGCGCTCTTGCCCAGACCGAACAGCTGGTGCTGGCGCGCGTTGCGCAGGTTGGCGTCGATCAGCAGCGTGCGTTGGCCCTGCTGCGAAAACACGATGGCCAGGTTGGCGGCTACAAAGCTGCGGCCTTCGCCGCGGCCCGGGCTGACCATGGCCACGACCTTGTGGGCGTTTTCGTTGTTGAACCAGCGCAGCATCAGCTGGCTGCGCACCGCGCGCAGGTTTTCGCCGACGCGGCTAAACGGCTTGTAGGCCGCCACCAGCTCGGGGCTGCGGCTGGTGTCGTTGGCCAGCAGGTACGAATAGTCGAATTGCTGCGACAGTGCGAAGTCGATGTCTGCGCGCGTGAGCAGCTTGAGCGCCAGCGCTGCGTCGCCGAACTGCATGTTGTCTTTTTGCGCTTTTTCGAGGATGCGCTGCGCGTTCTCGGCGCTCAGGCGCCCGGTCGAGACCAGGATGTCGCCGATGGTCCGGGCAACGGCGCCCGCAGTCTTGGCGGGGGTGTCGGCCATGGTGTTCATGCACGTGCTCCGGAAAGGGCCGCGGGGCCGCTGGATGAATTCTTGTTGCCGGCGGCCCGCTTGAGCGAGCGGCCGGCCGATGCGATGGACCCCAGCACCGGCAGGTCGAGCGCTTCGCCCAGGTCGTCGGCCGAGCGCACCTTGCGGTTGGCCAGCTCGAGCATCAGTGCCAGGCCCACGCCCAGCAAGGTGCCCAGGAAGACGGACACCAGCACGTTGAGCAAGATGCGCGGGCGCGAGGGTTCGATCGGCGCCGCCGCGGCGTTGAGCACGGCAATATTGGTCTGGCTGTTCTGGCTTTCGATGTTGGTCTGCGCGGCGCGCTGGCTGATGGTTTCGAACGCGCGCTGGGCAATGTCGATGTCGTTGCGCAACACGCGCAGCTCGTCGCGCTGCTTGTTCAGCTCCAGCACGCGCGCCTTCTGGGTGGCCAGTGCCTTCTTGAGTTGTTCCTCCCGCTGGCGGCTCACCTGGTAGGTGGTGTCGATCGAACTGGTGATCTTGCGCGTCTCGGCGGCCAGCTGGCTGCGCAGCGACTCCAGTTCCGACTCGGTGCGCAAGGTCTGCGGGTGGTTCTTGCCCAGGATGACGTTGCCCTCCTGCAGCTTGGCCTCCAGCCGCGCAATATCGGCCTTCAGGCCGTTGAGCAGCGGGCTTTGCATGACCTCGGCCACGGTGTCGGACTTGGCGTTCTGCCGCTTGCTCTGGCTGTCGGTGGTCTGGGCCTGGATCTGCGTGAGCTGGCTCGAGGTTTCGTTGAGCTTGGCGGTTTCATAGTCCAGCCGTTCGTCGGCCGACACGAGGCCGTTGGCCTGCTGGTAGCTGGAGAGTGCGGCCAGCGCCTGGTCCAGCCGCTCGCGAGCGGCCTTGCTTTGCTCGTCGAAGAAGCTGGCATATTGGCGTGCCGGTGCCAGTTTCAGGTCGAGGTTGACGTCCAGGTAGGATTGCGCAAACGCGTTCGCCACGGCGGCGGCGAAGTCCGGATCGGCGCCGGTGTAGCTGATGTTGATGACGTTGCTTTCGCGCGAGGGCTTTACCTCCAGGTTCTTCTGCAGCAGGGCCGACAGCCACAGCAGCAGTTGCCCCTTGCCCTCGGTCTCGTCCTGCCATTGCTGGCGGATGGCGGCGCTTTCTTCCATGCGCAGCAGCTTGACCACCCGCTGCGCGACCCGGTCGCTGGTGATGATGTCGATCTGCGTCGCCATGTAGCCCGGCGCGATCATGCCGGGCAACATCTGGCCGGTGACCGGGTCGGGAGAACGCACGTCCAGCACCATGGCCGCATTGGCCGTGTATTGCTTGGGAATGACCATGCTGACTCCGACGGTGACGAGAACCGTCACCAGCAGCGTGAGCAGCGCGACGAACCAGCGCGCGCGCAAGATGAGCAGGAATTGTTGCAGTGTCATGGGGTTCTCGTGCTCGTGGGTGTCAGAACAGGCGCTCGTTGACGTAGATCACGTCGTTGGGCATCACGCGGTCGGTCAGCTCGGGTGTGATCTGTTCGATCGTGCCGTTGGCGCCCTGCCGGTGCAGGCGCAGTTTTTTCTCGGTGCCGCGGCCGGTGGGGCCGCCACCCTGGGCCAGCGCCTGCATGATGGTCATGCCGCGCTCGATGCGGAACGAGCCGGGGCGTTGCGCCTCGCCATAGATGTAGAACACGGGTGCGCGGTGCACATACAAGGTGTCGCCGCCACGCAGGATGATGTCGTCTTCCGGCTTGTTGTTCAGGTAGATCGCGGGAATGTCGATGATGCGGCGGAACTCCTTGCCGTCGCGCTCGCCGCTGACGATGATGAAGTCGTCGCCTCCGGGGGTGGCGCCGCCGGCGGTGGCCAGCATGTCCGACAGCCGGGTGTTGGCCGTCTCGAGCGGAAAGCGCCCCGGCCGGTTCACCTGCCCCAGCACCGACACCTGGTTGCCGCGGATCTGCAGCAGCACGATGGTCACCTGCGGCTGGCGGATGAAGCCGCCTTTTTGCAGTGCCTCGGCAATCTTCTTCTCCGCGGCCGCCACCGAGATGCCGCCGAGTTCGACCGCGCCGATCAGCGGGTAGGTGATGGAACCGCTCTCCGACACGCGGGTCTCGATGGTCAGGTCGGGGTTCTGGAACACCTGGATCCGGATGGTGTCGCCCGCCGCCAGCGGATAGTCGGGTTTGGCCTGGGCCATCGCTCCCCAGCTGACGAAGGTGAGCAAGGCTGCGAGCAGCAGCTGCGGTAATCTGAAAATGCTCGTCAGGGTCATGGATGCGTCCGGTTGGGAATGGCGGGTCGGGTGGGTGTCTTATGCAGAATTCGGGCCAGTTGGCGCCAATTGCCTATTTCAGGCCCTTGATGCCTTTTTCGATCACGGCCCGGGTCTTGTCGTCGACCGCGGGGTTGACATCGGCCGGGGCGACCGGCGGGGGCGCGGCAACGGCTGCCGGCGTCGGCGCCGCCGGCGCAGCAGCTTCGGTCGTCGAGATCGCCCCCGTGGGCGGCGTGCTGGCGGCAGCGGCGGCGCTGCCCGCCTGGAAGTCACCCATGTAGGTGACGGTGGTCTTGGCGCGCAGCTCCTTGATGGCCTTGCTCACCGCCTCGGCACCGCGCTGGTTGGCCAGGAACTGCTGAATACGCGGCAGCGCGGCGGCCTCGGTGACCGGCGCCGACTGCGATGAAGCGACCCGCAACACGGTGAACCCCTGGGCATTGCTGATCACCGTGGTCTGCCCGTCCCTGAGCGCGGCCACTGTCTTGAGCAGTTCCAGCGGGATCTGCTCGGCCGCCCGGGTGGCGCTGTTGCCGCCGAAGCGCACGTTGCGGCCCTTGAGCCAGGCGGCGATCTCGTCCATCGACTTGCCGGCCGCAAGCTGGGTCTTGACCTGCTCGGCCACATCGGCGCCGGCTGCGGGAACCAGGATCTCCTGCAGGTTGTAGATGCGGCGTTCGGAGAACAATGCGGGGTTGTCGTTGAAATATTTCTGTGCCTCTTCGGTCGTGGGCTTGGGCAGGCCGCCAGCCACTCTTTGCACATAGGCTCGCGCCAGCACCTCGCGGCGGGCCGCTTCGAGTTGCGAGACGACTTCGGGCGAACGGTCCAGCTTGTTCTCTATTGCCTGGTCGACGGCCAGCTGCTGGTCGATCAGCTTCTCCAGCACCTCGTTGCGCAGGCGTTGCGCGTTCTCCGCCGTGACGTTGGCGGTGTTGGTGCGGCTGAGCACGAAGTTGATCTGGTGGACGGAGATCTCCTCGGAGCCGACCTTGGCGGCAACCTGGGTGGCGGGCTTGGTGCCGCTCTTGTCGCCGCAGGCGGCGAGAGCGACGGCCATCAGCACGCAGCTGGCCCAGCGTGCGGCGCGCGGCAGGGTGGACGGGGCGATGGGGCGTTGGGGCAAGCGGGTCATGGAAGGGCTCTTTGGCAACAAACGGTGGTGATTCTGCGGCACTTGTGTGACGGTGGTGTCAGTAAGTGAACTGCGCGCTGACGTTGATGGCATTGCTGTTGAACCCGAAACCAGGCGCTGTGGACGAGCGCCGTGAGTTCTGCAAGGTTGCGCTCAGCAACAGGAAGCGGTACGGCTCCCAGTTGATCGAGACGCTGGCATCGTTGGTGGTGTCGCGGCGCTGTGCGGTGGCGATACCCGACGGCGTGCCCCTGAAGTCGCGGATGGCGTGCTCCAGCGTCAGGCGCACCGTGGTCTTGGGGCTGATCTGCCAGACGGGGCCGATGGAAAACCGGTCCGTCTGGGTGAAGTTGAAGTCTGCCGTCTCGAAGCTGCTCAGTTCGCGCGTCCAGGCGGCCACGATACCGGTCTTGCCGGAGTAGGCCCAGTTGACGCGGGCCGAGCCCAGGAAATCGCTGTAATTGCGCTGCGGGTAGTTCGGGTGGCTGCGGCTACGGTGCCCGAACGTGAAATCCGCGCGGGTATCGCGGCTGATCGCCCAGGTGGCGGTCAGCAGGTTGTCGGTCTGGGTGTAGTCGGTGTCGAAGAAGCCGGCATTGGGAATGGTTCGGCGCGAGGTATAGCTGCCGTCGGTGCTGCGGAGCCGGTATCCCGCGGAACTGCCGGAGGGCATGACGTATTGCACGCCCGCCTGCAAGGCCGTGCTCTTGGCGTCGGATTCTCCGATGACGGGTTCGCTGTCGCGGCGCGACGACCGCGACAGTCCCCCCTTGAGCCGCCAGCGCGCATCGAGTTCATAGGTGATGTCGAAGTCGGTGGCGTCATCGGTGCGCAGGTTGCGGCGGTTGAAGCCCCGGAAGTCGACGAAGCTGTTCAGCGACTGGTCGCGCGTGGTGCGCAGCACGCCATACAGGTGCGGCGTGTAGCTCCAGTTCCAGGCCGCGCGGTAGTTCTTGGCCAGGAAACTCAGGTAGTCGAAGTTCTGGTACTTGTAGTCAGTCACGCGCACGTCCAGCTCCACCTGCTGCAGGCTGTAGCTGCGCTGGTAGTTGATGCCCAGCGCCGTGACGGTGATGGTCTCCGCCGCGGACGACCGGCCGATCAACGGGGTCGGGTCGACGTTGGATGGCAGGCGAAACAAATTGCTGTCGCGCAATTGGCCGAGCGACGCCGAAATCCGCAGGTCGTCCGCGCCCTCCGCCCATGCGGCTGCCGCCACGCCCAACGACAGGGCGAGCACGATCAGGCGTTGACAACGGCGAACAGGCATACGGCGGCGAACAGGCGGTGGCGGCTGGGTGGATCAATGGGCTTTTTCGTCCTTGAGCACCAGCCGGATGGTCTTGAGGATGATGTGCAGATCCAGGCGCAAGGACCAATTGCGCAGATAGTCCAGATCGTAGTCGATCCGGCCCTGCATTTTGTCGAGCGTGTTGGTCTCGCCACGGTACCCGTTGACCTGTGCCCAGCCGGTGATGCCGGGGCGCACCTTGTGGCGCACCATGTAGCCTTTGATCAGCTTGCGGTAAAGCTCGTTGTGGGCGATGGCGTGGGGCCGGGGGCCGACGATGCTCATGCGGCCCTGCAGCACGTTGATGAACTGCGGCAATTCGTCGATGGATGTGCGCCGCATGAACGCGCCCAGCGGGGTGATGCGGGAGTCGTTTTTTTCGGCCTGCTTGATGGTCGGGCCGTCTTCGGTGACGGTCATCGAGCGGAACTTGTAGACCACGATTTCCTCGCCGTCCAGGCCGTAGCGACGCTGCTTGAAGATGACCGGCCCGGGCGATGTCAGCTTGACCGCCAGCGCGATGGCCAGCAGGATCGGCGCGATCAGCAGCAGGATCAGCGTGGCCAGCACGATGTCGCTGGCACGCTTGACCAGCCCGTCGGCGCCGCGGAACGGTGTTTCGCAGACGGAGATGACCGGCATGCCGAACACCGTGCCGCTATGGCCCTGGATCAGGTCGGTGAAGAACATGTCGGGCACGAAGTAGATGGATGCCGTGGTGTCCTTGAGGTCGTCGAGCACCTGCAGGATGCGCGGCTGCGAGGCCATGGGCAGCGACAGGTAGATCAGCTGCACATGTTTGTCCTTGGCAATGGCGGCCAGGTCGTCGAGCTTGCCCAGCAGCCGGTTCTCGCCCATGGGCCCGAGCCGGCTGACCTCGCGGCTGTCGATGAAGCCGACCAGGTCGATGCGCGAATACGGCGCCTCGCGGATGCGGGCGGCCAGTGCCGCGCCTTGTTCGTTCATGCCGACGATGATGGCCCGCTGGTTGGGGCCTTGCAGCTTGATCACCAGCGGGGCAATCGAGCGCAGCAGCAGGTGCATGCCGAATTCGGCCGCGGGGGCCGCCCACAGCCAGGTCACGAGCATGGCTTGGGTGAATTCCCGGATGTAGCCGGTGGCCACGCCCATGGCGAACATCAGGCCGGCCACCCAGAGCCAGTTGAGCACGATGTCGAGCACCACGCGGCCGATGGTCGACTGCACGTGCGACTGGCCCGGGAAGGTCAGGGCGAACACCAGCACCGAGAGAATCAGCACCGGCGGCGGCAGGTGGCCGTCGAACTCGTACAGCGCAATGGCCCACAACGAGAACACCAGCGCGCTGGGGCCGATCAGCGATTCGATCGTGCCCAGGATGTTGTCGCGGCTGATCGGGGCCTGGGATGAGCGCTTGATCAGGTTCGAGGCGGAGGGCAAGGCGGCTTCAGATTTGGACATTGCTGGCAGACGGCCGGTATTTGCTGACAGCCTGGGCGCGGTTGGTCACGTCGAGTTTCTTGAATACGCGTTGCATGTGATTCTTGACCGTGAACGCGCTGATGTCGAGGATCATCGCGATCTCCGGGTTGGTCTTTCCGCGGGCAACCCAGTGCAGTACCTCGGATTCGCGTTCGGTCAGGTTGTAGTCGGGCTGCGCGATGGGCGTGGCCAGGTCGGCCGAGCGGCGCCGGTGCTGGTTCTGGTGCGGCAGGTGGGTGACCTGGCGCAGTGCGGGGTCGATATAGGGCAGCACGACGGCGATGGCACTGCGCTCCACCGCGCTGAAGGCCGCGCGGGTGCTGAAGCCGACATACAGGCAGTGGTGGCTGCCGCGTTCGTCGACGATGCCGTGCACGATGGCGCTGCGCATGGTCTGCAGTGCGTCGCCCACGGCATGTTTCAGATCGCTGTCGCCGAGCAGGAAGCCGGTCTGGTTGGTGTTCAGCGAGAACGGCTTTCGGCCGAATTCGGTCCAGCGCGCGTGCAGCTTGCACATCAGTGGCGTGATGGTCTGCACGTCGGAATCGTGGGAACGTACGCCGGCGAGGGTCGAAATGACGTCGTGCTGCAGCGCGCCCTGCGTGAAGTTGCCCCAGGAGGCGATCATGATGTCGTGCGGCAGGTAGCGCTGCATGTCGCCCTGCAACCAGGCCAGCATGTCGAAATGCGTGCGCACGTCCACCGACTGCGTCACGACGCGGTGGTAGTGGTGCAATTCATCAGCGGTCAACGTAGGCAGGAACGTCATCGGTTCGGGTGGAGGGCGCTGGGTTGGGCTCGGCACAACTGATGCCTCCGTTTGTCGGCGACTTGCCGCAGGTGAACAGGTCAGCATGCGGCGACGACGCGGAGGCAGGCGAATGCAGGCTCTGCAAACCATTTTATGGAGCAAGCATGACGCGTATGCAATACCCGACGGCGGTGGCGGCATCGGCTGGTCAAAGCGTGACTTACTTCACACAGCCCGAGCGGCAATAAAAAAGGGATTGCATGGCAATCCCTTTTTTCGGAGGCTTGTTGCCCCGGTGGCGATCAGTCCTGCTTCTTCGCCTTGTTGCGGCGTACGGCGATGGCACCCATCACACCCAGGCCGGCCAGCAGCATGGCGTAGCTCTCGGGTTCGGGGATTGGGGCAGCCGCGACGCTCAGCGCGCCGCTGTAGGCGGCACCCAGGCTGACGCCAGGGGTCACAAAGCCAGTCACGTTGAAGAAGTAGCTGCCCGCCGGGGTCAGCACGCTGGAGAAGGCCATGCTGCTGGCCGTGCCGGTGGCGACGGCATAGGTGGCGGTCGCCGCACCCGGGGTGCCTGCATACAAGGTAGCGCCAGTGAACGAGGCACCGGTGATGCCGGGAATGGAGAAGTCGATCACGCTACCGCCCGTCAAACCCGCGGTGGCCAACGTGAACGTGAAGTTGTCGTCGAAGGACGTCAAGCCTGCGCCGGCATGAAACGCATTGAACGAGGTCGGTGCGCCGGACGCGCTGATGACACCCAGAGCGTAGTCGGCAGCGTGGGCGCCAAAGCCGGCTCCGGCCAAGACGGCCAGAGCAACTGCGCGTTTGGTGAAGGTGATCGATTTCATTGTTTTCCCCTGAGTGGATGCAATTGGACGTTAACGGGACAAGACCGCCAGCGAGACTGGGATCGATTATGTTGCGCTGCAACCAACCAACCTATAGCCCGTTCGGACTAGTCTAGGCACAGCCTCGCATGAAGGTGTGAAGTTTTACCGGCAGGCGATGCTTTCACTCCTCGTTACATGTTCTCTGGCCCGTGCCTCTTTCCGGCCGCGTATTGCAGGAAGCGTCAACCGCCCGATTCCATTGCAAACTGCGCATGCCGGTCCTGCCCCAGCAAGGCGACCATCTGTGGCAGCGCCGCCTGCAGCGCCGCCTTGAGCGTATGGGGCGGGTTGATGACGAACATGCCGCTGGCCGGCAGCCCCGGGCGGGTTTCCTCGCCGGTCGCGCTGGTCAGGATCTTGCTGGACTTGACGGTCAGGGCGGCGTTGAGCCAGGGTTTGCCGGCCTTGTTGGCCAGTGTCTTGAGCTTGCGGGGCAGGTCGTGGGCCTCGGGCCGGGGGATGATCGGGTACCAGACGGCGTAGGTGCCGGTGGCGAATCGGGCCAGTGCGTCGGCCATCGTGGCGCTGACCCGCTGGTAGTCGACCTTGATCTCGTAACTCGGGTCGCACAGCACCAAGGCACGGCGCTGGGGTGGCGGCAGGAATTTCTTCAGCGCCTCGAAGCCGTCTTCGCGCAGCACGGTGACCTGCCGGCCGGCTTCCAGCTGTGCGACGTTGGCGGACAAGGTCTTGGCATCGGTTGGATGCAGCTCGAACAGCTTCAGTTTGTCGCGTTCGCGCAACAGTTGCTGGATGATGAACGGCGAACCGGGGTAGACCTTCAGGCTGCCCTTGGCATTGAAGCCACGTACCAGGTCGAGGTAGTCCTGCAGCACGGGGGCGAGCTCGGCCGACGCCGGGCCGGGGGTCTTGGTGGCCTTGGTCGGGGTTGTCGCCGCGGCGCCGGCATCCGGGTTCGCCAGCCGCATGAAGCCTTGTCCTGCCTCGCCGCTGGTCTTGGCATAGTCGCCGTCCAGGCGGTAGAGCCCGGCGCCGGCGTGGGTGTCGAACACCGCCATCGGCGCGTCCTTCTGGGTCATGTGCCGCAGGACGGCAATCAGCACCGTGTGTTTGAGCACGTCGGCGTGATTTCCGGCGTGAAAGGCGTGTCGGTAGCTGAACATGCGTGAATAGTAACCCGCGCGGGCGTTTGCCTTTATATAATGGCGGGCTTCGCAGCGCTTGCGTGCTTCCGCGGCGAAGTCATGGTCCCTCGGGCGATCTGTTGCCTAGGAGCCGTGAAACCCTACCTAAGAGACTCCCACCAGAGGAGATTCCGACCGTAGAAAAGAATCACCGCCAGTGGCTACGCGACAGTAGCTTCGACAAACCAACTGTAAAGAGTAACTCATGAAAACGTTCAGCGCAAAACCCGCTGACGTGACGCACGAGTGGTTTGTGATTGACGCGACCGACAAGGTCCTCGGACGAGTAGCCAGCGAAGTTGCTCTCCGTTTGCGCGGCAAACACAAGGCCATTTATACGCCTCACGTCGATACCGGTGACTACATCGTCATCATCAACGCAGCCAAGCTGCGCGTCACCGGCGCCAAGCCGCTCGACAAGATCTACTACAGCCATTCCGGCTACCCCGGTGGCATCTCGTCCGTCAACTTCCGCGACATGCAGTCCCGTTTTCCGGGCCGCGCGCTCGAGAAGGCCGTCAAGGGCATGTTGCCCAAGGGTCCGCTCGGCTACGCCATGATCAAGAAGCTCAAGGTGTACGGTGGTGCAGAGCACCCGCACACCGCCCAGCAGCCCAAAGCGTTGGAAATTTAAGGAGCCTTGAGAATGATTGGTGAATGGAACAATGGCACGGGCCGTCGCAAATCCAGCGTCGCGCGCGTGTTTCTGAAAAAAGGCACCGGCAAGATCACGGTCAACGGCAAGGACATCCAGGAGTTCTTCGGCCGCGAAACCTCGATCATGATCTGCAAGCAGCCGCTGCACCTGACCAACCATGTCGAAACCTTCGACATCATGGTCAACGTGGCCGGCGGCGGCGAATCCGGTCAGGCTGGCGCAACCCGCCACGGCATCACCCGCGCCCTGATCGACTACGACGAGACCCTCAAGAGCGAGCTGTCCAAGGCTGGCTTCGTCACCCGCGACGCGCGCGAAGTGGAACGCAAGAAGGTCGGCCTGCACTCCGCACGCCGCCGCAAGCAGTTCTCCAAGCGCTGATCCGGCCTGCCGCGATGGCACAACGCAGCTCCTTCCCGGGAAAACCACCCTGGTCGGGGTTGGGGGTGCAGTCGCAGTGGCAGGTGTTGGCCGCAGACTGTGTGCGGCCCGATCCCGCAAACCGTCCTCGCGACGGTTTTTTGCATTCTGACCAACCAGACCGATGCGATTTCGCCTGCTGCGCCGCCGCCTGACTGTCAGCGCCCCCCGCATGGCGGTGC
Source organism: uncultured Rhodoferax sp. (assembly GCA_963974265.1). GTDB lineage: Bacteria > Pseudomonadota > Gammaproteobacteria > Burkholderiales > Burkholderiaceae_C > CAISIP01. Next base: position 39,823 of record CAXBDR010000002.1, read on the forward strand.
GCAGTGCCTTGCCTTGGCCGTTTCGCTGGGCGGTGCTGGCCGTGGTGTTCGGGTTTTGCGCGGCCATCGCCCTGTGGGCCTTCGAGTTCGGCAAGGAGATTGCCGGCGTGAACGGCCCGTCCGACGAGCAGACGGCCAGCCTGCGCGTCGCGCTGGAACAGGCGCAACGCGAGCGCGACGAGGCCCGTTCGATTGCCAACACCTCGCAGACCCTGCTGACGGCCGGCCGCGCCGCGCAGGAGCAGCTCATTGCCCAGAACCGGCAACTCGAGCAGGAGATCCTGAGCCTGCGCGACGACCTGGGTTTCTTCGAAAAGCTGATCCCGATGTCGGGTGTCGAAAGTATTGCCGTGCGGGGCCTGCAGGCCGAGCTGGGCGAGGACGGGCGTCTGAAATGGCGGGGGGATTCAGCCGCAAAAGACCAAGGCGGAGTTCAACGGCACGCTGGAGTTCAAGCTGACCGGCCTGCTGGGGGGCAAGCCCTGGCAGATGGCCGATCCAGAAAAAGAAGTCGACATCCGCTTTACCCAGTTCGGCCGGTTCCAGGGTTTCCTGGATCTGCCCGCTCAGGTGGTGGTCAAGTCGGTGTCGGTGCGGGTCATGGACGGCTCGAAGGTCAAGGCGACGGAAACCGTCAAGCTGTAACAACAACAGGCAAGCAACACGAGGAGTCAACACCATGTTCAACAAGCGCAAGCAACCCCCGATCAAGAGCCTGATCGCCCACGGCAGCGAGATCGCCGGCAACTTCACGTTCCGGGACGGCCTGCGCATCGATGGCGCCGTGGTCGGTGACATTCATGCGCACGAAGGCCAGTCCAGCATCCTGGTGATCTCCGAGTCGGCCTCCGTGACCGGCGCCATCCATGCCGATCACATCATCATCAGCGGCCATGTCAACGGCCCGGTGCATGCCAACCTGATGCTGGAATTGCAGCCCAAGGCCCGCATCGAGGGTGACGTGTTTTACCGGGCACTGGAAATGCACCAGGGCGCGACGATCGCCGGCCAGATGCATCCCATCGGTGCCGACGAGGCAAAGCCCACACTGAAATTGGCGGCAAACAACAAGTAAGCCCCGCCATCCGGCGGCATTGCGTTAGCATTCAGGCAGTTTTCTCATTTAACCGGAGTTGCCCATGAGCGCCGTAGCCGAATCCCTGCCGACCGAAATGCCCGAGCCCATCCTGTTCACCGACAGCGCGGCGGCCAAGGTGGCGGACCTGATTGCCGAAGAGGGCAACCCCGACCTCAAACTGCGCGTGTTCGTGCAAGGTGGCGGTTGTTCCGGCTTCCAGTATGGCTTCACCTTCGACGAGGTCACCAACGAAGACGACACGACCATGACCAAGAACGGCGTGTCGCTGCTGATCGACGCCATGAGTTACCAGTACCTGGTCGGCGCCGAGATCGACTACAAGGAAGACCTGCAGGGCGCCCAGTTCGTCATCAAGAACCCGAACGCCACCACCACCTGCGGTTGCGGTTCGAGTTTCTCGACCTGATCCAAACCCCGGTCCCGCACGCCCCCTGCGGCGTGCGTCAGCGGGGGTAGATCGCCCCCAACACACGGGCGCCTCGGGCGCCCGTGACGCTTCTCAAGCTGCCGGTTTCCCGCAACACGGCCTTGTATGCCAGCCACGCGAAGGCCGTGGCCTCGACCTGCAGCGGTGGCAGCCCGTGCTCGGCCGACGACTGCACGCGGGTCGCGGGCAGGGAGTGTTGCAGGCGCCGCATCAGGCGCGGATTCAAGGCGCCGCCCCCGCACACCACCAGCAGATCGGCCTGCGGCGCATGGCGCACCATCTCGTCGGCGATGGACCGGGCCGAGAACTCGCACAGGGTGGCCTGGACATCGGCCGGCGCCAGATCGGCATGGCCGGCCAGTTGCGCCGTCAACCAGTCGGGGTTGAACAGGTCGCGTCCGGTGCTCTTGGGCGGGGCCTTGGCCAGGTACGGTTCGGCCATGAGCCGATCGAGCAGGGGCGCATGCACCGCGCCGCTGTCCGCCCAGGCGCCGTCGCGGTCGAAGGCTTGCCCGGTATGGCGCTGGCACCAGAAGTCCATCAGCGCATTGCCCGGGCCGCAATCGAAACCCAGCAGCGGTGCCGGTGCGCCGTCGCCGTCGGACACCGGCAACACCGTCAGGTTCGAGATGCCGCCAATATTGAGGATGCAGGCGTGGCGCGACAAGCGGCCGAACACCTCGCGATGAAAGGCCGGCACCAATGGGGCGCCCTGGCCGCCGGCCGCGAGGTCACGGCTGCGGAAGTCGGCAACCACGTCGATGCCGGTCAGCTCGGCCAGCAGGGCCGGGTTGTTGATCTGCACCGTATACCCGGTGCCGTCGAACTCCTGCGGGCGGTGGCGTACCGTCTGTCCGTGTGCGCCGATGGCGGTGATGTCTTGCGCCGGTACATCCGCAGCCGCCAGCAGGTCGCGCACCACCTGGGCATAGGAACGCGCCAAGGTGTTGGCGGCCAGCGCAGCACGGTGGATTTCATTGTCGCCGGGGCTGTTGAGCGAGAGCAGGTCGCCGGCGAATGCGGCATCGAACGGCGCGTAGCCGTGTCGCAGCACCTCAGGTCTACCGCCGGAAAAATGGACCAGCACGCCATCGACGCCGTCGAGCGAGGTGCCCGACATCAGGCCGATGAACAGGGGTTTGCCCATGCGGGGCCGGCTCGGGGCCGATTATTCGATGCTGACCTGGCCGATGGTTGCGGCCGCCGCCAGCTGCACCCGGGCCATCGACGCTTCGCGGCTGAATGCAGCCTTGGCACCGGGCGATACGGGAATGGCTTCGCTGTTCTGGGCGATGGTCAGCGGATCGACATGGACGCCCTTGACCCGGAACTCGAAATGCAGATGGGGCCCCGTTGCCCAGCCGGTTGCGCCGACGGCGCCGATCTTCTGGCCTTGTTCGACCCGCTGGCCGCGCTTGACGAAGATGCGGCTCATGTGCGCGTAGACCGTCGTGTTCTGGTTGCGGTGGGCCACATGGACGACATTGCCGTAACCGTTCTGCCAGCCGGCGAACTCGACCACGCCATCGCCGACGGTGCGGATCGGCGTGCCGGTGGGCGACGCGTAGTCGACGCCCAGATGCCGGCGCCATTCCTTCTTGATCGGGTGGAAGCGCATCTTGAAGCCGCTCGAGACACGGGAGAATTCCATCGGCGAGGCCAGGAAGCTGCGCCGCATGCTCTGGCCGTCGAGCGTGTAGTAGCCGCCCTTGAGATCGGGCTCCTTGAACCACATGGCCTGCAGCGTCTTGCCGTTGTTGACGAACTCGGTGCTCAGCACGCGACCGCTGCGCAGCGGCTCGCCGTCGCCTTCGAGTGTTTCGTAGACGATGGAGAAGCGGTCGCCCTTGCGCAAGGCACGGTGGAAGTCGATGTCGCCGGAGAAGATCTCGGCCACCTGGATGGCGATGGAGTCGGGGATGCGGGATTCGTCCGTGGCGGCGAACAACGAGGACTGGATGACGCCGCTGACCAGGCGTGAAGAGGCGACCAGCGGCGCGGTCTCGGTGCTGGAGATGAAGCCGTTGTCGGTCTTCTCGACCACCAGCCGCTTGAACGTGCCGTCGTCGTTTGGAGCCCAGCGCGCCGTCAGGCGCAGCAAGCGGTTGTCGTCGGTCGCCTCGACCCGCACGTTGCGCCCGGCCCGGCCCAGCAGGGCCTGGCGTGCCATGGTGTCCTTGCGCAGATGCGCGGCAGCCTCCGGATCGGTGATGCCCAGGCGCTTGAGCAGGCTGTCGGCGCTGTCGCTGGAGCGGGTCAGGTCGGAGCGGTACAGGCGCAGCGTATGTTCGGCCAGCTCTTCGATCTGGGACTGCAGCGGCAGCGACTCGACCGATTCGGTGACCTGGGAGACTTCAAGTTCGGAGGCGTCCGGCGCCAGCGACGCGATGGACAAGGAGCCGGCCCCGAGCAACATGGCTGCGACGACCGCCGTCAGGCGCCGAGGGTGTTGCGCTATTGCGCGGCCTGCAGCGGAGCAGATGGCGCCCGCTACGGCAAGAGGTCCGTGAGTCAATTCGGGATTCCCAACGTATCGTGTTGTCAGCGACGACCAGGCACCACTGCTGTATTGTGTTCCTGGTGCGACATAGAATCGAGCGCCAGAATAAGCCGGTATTGTATCGGCGCACCTTTGAAGTGCAAGTCAAAAAGCGACATGAACGTAACCACCCAGCCCGACTTTCCGGTGACCGATGAGGTCCGCGCAGCGCTTGCCGTCAGCCTGCGTGGCTGCGACGAGTTGATTCCCCAGGACGACTGGGTGCGCAAGCTGGCGCGCTCGCAGGCCACCGGCACGCCGCTGCGCATCAAGCTCGGGCTGGATCCGACGGCGCCCGACATCCACATCGGCCACACCGTGGTGCTCAACAAGATGCGCCAGTTGCAGGATCTCGGCCATACCGTGATCTTCCTGATCGGCGACTTCACCAGCATGATCGGCGACCCGTCGGGCCGCAACACGACCCGGCCGCCGCTGACCCGCGAGCAGATCGAGGCCAATGCGCAGACCTATTACCAGCAGGCCTCGATGGTGCTCGATCCCGCACGCACCGAGATTCGTTACAACAGCGAATGGAGCGATCCGCTGGGTGCGCGCGGCATGATCGAACTGGCTGCCCGTTACACGGTGGCGCGCATGATGGAGCGCGACGACTTCGCCAAGCGCTTCAAGGACGGGCGCTCGATCAGCGTGCACGAGTTCCTCTATCCGCTGATGCAGGGCTACGACAGCGTGGCGCTCAAGTCCGACCTGGAACTCGGCGGCACCGACCAGAAATTCAACCTGCTGGTGGGGCGCCACCTGCAGTCCGAATACGGCCAGGAGCCGCAGTGCATCCTGACCATGCCCTTGCTCGAAGGCCTGGACGGCGTGGACAAGATGTCCAAGAGCAAGAACAACTACATCGGCATCACCGAAGAGGCCAACACCATGTTCGCCAAGGTGCTGAGCATCTCCGACGTGCTGATGTGGCGCTGGTACACGCTGCTGAGCTTCCGCACCGAGGCCGAGATCGCCGCGCTCAAGGCCGAGGTCGATGCGGGCCGCAATCCGAAGGATGCCAAGGTGGCGCTGGCACGCGAGATCACGACGCGGTTCCACTCGGCGGCCGCGGCCGATGCGGCCGAACGCGACTTCGCGAATCGCGCGCAGGGCGGCATTCCCGACGACATCCTCAAGCTGAGCCTGCCGCTCGAGGACGGCGCGCCGGTGGCGATCGGCAAGCTGCTCAAGCTGGCTGGCCTGACGGCATCGAGCGGCGAAGGCAACCGGCTGATCGACGGCGGGGGGGTGCGGGTGGACTCGCAGCCCATCAGCGACAAGGGGCTCAAGCTCGGAGTCGGAACCTACGTGGTGCAGGTCGGCAAACGCAAGTTCGTGCGGGTGACCCTGGCCTGAGCCGCGCGCGCACCGAAACGGCCGGCGTGGTGATGCGTCGATCGGTCGGCCCGCAGGCCAGCCGGGCCGTCAGTCGAGCAACTGGCCGCAGGCACGGTCTCGGCCTTGCGCCTTGGCGGTATACAACTGCTGGTCCGCCGCCTGCACCAGGTCGCTGGCATCGCCCTTGCCGGCCGATGGTCGGGTGCTGCACACACCCAGGCTGACCGTGACGATCTGTGTGTCGCCTGCGTCCGCGTGTGGCAATGCCAGCGCGCGGATGGCCTCGCCCAGTTGGCGCGCGCAGTGCATCGCTCCATCGAGATCGGTGTCCGGCAAGATGCAGGCGAACTCCTCGCCGCCATAACGGGCGGCCAGGTCGGCCGGTCGCCGGATGTTCTTCAGCAAGGACTGTCCGATTGTGTGCAGGCATTCGTCTCCCGACAGGTGCCCATACCGGTCGTTGTAGCGCTTGAAGTGGTCGACGTCGAGCAGCACCACGCTCAACGGCGTGCCCTGGCGCAAGGCCCGGCTCCACTCCTGCGCCAGTCGCTCGTCGAAATGGCGCCGATTGGCCACGCCGGTGAGCCCGTCGACATACACCCATTGGCGCAGCAGGTCCGACTGCGCCTTGAGCGTCAGGTGCGTCTTGACCCGGGCGCGCACGATCGCCGGATTGATCGGCTTGGAGATGAAGTCGACGGCTCCGGCTTCCAGGCCCCGGGTCTCGGCGGCCTCGTCGTTCCGGGCCGTGACGAAGATCACCGGGATGTCCCGCGTCAATGCGTCGGCCTTGAGGGCTTCGCACAACGCGAAGCCATCGATGTCCGGCATCATGATGTCGAGCAGGATCAGGTCGGGCGGTTGCTTCTCGCATACCTCCAGCGCAGCCCTTGCATTGAGGGCCATCAGCACCTGGTGATCCTGGCTGAACGCCCGGTACAGGGTCTGGATGTTGGCGCTCTGGTCGTCGACGATCAGCAGCACGGGCAGGCGCCGGTCGCGGGCATGGTCGGCACCCGGCAAGGGCGGCAGGTTCGCAGGCAGGCTTGGCGTCATGGTTTCGGTTGATCCAGCCACGCCTGGCACAGGCGCAGCGCGGCATCGAAGTCGAGTGCATGGACCGCCGATTCCAGCGGCTGCAGTCGGGTCAGGGTTTCGGTGTCCAGGCGCAGGCGCATGATGGCGGCCATCGTATCGGTCGCCGCCATGTCCGATCGTTGCAGCTGGGTGGCCAGTTCCTGGTGCAACTGGCGCAGTTGCGTCGGGTCGTCGGCGTTTTCGTCATCGGGCACGGGCGCCGGTACTTCGCGCGCCATGGCGTCGCGCAAGGTTCGCAAACCGTCCAGGCTGCCCGCGATGGCCTGCAGCGCAGGGGCGATGGTCCGGGCCATCACCTCGGGAGCGCACGCATCGCCCAGTTGTTGTTCGCAGTCGGCCAACGTGGCGGCGAGCCGATGGGCGCCCATCGTCGCAATCGCGCCCCGCAGCGCATGCAATTGCTTGCGCAAGCCGTCCGCATTGGCAGTGTCGGCCGCCGCCCGCAGGCGGTCGGGGGCGGCGAGCAGGTCCGCCTCGATGCCGCCGAGCAACTGGTGGTACAGGCGCAGGTTGCCCGCCAGGCGCCGCAACGCGGCTTGGGCGTCGATGCCGGCCTGCGCCGCGGCCTCGGCGATCGCGCGCGGCAGCGTGGGCGTGCTGTCCGGCTGCTGTTTCCGGGGCGGTTCTGCCGATTGCGCGCGTCCACCGTGCTGCAGCAGCACCTGCACCAGATGGTCGATGTCGAAGGGTTTGCCGACATGCTCGTCCATGCCGGCCGCCAGGCAGACTTCGCGATCGGTGGCCATGGCATTGGCCGTCATCGCGATGATGGGCAGCGATACGAGTCCGAGCGTGTCGCGGATGCGGCTGGTCGCGGTGAGCCCGTCCATCACCGGCATCTGCAGGTCCATCAGCACCGCGTCGAATGCCGCTCGGGCGCCGGCCACGGCCCGCACCGCCGCCGCGCCATCGCTGACGATCTCCACCCGCGCGCCTTCGTCCTCGAGCAGTTCGCGTGCCACCATCTGGTTGGTGGGATTGTCCTCCGCGACCAGCAGGTGCATGCCGGCCAGCCTGCGCGTGGCGCGTGGCGCCGCCAGCGGGTTGCCGGCCGGCGCCTGGGCCGGTACCGGCAAGGTGATGGTGAAGAAGAAGCGGCTGCCCTGGTTCGGCGCGCTGTCGAGCGCGAGTTCTCCGCCCATCATCGTGACCAGGCGGCTGCTGATGGCCAGTCCCAGTCCGGTGCCGCCGAATCGGCGTGTCGTGGATGCCTCGGCCTGGGAAAAGCCGCTGAAGATATGTTCGTGCAGTTCGGCTGCCACGCCGATGCCCGAATCACGCACGGCGAACGCCAGCGTGACCGCGTCGGCGTCGCGTGACACGACCTTGACCGACACGACGACCTCGCCCCGTTCGGTGAACTTGATCGCATTGCCGCCCAGGTTGATCAGCACCTGCTGCAGGCGCAACATGTCGCCTTCGACATGGGGCGGCAGCGCGGCGTCGATGTCGAACAGCAGTTCGACCGGCTTGCGGCCCAGGTTGGCGGCCAGGACGACGGACAGGTCGTGCATCAACTGGTCGATCTGGAAGACCCGCGTTTCGAGCGTCAGCTTGCCGGACTCCACCTTGGAGATGTCGAGAATGTCGTTGAGCAGGTCCAGCAGCGAGCGCGCCGCCGTCTCGGTCTTGCGCGCATAGTCGGCCTGCCGTTCGTCCAGCTGCGTCCGGCGCAACAGGGTCAACAGTCCCAGGACGGCGTTCATCGGGGTGCGAATCTCGTGGCTCATGTTGGCCAGGAACTGGCTCTTGGCGCGCGAGCCTGCCTGGGCTGCCTCGGCGGCGTTGACCTGTTCGGTGATGTCGATGCGAAAACCCACCGTATGGCCGTCGGGCATGCGGCGCTCCACGACGCGCAGGCTGCGTCCATCGTGCGTGACCTGCACCTGCTCGGAGTGGTCCTGTCGGTGCACGGCCAGCCGTTCGGCCACCCACGCGTCCTCGCGGCCCGTCGCCTGCGGGAATTGGCCGTGCTGCACCGCCAGGCGCAGCAGTTCCTCGAACCGGACGCCGGGAACCACCCGGTTCGCAAGGGCACCATGCCACTCCCGGTATTTGTCGTTGCAGAAAACCAGCCGGTCGTCGGGGTCGTACAGGACGACGGCCGCATCGATGGCCTCGATGGCCAGTCGCATCAGCCGATCGGCCCGGCGCACTTCCGCCTCGGCGCGTTTGGCCAGGGTCACGTCGACGGCCAACGCAACGAACCCATGGACCACGCCATCGCGCAGGTCCGGCACCAGATGCACCATGGAATGGGCTGCCTGCCCATCTGGCTGTTGCGTCTCGCTTTCGTAGCTCTGCACGCGGCCCTTCAGCGCCTCGGCGACGTGCGGCCCCATCCGGGCCAGCCGCTCCGGTCCCAGCAGCTCCGCGAAGCTGCATCCGATCCGGTCTTGCGCGGAGCCGCCGAAAAAGTCGTAGGTTGCCTGGTTGGCGAATTTCAGCCGCTGGTGGCGGTCGAAATAGGCCAACCGCCCGCCCATGTTCTCGATGACCAGGCGCATCAGGCTTTCGTTCTCGCGCAGCGCCAGCTCGGCCTGCTTGCGCTGGCTGATGTCCAGGTGGATGCCGGCCACCGCCAATGGGCTGCCGTCGGCGGAACGCTCGAGCAGTCGGCCGCGCTCCAGCACCCAGACCCAGTAACCATCCTTGTGGCGGATGCGGCTTTCGCACTCGTATCCTGCCGTCTGCCCGGTGAAATGCTGGTGCAGCAGGACCACGGCGCGCGCGCGGTCGTCCGGATGCACCAGGCCATGCCAGGTCGCGATCCGGGTGAAGTCCATCTCGTCGGGCGCGTAACCGGCAATGGCGGCGCTGCGCGCATTGATCCGCATCTGTCCGGTGGCCATGTTCCACTCCCAGGTCCCCGCGTTGGTGCCCTCGATGATGTTGGCCAGCGTGCTGCGTTCGCGCGCCAGTTCCTGCTCGGCCAACTTGCTGGCCGTGATGTCGATGCGCATCGAGATGTATTTCTCGATGGTTCCATCGGCCCGGCTGAACGGCGTGATGAAGGTCAGGAGCCAATGCCGGCTGCCGTCCTTGGCCTGGTTGCACACTTCGGCGCGCCATGGCGTGCCGTTCGAGATGGCGTCCCACATGTTCTTCCAGAACGCATCGTCGTGGATGCCGGAACCCAGGATGCGGTGGTTTTGCCCCAGCAATTCGTCGCGGCGGTAACCCGTGATGGCGCAAAACGCGTCGTTCACCGCGGAGATGCGTCCATCCGCGTCGGCCTCGGACACGATGGCATGCATGTCGAGCATGTTGAGCAAGGCCTGGTTGTCGCGCACGACCGCCTGCAGTTGCTGTTGTGCCAGCCGCTGTTCGGTGACGTCGTTGCCGATCTCCATGAACCCCGTCAGCTTGCCCTGGGCATCGCGCAAGGGCCGCAATTCGGTGTCGACCCAGTATTCGCGGCCATCCTTGCCGCGGTTGCGCATCTCGACCCGGCAGCCCACGCCGTCGCGCACCGATTCTGCCAATTGCTTGCGCGCGTGCGCCGCCATGCTGCCCCTCCACAGCAGGTCGCCCGGTCGCTGGCCCAATACCTCGGATGCCTCGTATCCGGTGGTGCGCGTGAATCCCTCGTTGATCCAGATGATCTTCTGTTCCACGTCCAGGATGCTGACCGCGTTCGATGTGTGCCGCACCACCTGGGCCAGCCGGTCCAGGTCCCGGGTCATGCCGTGCGCCAGGGTCTCGGCCCGGCGGCGTCCCGAGGCCTGCTGCCACACCAGCAGCGACAACAAGGCGCTGACCAGCGAGCCGCCGAGCAACAGCAGCCATGACGGCAACTGGTCGATATCGGCGTCGAACGCCGGCGTGCCGCGCATGCGCAGCGTCATGTCGCGGTGCGAGATCGTCATCGTGCGGGTCGTGTCGAAACGGGACGCCTGGGCACTCGCTGTTGCCTGTGCCGAGTCGAGCCGTCCCTCATAGACGGGCGCGTCCATGCTGGCAGTGTCGAACAGATCGAACTCCAGGCGACCGGCCTGCACATCGTGGATGCCGTCGAGCAACTCCGACAGCACGATCGGCGCATACAGCAGGCCCAGCAGCGCCTGCCTGCGTTCGTCCGGCGTCGAGGGACTGGTCCCGTTGCGGAACAGGGGCACGTACAGCAGCGCACCCGACGACTGCTTGTTGTCCTGGACCAGCACGATGTGTCCCGACAGTGTCGGCTGACCGGTTTCGATGGCCCGTTCGGCGCCACGCCGGCGCACCGGCTCGGAGCCGATGTCCAGGCCCAGCGCACCCGCATTGGGCCTGGCGGGTTCGATGAAGCGGATGACGTAGAGGTCGTCGTGGCCCTTCTCGACCAGTTGACGAAGGCCGAAGCCCGGTGCGTCGTCTGCCCGCTCGCGCGCGATGAAGCCGTCCATTTCAGGGCGCGGCACGCGCTCGATCAGGCCGAAGCCGCGAACACCCGGAAACTCCGTCCTGAGGTTGCGGGACTCGACATAGGCACGGAACTGGCCACGGTCGATACGGTCGTTCGCCGCATACATGCCCTTGGCGCCGTTGAGTCCGTAGATCGTGAGTCCGAACCGCAGCGTGATGGCTTCGACCACCCGGTTCGCGGCGCGCTCGAACTCCTCGTGCGCGCGGGTGTCGATCTCGCGGTGCAGCCGGTAGGCGCCGGCGCCCGATATGGCAACGCCCAGCACCAGCACGCCCAGGGCCAGACCCCATTCCGAGCGCCATCGATTCTCCAGCCAGGCCATGTGTGTCGCGATTCTCCCGGCGGGCGCCGTGGCATGCGTTCGAGCGCCGCGCCACGGACCGTGCCAGCGGCGATTATCGGGGTGCAGTCGCCCGGCGTGGCCGGTGCTTGCTGATCCTTTACATATCGGCGATGCCGGCGCGAACTGGAGCCACCATGGCCGACAATGGCCGCATGCGAATGCCGTCCAGCGACTTCCTGACTCCCGAGCGCCTGTTGCGCGTCTCGGTCGTGGTCGCGTTGGTGACGATCGTGCTCAAGACGCTGGCCTGGCATGTGACCGATTCGGTCGGCCTGCTGTCCGATGCCATGGAGTCGTTCGTCAACCTGGCCAGCGCCTTGTTCGCGCTGACGATGGTGACCATCGCCAGGCGCCCGGCCGACGACGACCACCCGTACGGACACCACAAGGCGGAATATTTCTCTTCCGGATTCGAGGGGTTGCTGATCATCGGCGCGGCCGCCGGCATCATCTGGGCCGCGATTCACCGCTTTTTCGATCCGCAGCCGCTGACCGCGATTGGCTGGGGCCTGGCGCTGTCCATCGTCAGCTCGCTCTTCAATGGCCTTCTGGCCTGGGTCATGTTCGACGCCGCGCGCAAGCACCGGTCGATTGCGCTGGAGGCCGATGGCAGGCACCTGATGACCGACGTCTGGACCTCGGCCGGCGTGGTCGTCGGCATCGGCCTGGTCGGTGTCACGAACTGGTTGTGGCTCGACCCGCTGGTGGCCATCGGCGTCGCGATCAACATCCTGCGCGAGGGTTTCCACCTGGTGTGGCGATCGTCGCAGGGCCTGATGGACGAGGCGCTGGAGCCCGAACTGCAGCAACAGATCGAGGCCACGCTCAAGGAGTTCGACCACCACACGATCCGGTTCGACCATGTCAGCACGCGGCGCTCCGGCCAGCGGCGTTTCGTCGACCTGCACATGCACATGCCGGCCAACTGGACGCTGGGCCGCGCCGCGGCGCTGCGCATGAGCGTGGAGCAGGCCTTGATGAGCGCCGTGCCCGGGCTGCGTGCCACCATCCAGTTGCTGCCCAGCGACGTGGAAGCCCACTTCGACGATGAGAAGGACTTGATTTGATTGCCCTGCTGCAACGTGTGAGCCAGGCCAGCGTGACGGTCGAAGGCGATGTGATTGGTCGTATCGGTGCCGGCCTGCTGGTGTTGTTGTGTGCGGAGCCGCAAGACTCCGAACGCCATGCCGACAGGATGCTGGCCAAGATCCTGAAGCTGCGCATCTTCGGCGACGAGGCCGGCAAGATGAACCGCAGCGTGCAGGACGTGCAGGGCGGCCTGCTGGTGGTGAGCCAGTTCACGCTGGCGGCAGACACGTCGGGCGGCAATCGCCCCGGTTTCACCAAGGCCGCGCCGCCCGAGCTGGGCCTGCACCTGTACCAGTATTTTCTCGATCAGGCCCGCGCCGTGCATCCGGTGGTGCAGAACGGCCGCTTCGGCGCCGAGATGCAGGTGGCGCTGGTCAATGACGGGCCGATCACGATACCGCTACGCATCGAATGACCGGCAGGGGCCGCCGTCAGGCGTAAGGGTCGTCGAAACCCAGGCGTGCCAGCACCTGGGTCTCGCGCGCCTCCATCGCCGTCGCGTCGGCGGCACTGGTCTCGTGGTCCCAGCCTTGCGCATGCAGGCTGCCGTGCACGATCAGGTGGGCATAGTGGGCCTGCAGCGTGCGGCCCTGTTCGCCCGCCTCGCGCGCGACCACCGGCGCGCAGAGCACCAGGTCGGCGCTCAGTGGTTCTTCGTCGCCGTAGTCGAAGGTCAACACGTTGGTCGCATAGTCCTTGTGCCGGTAGTCGCGGTTCAGCGCCCGGCCTTCCGCCTCGTCGACGATGCGCACCGTGATCTGCGCGTCGCGCTCGAGCGCATGGCGGATCCAGCGCGCGACCCTGGAGCGCGGCAACGCGGTGCGGTGTTCGGCCGCGTTCGTATCGAGCGCGAACTGCAGCGACAGGGTCAGGTGGGGCAACATGCAGCGCGACCCTGTGTTCAGCTCGCGCGTTTGCGCGCGGCGGGCCGGGTCGGTGGTGGCGCCGCCACGTCGTCGTCCCGTTCGCCGCGACGCATGTCATAGGCATCGACGATCCGTGCGACCAGGGGGTGGCGCACCACGTCGGCGCTGGTGAGCCGGGTGATGGCGATGCCCTTGACCCGGCGCAGCACCCGTTCGGCATCGATCAGGCCGCTGAGCTGGGACTTGGGCAGGTCGATCTGGCTGACGTCGCCGGTGACCACGGCCTTGGCGCCGAAGCCGATACGCGTGAGGAACATCTTCATCTGCTCGGGCGTGGTGTTCTGCGCTTCGTCCAGGATCACGAAAGCGTTGTTCAGCGTGCGCCCGCGCATGAAGGCCAGCGGCGCGATCTCGATCGCCTGGCGCTCGAACGCCTTTTGCACCGCGTCGAAACCCATCAGGTCGTACAAGGCGTCGTACAGCGGGCGCAGGTAGGGGTCGATCTTCTGGTTCAGGTCGCCGGGCAGGAAACCCAGCCGCTCGCCGGCCTCGACCGCCGGGCGGGTCAGCACGATGCGCTGCACCGCGCTGCGCTGCAGGGCGTCGACCGCGCAGGCCACGGCCAGGTAGGTCTTGCCGGTGCCGGCCGGGCCGATGCCGAAGGTGACGTCGTGGCCGGTGATGTTGTCCAGGTAGGTAGCCTGGTTGGGCGTGCGGGGCTTGAGGTCGGCGCGCCGGGTCTGCAGGCCGGGCGCCTCGGCGTCGTTCATGCGGCTGTCGCCGGCCAGCATCAGCTGCACCGTGGCCGCGTCGATCGGGCGGTCGGCCATCTCATAGAGCGCCTGCAGCATCTCCATGCCGCGCCGGGCCGGGTCCTTCGGGCCATCGACCTTGAACTGCTCGTGCCGGTGCGCGATCTTCACCTGCAGCGCGGTTTCGATGGTACGCAGGTGCTCGTCCATCGGGCCGCACAGGTTGGTCATGCGCGTGTTGTTGGGCGGCGAGAAGATGTGTCGGAGGATCACGTTGATAATTCCGGCGTGGGAACCGCGGTGGTGCCCGTGACTGGGAAGGACAGGACCCCCGATGATAGGCAAGTTGACCGGCACCCTGGGTGAAAAGAACCCGCCGCAGGTTCTGGTGGAGTGTGGCGGCGTGGGTTACGAGGTGTTCGTGCCGATGAGCACGTATTACAACCTGCCCGGGCGCGGCGAGTCGGTCAGCCTGCTGACCCATTTCGTGGTGCGCGAGGATGCGCAGATCCTCTACGGCTTCGGCAGCGCGCCCGAGCGCGAGGCGTTCCGCCAGCTGATCAAGATCTCCGGCGTCGGCCCGCGTACGGCGCTGGCGGTGTTGTCGGGCATGACGGTGTCCGACCTCGCGCATGCGGTGACCGGCCAGGAGCCGGGCCGGCTGGTCAAGGTGCCGGGCATCGGCAAGAAGATTGCCGAACGGCTGCTGCTCGAACTCAAGGGCAAACTGGGCGCCGACATCGGCGCGCCGACCGCGCCGGGTGACGATGCGCAGGCCGACATCCTGCAGGCCCTGGTGGCGCTGGGCTACAGCGACAAGGAGGCGGCGCAGGCGCTCAAGTCGCTGCCCGCCGGCGTGGGCGTGAGCGAAGGCATCAAGCTCGCGCTCAAGTCGCTGTCGCGCGGATGAGATGAAGGACGCCCCCCGTCTGTCCGGTTTCACTGCGTGTAAACCGGCCGAACCCCCCACTGGGGGGCGGGCCGGCCGCTTCGGAGCGGCCGTGCGCGGCGGCCTCTGGGGGAAGGACGCCCCCTGTCTGTCCGGTCGCACTGCGTGTAAACCGGCCGAGTCGTGGCGCTGCCAGAGGCAGGCGCCCCTTCGGCCCGTCCAAGCCTGCGCAGGCAGGCTTGGAGCCGCGGGCCTCAGCCCCACTGGGGGGCGGGCCGGCCGCTTCGGAGCGGCCGTGCGCGGCGGCCCCTACGGCCTGGCAGAGACAGTTTCGTGGGGCCCTGCTTGCCGGATCTCGGCCCCGGGCGGCGCAAGATATCCGTTCAGCGCGCCTCGCGCACCACGCGACCGTTGATCGGCTGCACCGGCCGGGCGTTGTTGGGGAACTGCTGGGCGAACAGCCGCAGCTGTTCGTGACTGATCGTCACCGGCTGCTTGAGCACCATCCACAACACGTCTTCGGTACACGGCGGTGTCGTCAGCGAACCCATGAACTGGTAATACAGCGGGTCCTTGGGCAGAAGGCCGGTCAGGTCGACCGAGCCGCGCGGAAACGGCACCCGGTCGTCCTTGCCCAGCGGCATGTAGGTCCACAAGTGGTTGATGACCGGATTTGCCTCGCCCGGCTCCAGCAACACGGCGACCACGGCGAGCTGGCCGAGATGGTTGCGGTGCACCAGGTGCGCCACCATGGCGTAGGTGCGGAAGTTGATCTGCTCCTCGGCCGGATGGTGGAAATGCATCTGGATCAGGTGAAAGCGCGTGCCGCGCACGATGATGCCGTTGTCGCCGTTCATGTCGACCTGCACCGTGTGGCCGTTGTTGACGATGGTCGCGTTGCTGGGGCCGTACGCGAACTGGATCGCCTCGGCCGGGCCGCGCAGCGTGATCGACTCGTCGATGTTGATCGGCGACTGGCGCCGGCCAGTGGCGCAGGTGGCGTATTCGGGCTTGAGCATGCCCCAGGCCTGCGGGCCGTTGATGCCGTGGTAGGCCCAGTGCGCCTCGCCGACCGGCCGGGCCGGGTCCACGATCTCTTCCATCGGCGGTGGGCGTCCGGCCAGTTCGGCCGCGCGGGCCCGGATGTACTGGCGGCTGGCGCGCGAATTGGCTGGTCGCTTGGAGGTCGGTGCCGATGTTGCGGCTGCGCCGGCGCCGCTGCCGCCGACCGTCAGCTCCTTGTCGCTGGCCACGCCGCCGGCGAGCGCGCGGCGCACCTGGTCGCCGATTTCCTTGGGCGTGGGTGCGGCCGGGGCCTGCGCCTGCGCCAAGGCGGTCGCGGGCGCGAAGATGGCGGTGACGGCCAGCACCAGCGCCAGGATGTTTCGGTGCGCCATCCGGTGCGCGGCGGGCAAGGGGGAGCAATACGGCATGGTTGGGGTATCGGCAACAAGCGGCCTGTACTTGAGCGGCACGGCCGCCATGCAGCCGGTCGCGGGGCGCGCAGTATAGTCAGAGGTTCCTGTTTCCGGGCCCTGACGCGCCGCGTGCCTCGTGACCATCCAGACCGACGATTTTTCCGACGCGCCCGTACGACGGGTGTTGTCGGCTTCGACCGCCTCGCCCAACGAGGAGGTCATTGAACGCGCGCTGCGACCCAAGCTGCTGGACGACTATGTCGGGCAGGCCAAGATCCGCGAACAGCTGGAGATCTTCGTCGGCGCCGCGCGCAAGCGCACCGAGGCGCTGGACCATGTGTTGCTGTTCGGACCGCCCGGACTGGGCAAGACGACCTTGTCGCACATCATCGCGCACGAACTGGGCGTCAACCTGCGCCAGACCAGCGGGCCGGTGCTCGAGAAACCCAAGGACCTGGCCGCACTGCTGACCAACCTCGAGAAAAACGACGTCCTGTTCATCGACGAGATCCATCGGCTCTCGCCCGTGGTCGAGGAAATCCTGTATCCGGCGCTGGAGGACTACAAGATCGACATCATGATCGGCGAAGGACCGGCGGCGCGCTCGATCAAGCTCGACCTGCAGCCGTTCACGCTGGTCGGCGCGACCACGCGTGCCGGCATGTTGACCAACCCCTTGCGCGACCGCTTCGGCATCGTGGCGCGGCTGGAGTTCTATACCGCCGACGAGCTGGCGCTGATCGTGCACCGCAGCGCCGGGCTGCTCAAGGTGCCGATCGACGACGACGGCGGTTTCGAGATCGCGCGGCGTTCGCGCGGCACGCCGCGGATCGCGAACCGCCTGCTGCGCCGGGTGCGCGACTACGCCGAGGTCAAGGGCAGCGGTGCCATCACGCTGGACATGGCCAACCGCGCGCTGGCCATGCTCGACGTCGACCCGCAGGGTTTCGACGTGATGGACCGCAAGCTGCTCGAGGCCGTGGTGCTGCGTTTCGACGGCGGGCCGGTCGGGCTGGACAACATCGCCTCGAGCATCGGCGAGGAACGCGAGACGATCGAGGACGTGATCGAGCCCTACCTGATACAGCAGGGTTTCCTGCAACGCACGCCGCGCGGACGTATCGCCACGCTGGCCGCGTATCGCCATCTCGGCGTGGCGCCGCCGAGCAGCGCCGGCGGTGCCGACATGTTCGGCACCTGATCGGCGAGGCCGTGTCGTGAAACGCTGGCTCCGGGTTTCGCTGATCGCGCTCGTGCTGGTGCTGGCCGCGGGGGCTGCCCTGGTGTGGATGCAGCGCCCGGTCGAGGTCGACGTGGTCGAGCTGCGACACGCGCCGCTGGTGCGCACCTTGCAGTTTGCCGCCCGTGTCGAGACCTTGTCGCGCGTCGACGTCGGCAGCACCGTGACGGGTCGGGTCGAGAACGTCCTGGTGCGCGAGGGCGATTCGGTGCGCGAAGGCGCCGTGCTGGTGGAACTGGAGTCGGCCGAGCTGCGTGCGACGCTGGCCCAGGCGCTGGCCTCGCGCGCGCAGGCGCAGGCGCGGCTGGCCGGCTTGCGCAGCACCGGGCGGGGTTCGGCCCAGGCGGCCGTGACGCAGGCGCAGGCGGCGCTGGACGCGACGCAATCGGAGTTCGCGCGGGTGCAGCAGCTGGTGGCCCAGGGTTTCCTGAGTGCATCGCGCCTGGACGAGGCCCGCCGCGCGCGCGACGTGGCCGCCGCGCAGCTCGCCACGGCCCGGACCCAGGTGCAGGCGGTCGGCGAGGCCGGCACCGAGGTGGCGCAGGCGCAGGCCCAGCTGGCGCTGGCACAGGCCAGCATCGAGGCCGCCCAGGCCCGGCTGGCGCAGACGCGCCTGCGCGCGCCCGCCGACGCCGACGTACTGGCACGGGCGGTCGAACCGGGTCAGATCGTGCAACCGGGCAAGGCCCTGCTGACCTTGGCGCTCGCGGGTCCGACCCGGCTCAACGCGCAGGTCGACGAACGATTCCTGGACCAGCTGGCGATCGGCCAGCCGGCATCGGTGCTGGCCGACGCCTATCCGGGACGGCGCTTTGCCGCCAAGGTCTTGTCGATCTCGCCGGCGGTGGACCCGCAACGTGGCGCGATCGAGGTCACGTTCGCGTTGCAGGGCGAGGCGCCGGCCTTCCTGCGCGAGGACATGACGCTGTCGATCGAGGTCGAGACCGGCCGGCGCAGTCGTGCGCTGGTGCTGCCCATCGCTGCGCTGATCCGTACCGCCGACGCCAACATCGCGCGGGTGCGGGTGATCGAGGATGGCCGCATCGAGGAGCGCGACGTGGGCCTGGGGCTGCGCACGCTCGGTGCCGCCGAGGTGCGACTGGGTCTGGAGGAGGGCGACGAGGTCGTGCTCGACATGCGCCTGCCGCTGGGGCAACGCGTGCGTGGGCGTGTCGTCGAGCCCGACCTGCAGGGCGCCTCCGCCGCGGCCGGCGCGGGCAGCGGCGCCGCGCAGCTGACCAACATGATGGGGCGCTGAGCCCATGGACATGAGAAAACGCCGGGCCGTTCCCAGGTTTTCTCGCACCCCCTCGGGGGGCCTGGCGAAGCCGGGGTTGGGGGCCATCTCCGCCTGGCTCGGTTTCGAAACCCGTGTCGCGGTGCGTTTCCTGCGCGAAGGGCGCTTGCAGACCGCGCTGATCATGGTCGGTGTCGCCGCGGGCGTGGCCGTCATCGCCTACATCTCGGCACTGGTGACCGGCCTGCAGCAGAACACCTTCGACAAGACGCTCGGCGGGCAGGCGCACGTGACGCTGCAGTCGCCCGACGATGTCGTCACGCCGGCGCGGCTCAAGGACCCCGGCACCATCGTGCTCAGCGACGTGCAGGCCAAGGCCCAGCGGCTGCGGTCGGTGTCGAACTGGCAGTCGATGTTGCCGCTGCTGGAGCGCTGGCCCGGCGTGGCCGCGGTGTCGCCCATCGTCGCCGGCGGCGGCCTGGCCATCCGCGGCGAGGCGACGCAGTCGGTGGCCTTGTCCGGCGTCGACCTGGATCGTTACGACCGGGTGGTGCGCCTGCGCGAGAAGGTCGTGGCCGGCACGGCGCGGCTGGAGCCGGGCGAAGGCATCATCGGCATCGAGCTGGCGTCGGACCTGGGCCTGCAGCCGGGGGACCGGCTGACGGTGCTGACCGGCTCGGTCAGCGAGACGGTTCGCGTGACCGCGCTGGTCGACCTGGGCGTGCGCGAACTGAACCGGCGCACCGTCATCGTGCCGCTGCGGCTGGCGCAAAGCCTGCTCGGCCTGCCGGGCGGCGCGACCAGCCTGGACCTCGCCCTGGTCGACGTCTGGGTCGCCAAGGACATGGCTGCCGACCTGCGGCGCCAGTTCCCGTACCAGGTCGAGAGCTGGCAGGAGACGAATGCGCAACTGGTGTCGGCGCTCAATGCGCAGTCGGTCAGCACCGGGCTGATCCGGCTCATCGTGCTGATCGTCGTGGTGCTGGGCATTGCCAGCGTGCTGGTGGTGTCGGTGGTGCAGAAGCGCCGCGAGATCGGCATCCTGCGCGCCATGGGCGCCACCCGCGGCCAGATGGTACGGGTGTTCCTGGTGCAGGGCGGCATCGTCGGCGCGGTCGGCTCGGTGCTGGGGCTGGGCCTGGCGCTGCTGATGATCTTCCTGTTCACCACCTTCGTGCGCGGCGCGGACGGGCAGCCGCTGTTCGCGATCACGATGCCGCCGGCGCTGGCGCTGCAGGTCGCGCTCATCGCCAGTGTCTGCGGCGTGCTGGCGGCGATCGCGCCGGCGCGCCGTGCGGCCGCGATGGACCCGGCCCAGGCGATCCGGATCTGAGCATGAAGGACGCCCCCCGTCTGTCCGGTTTCACTGCGTGTAAACCGGCCGAGTCGTGGCGCTGCCAGAGGCAGG
>CAXBDR010000003.1:0-48520 GCA_963974265.1 uncultured Rhodoferax sp.
GCAGATGGATCCAGCGTCGTTTGCTGGCGCCGTCGGACCACAAGGGGTATTGGGGCGAGAACGGCAGGTTGCCGGCACGCACCACCATCTGGCCCGACCCGCCATCGGCGCCATACAAGCCGGTCTCGCTCAGGCGCTGCGGCAACGGGGCATCAGGCGCAATGGTGGAGGTGGTGCTGGTCGTGGTGGACCGCTCGGTGACCTCGCCGCGGGCCGGCGGCACGACCACCACCAGCAGCAACACGAACAGCAGCGCGGCGGCCTGCACGCGCACGACCATGCGCCGGGCGCGCGCCAAAGCCTGGGCGACGGATCGATGATGGGAAGCAGCGGTGTGGACCATGGTGAAGAGAAGCCGGGCGGACATGCCGGTCGGGACCACCCGGACCGGGGATTGCCGGGCGACAGGAGATAGCGTAAGAACGCAGGCATGGCCGCGTTGTTAAGAAACACCTACCGGATCGCTAAATTCTTCTTAAGCCGCCGTGCGTGTGGGTGGCAGCGGCCCGAAGCAAGGCGGCGCGGGCGCAACGCTGGGCTGCAATTGCCGCACACCTGCGGCGCGGAAGCCCGGATAATGTTTTTTGCGTGGCCGCCCGGGGAGATGGCCAACACAACACGACGAGCAAGACACCTCCCTGCACCGGCAGCCCAGCCGCCCAGCAGCAGCCGCACCGGACGGTGTTGAGACCCACACATAACAAGCACGCAAAGAAATACGTGTCATGGGGAGTGTCTGGTGCCGGATTCGAACGCTGCCGCCGCAAGCATCCTGATCGTCGACGACACGCCGACCAACCTGGCGCTGATGGTCGAGCTGCTGCAGCCGCACTACCGCACCCGGGTGGCGATCAACGGCGAAAGGGCAATAGAACTGACGCTGGGCACCGAGCCGCCCGACCTGATCCTGCTCGACGTGATGATGCCGGGCCTGAGCGGCTACGAAGTCTGCCAGCGCATCAAGGACGAACCCCGGACCCGCGAGATCCCGATCATCTTCCTGTCGGCCATGGGATCGGTCGAGGACGAGACCCTGGGCCTGCAACTCGGTGGTGTCGACTATGTCACCAAGCCGATAAGGCCGGCCATCGTGCTGGCGCGCATCCGGACCCATCTGGCGATGGCGCGGCAGTCGCGCGAACGCGAGCGGCTGGTGACGCGGCTCGAACAGCAGGCGGCCGCGCTGTCGGAACTCAATCACACGCTGGAGCAACGCATCGCGGACGGAGTGGCCCAGGTCGAACGCCTGGGCCGGCTCAAACGGTATTTCTCGCCGTCGGTCGTGGACCTGATGTTGTCCGGCAATACCGACGATCCGCTCAAGAGCCATCGGCGCGAAGTGGCCGCGGCGTTTGTCGACCTGCGCGGGTTCACGGCCTTCACCGAGACATCGGACCCTGAAGATGTGATGCACGTCATCCATCAATACCATGAAGCCATGGGAGCGTTGGTGATGTCGCACGGCGGGTCGCTGGAACACTTCGCCGGCGACGGCATGATGATCTACTTCAACGACCCGGTCGAGATCGACAACCCTGCACTGGTGGCCGTGAATATGGCCATCGGCATGCAGGCCCGCTTCGCCGAGCTGATACGGGACTGGCACCAGCGCGGCTACGATCTGTCGTTGGGCATTGGCGTGGCACAGGGTTTTGCCACCATCGGCGCAATCGGATTCGAAGGTCGACGCGACTACGGCGTGATCGGAAACGTGACCAACCTCGCGGCGCGGTTGTGCAGCGAGGCCGCCGGCGGTCAGATCCTGGTGTCGCAACGCGTCCATGGTTTTGTGACCGACCATGTGTGCAGCGAGCTTGTCGGCAACATGCAACTCAAGGGGTTCCGCAATCCTGTTGCCGTCTATGCGGTTGCGTCGCGGCTCGAGTCAACGGACGGCGCACATGCCTGATTGAGCGATCGATGCGATGAAGCTGCGCAGGGTCTCGGTCTGGTTCTTTGCCATCGTATTGCTGGCCCTGGCGGCCAACGCGATGTTTCTGGTGCTGATCAAACGCTCTTACGACGAGGTTGTTTCCGCCCGTGATCATCGTGAACGCGCTCTGCGACTGTCGACCGAGTTGCAGCAAGAGACCGAACAACTGGCACGACTGGTCCGTGCCTACACCAGCACCGGAGAAGCACGCTACCTGCTGTATTACTACGATATTCTCGGCATCCGAGAAGGCACGAAGACTCCTCCCGAACAGGCCAACCCGATCTCCTATTGGGATTCGGTGATCGCCGGCCGAACCCGGCACGCGATTCCGGCTGAAGGCGCGAAGCGCTCGGTCGTCGAATTGATGAAATCGCAGGGGTTCGGAGCTGCCGAGTTGGCCGCCCTGGACCAGGTATTCCACGCAACAGCCGCACTGAGCAAGATCGAGCAGGCCGCCTTCGCCGCAACGCAGGGCTTGTTCAATCCGGATTCGGGCGAATTCGTATCGGACGGCCTACCCCGCCTGGACATTGCGAATCAGATGGTGCATAGCGCCATTTACAACACCCTCAAGGCCAACCAGTCGCACGCGGTCAGCGCTCTCATGGCTACGACGGACGCGCGAACGCAAACGGAAGTCGAGGCGGCCGAACGCGCGCTGGAACGCTGGATCCTGCTCTCGTTGTTCAGCATGGGTGGCACCATAGTCTTGGCCATGCTCGCCTTGCGGGTGATCCGGCGCAAGGTTCTGTTGCCAATCCACCAATTGGGCCAGGGAGCCGATCGCCTTGCCGGGGGCGACTATGCGACCCGCACCCGCGCACTGCACGGTTTTGATGAATTGAACGCATTGGGCCGCACAGTGGACGCCATGGCGCAGGCCATCGAGGACGACATCGGGCGTCGCCGGGAAGCGCAAGCGGAACTGGAACTGGCACGCCGGCAGGCCGAAGAAGCGACGCAAGCCAAATCCCGATTCCTGGCCAACATGAGCCACGAGATTCGCACGCCGATGAATGCGATTCTCGGCATGTCCCATCTTGCGCTCAGGACGAACCTCAACACCAGGCAACATGACTATGTGAACAAGATCCATGACGCTGCGCGATCACTGCTGGGTGTCGTCAACGACATCCTGGACTTCTCGAAGGTTGAGGCGGGCAAGCTCGAACTGGAAATCGGCCGTTTCAGGATCGAAGATGTGGCGGGGCAGTCCCTGTCATTGCTGCGCCAGCGCGCACATGAGAAAGACATCGAACTGCTGTTCGACGTGACCGATCCGCGTCTGCTCGGCGAGAGCGGCGCCATGATGGGCGACCCGTTGCGACTCGGGCAGGTGCTGACCAATCTGTTGTCGAATGCCGTGAAGTTCACCCACCACGGTTGTGTGAAGCTGCTGATTCACATCCAGGACGCGGATGTGAACGGCGTGACGCTGCGATTCACCGTCAGCGATACCGGCATTGGCATGACACCGGAACAGATCGAGCGACTGTTCCAGGAGTTCACGCAGGCCGACGGCTCCACAACACGCAAGTATGGTGGTACCGGACTGGGATTGACCATCTCCAAGCGGATCGTCGAGTTGATGGGTGGGCAGATCTGGGTTGAGAGCGAGCCGTCCCAAGGGTCGAGCTTCAACTTCACGGCCCGTTTTCCGACCACCAAACCGCCCGCACCACCAGCCATCCCGATGCCACGTGCCGACGCCATGCGTGTACTGGTGGTCGATGACCAACCCGATGCCCGACTGGCTTTGGCGGACCTTCTCGGGGCACTGGGTGTCGGCACCACAACTCCCGGCGGCATCGATTGCGCAGACGACGGGGACACGGCCCTCGCCATGGTCGAGCAGTCACATGCCCTACGCCGTCCCTACGATCTGATCTTGATCGACTGGGTCATGCCACGGCTCGACGGGGCAGGCATGCTGACTCAATTGCAGGAGCACCATGGAAGCGACAGGCCAGGCCCGCTGGCGGTGGTGGTTTCCGCCTACGACTCGGACCAGTTGCACAACACCGCCAAGGCGCTCGGAGTGCAGCACTTTTTGCCCAAGCCGGTCCTGCCCGAGTCGCTGCGCGATCTGATCCGGGGATTGGTCGGCAGTGCAGAAGGCGCGTCACATGTCGTGCGTGAAAAAGCCACCGACCTGGACCTGACCGGGCTGCGCGTATTGCTGGTGGAAGACAACCCGATCAACCAGCAGCTGACTGTCGAGCTGCTGGAAGCACGCGGCGTCGAAGTGGAGGTGGCAAGCAATGGCCAGGAAGGCATTGACAAAATCCATGCCCATGCGCCCGACCACTTTCGTGTGGTGCTGATGGACCTGCAGATGCCCGTGATGGACGGGTACGAAGCGACGCGACAGTTGCGGCTGGATGAACGCCACCTCGACCTGCCGATCATCGCGATGACCGCTCATGCAATGCCGGATGAGCGCCAGCGCTGCCAGGTGCTGGGCATGAACGCGCACATCAGCAAGCCCATCGAGCCGGACAAGTTATACGAAACATTGGCAAGCTATCTTCTCAGTACCAACACCGACACCCGACCCGGCCCGACAACACAGTCCGTTCCGCGGACTGAATGCGGGCCGGCACAGGCACCGGCGGATCTTCCCCATGCATTCGGTCTCGATACGGCGACAGGCCTGCGCCACACCGGCGGTAACGCGAAGCTGTACGTGCAGTTGCTGCGCCGTTTCGAGGTGGATTTCTCCTCGTTTTGTCCCCGCATGCAGGCCATGCTGGACGCAGGCGACCGTGTGAGCGCACAACGGACCGCCCATACGCTCAAGGGGCTGTGTGCAACCCTCGGAGCAATGCGGGTTCACGACCGGGCCACGGAACTGGAGACAGCGCTGGCAACCAACAGCCCTACCGACGAAACACGGTGTCTGGCAAGCATCAACCTCGAGCTGAACACGCTGTTCGCCGCGTTGCGCGAACAAGCACACGACGGCGAAAGGAAGCGCGATTTGCGGCCCGGCCTTCCGCCAGCGCCGGAAGAAGATCGGTCCGCGTCAACCATGCTTGCGAGAGACGTTCAGTGGTTGAACCAGCTGTGCGCCCTGCTGTCACAAGGAGACAACGACGCCAGAGCATTGTGGCAATCCCGCAAGGTCGATCTGACCGAGCACGTCGGCATGCAGGTCATCCAGGAGATCTCAGGCGCCATTGACAACTTTGACTTCGACAGTGCATTGAACAAGCTCAAAGCTATCGGCGTCGTGGACTGAGGAAGTATCCGTTTGTTGCCTTATGCCAACATGTCTGCGCAGGCTTGTCAGACGGGGAGCGGTTTTGCTGCCAATTCCCACCATTGTTTCTAAACTGCGAGCACCACCCTCCGACGTGGCGTTCCGATCGTCGAAGAGACACTAAAGGGAATCGTGCAGAAATGGCTCCGGCTGATCGAACCAGACTCCCATCGCCCGGCATGAGGACATCGCAATCCCTGAGATGCCATGCCACAACACGAACATGCGCGGGATCGCCCGGAATCGCGCCGCGACTCCGCAACTCTGTCGCCGTCGCGTTCTCCACGGTGCTTGCGACATTGGTACTAGGCTGGCCCACCACCGCCGATGCGGCGGACTTTTCCTTATCCGGTTTCGGCACGCTCGGCCTTGTCAAATCCGACAAGTCCTACAAATACCAGCGATTCATCGACGACAACGGGACGTTCAGACGCGACTCCGTGGCCGGCGTTCAGTTGGACGCCGTATTGTCTCCCAACGTGGGGGCCACGGTCCAGGCTCTCGCATCGCCATCGTCGAATCACGACGATCAGTTCGACGGCACGCTCGCCTGGGCGTTTGTGTCATGGAGGCCGACCAATGATTGGTTGGTTAGGGTCGGCAAGCAAAGAATTCCACTTTATCTTTACTCTCAAACCTACAACATAGGAACGACCTACGATTTTGCCCGATTGCCCACGGAGATGTACTCCATTTCCCCAAGCAATGATTTTGTCGGGTTGTCGGCGAGCAAGACATGGGAGATGAACCGTGGGGAATTGACTCTAGACAGCTACTGGGGAACCTCAGAATTGGATGTGCGGTTTTGGATCCGCGACGGAATACCTCCAAACGGAGGACCAACCGCCATCTTTCGCCGGCTAGGAGTAGAAGGGGGTGGCTTGGTCTTGACCCACAAGAATGCGGAGACGACTTACAAAGTGGGGCTAAGCAAAGTTACCGTCCACGAAAAAAGCTCATCTTCAGCGTATCCAGCAACCTACCCGTTTGTGTCCATCGCGCCTGGAATCGGCTACTACCAAGTCAACTCGGCTCTTCCTGGGCCGGGAATTCCGACAATTGACAGTTACAGCTACCGTACGCTGACGCTCGGGACCGATCTTCAGCTTGGTTCCGGTTATAGGTTAATTGCGGAAGTTGCACGTAGCCTAGTAACTGATACTAATCTTTCAACTCAATCGACCCGTGGATATGCCGCAGTATTGAGAAAGATGGACCGATGGACGCCATATATTACATACGCCTACCTTAAGTCTTCTTCTGGACCACTGAGCCTCCGTCAGAGTGTCAATGCAAACAGAGTGCCTGCATCGGTTCCAGGCGCGACGCAGATCAACGCATCACAACGACTTGGTGCGGACTCAATATTGGTGTATGACCAGTCCTCTTGGTCCATCGGCACATCCTATGCACTCTCCCCCACCAGCAAGATAAAGGCCGAATGGATGCGGGTCCGCATCGGTCAGGTCTCGAGCCTCGTGGATGCGCCGCCCGGCGGCAACATCCGCAACCAGAGTATCAACGTGATATCTCTGTCCTACAGCGTGGTCTTCTGACTCTCATGACCATGCCCGCGCTGCGCCATCGGACGGTCATGTTGATATGGCTGTTGCTGTTGGCGACGTCCATGTCCGGTGCACGGGCTGCCGACGGCGTGGTGGTCATTGGCCATCCAAGCGTCAAGCGCCTCGATGCCACGATCGTCACGCGCATCTATACCGGACGGGTCATCGAGGTGGATGGCGTATCGATCACGGCCATCAACGCACCCACGGGCACCTCCATTCGCAACCGCTTCCTGCAGGTGTTCCTGAACCAGGACGAAGACAAATACACGGCCTACTGGACGGTTCGACGTTATATCGGCAAAGGAGCCCCGCCCCGAGAAATGAGCAAGAGCGGCGACATCATCCGATTCGTGACGTCCACGCCCGGCGCCATCGGCTATATCGAAGAATCCGAACTCCAGCCGGGTCTGAACGTGCTGCTGCGCTGACGCCTCCCCTGCGCATCCATCCGCGCCATCGAACATTGGCGGCCAGCCATAGGCCCAGGTGCGCAATCGCCTCGACGTTATTTTCCACCCTTCAACCGCGGCCGAATAAACATCAACAACAACTGCTGCAACGGATTCGCATTCCCCCACGGCCGCCACGTGAACTTGAGCTTCTGGTGGTAGACGTCGAAATGCATGCCCCAGGGCGCGGCGCGCAAGGCGCCCCGGCCCAGCAGCAGTTTCATTACCGAGGCGCCCATGACGCCGGCGCACATGTCGCAGGCCATCACGGTGGACGGGCCGCGTTTTTCCTGGAAGTTCACGGCCTCGGGTGCCACAAGGTAGTTGCGCTGCATCATGGCCGGCGACAGGCCGGCGATGAAACGGGCGTATTGCTCCTGCACCTCGTGGCCTTCCCACTTGAAGTATTCCTCCGCGCTCATGCCGGTGGGCGAGAAATACAGCAGGGCCACGCCCACGCCGAGCGGCGCGGCGGTCAGCACGGCAATGCCTTTTTCGCGGCACTTGGCGAACACCATGCGGCGTGCCGGCAGCGCGAAAAAATCCAGCCCGTCCACGTAAACGTCGACGCCGTCCAGGAAGTCGTCGACGTTGTCGGGCTGTACGCCGGTGGGGAACTGGCGCAGCTCGATCTCGGGGTTGATGTCCAGCGCCATGCGGGCCATGGTGGCGAGTTTGGACTGGCCCATGTTCGACATGAAGGCGCCGGCCTGGCGGTTCATGTTGTGTATGTCGAAATCGTCGAAGTCCGAGATCGCGAACCGGCTCACGCCCAGCCGGGCCAGCGTCAGCAGGTGGGCGCCGCCCACGCCGCCCAGCCCCGCAATGGCCACCCGGGCGTTGCGCAGCCGGGCCTGTTCGTCGCGGGTGATCCAGCCGATGTTGCGCGAAAAGGCCTTGTCGTAGTCAAAGGGGGGCGCTTGAGTCATGGGCGAGCGGTCTTCAGAGGGGTTGCAGCCGAACGGGATGTGAAAAGCGGGGAGCAAAGTCATTGTGCCTGCAGACCACGGCGATGCAAACTGCCCGCGCGGGCCGCGGCGGGCGGCCCGGCCGCCGCCCCTTGGCTGCGCTGCGTCAGTACTGGCGCGCGCGACATCTGGCACGATGGCAGGCATGAGCGCCCCGCCTGCCGACCCCTCGCCCAGCCCGAAGACCGGCTCCACCGGCACGACGCTGCCCGCAGCCCTGCACGACCTGCTGCAGGCACGGGCCTACCCCGGCGGCACGGTGCAAGCGCCCGTGCGGCTGGTCGAAACCCATATTTCCTGGGTGCTGCTCGCCGGCGAACATGCCTACAAGATCAAGAAGCCGGTGCGACTGCCGTTCCTGGACTTCAGCACGCTGGCCTTGCGCAAGCGCTATTGCGAAGACGAACTGCGGCTGAACCGGCGTTTTGCGCCCGACATCTACCTGGGCGTGGTCGCCATCCGCGACGTTCCCGGCCACGGCCTGCGGGTGGGCGGCGCCGATGCCGATGCCGATGACGGCCCGGTGGTCGACTACGCGGTGCGGATGCTGCGTTTCGACGAGGCCGACGGGCTGGACCGGGTGGCCGCGCGCGGCGCATTGACCGCCGCGCACATGAGCGACCTGGCCGATACCGTGGCCACGTTCCACCAGCAGGCCGCGGTGGACGATGCCGGCCGCTTCGGTTCGCCGGCCCAGGTGCTGGCGCCGGCGCTCGACAATTTTCACGACCTGCGCGCGCTGCTGCCGCCGGGCGGCGACACGCAGCGCCGGCTGGACGCCCTGCAGGCGTGGACGCAGCAGCAGCACCGGGCCCTGGCCGCGCTGATGGTGTCGCGCCAGCGCGCCGGCCAGGTGCGCGAATGCCATGGCGACCTGCACCTGGCCAACATGGTGCTGATCGACGGCCGGGTGCGCATGTTCGACTGCCTGGAGTTCAACGAGGAGCTGCGCTGGATCGACGTGGCCAACGAGATCGCCTTCACCTGGGTCGACCTGCTCGACCACGGCCAGGGCGGCCTGGCGAACTGGTTCATCGACGAGATGCTCAGCCGCAGTGGCGACTACGCAGCGGCCCGGCTGCTGCCGTTCTACGCGGTCTACCGGGCCATGGTGCGGGCCAAGGTGGCGGCCATCCGCGCGCGCCAGCAACGGGAACAACCGGCGCCGGCCCGCGGCGACGACGCGGCCGCCTCGTTCGACGAGGCCCTGGTGTATGTTGCCCAGGCCGAGCGGCTGGTGGCGCCACGCACGCCGCGGCTGGTCATCACCCACGGCCTGGCCGGTTGCGGCAAGACGTTCGCGTCGAACCGGTTGCTGCAAAGCGACGACGAGGCCCACGCACGCACGCTGCGCCTGCGTTCGGACGTGGAGCGCCGGCGCCTGTTCGGCCTGCAGCGCAACCAGCGCAGCGGTGCGGGCGTCAATGCCGGCATCTACGACGCCAGCGCGCACCAGCGCACCTATGCCCACCTGCGGGACACCGCCCGCATGTTGCTGCACGCGGGCTGGTCGGTGATCGTCGATGCGGCTTTTCTGCGGCGCGGCGAGCGCGACGACTTCCACGCGCTGGCCGACGCCTGCGGCGCCGGTTTCGCCATCCTCGCGCCGCAGGCCGACACGGACGAGTTACGCCGGCGCATCACCGCCCGCCAGGCCAGCGGCAAGGACGCCTCCGAGGCCACGCTCGCGGTGCTGGACAAGCAACTGCAGTGGATCGAGCCGCTGGGCGACGACGAACGCGCCTCGGTGCTGGACTGAGGCCCGCGCGCGCCGCTGTGCCGCCGGGTTTCTTGCCTATTGCGGCTTGATGCCCGCGACCTTGATCACCTTGCCCCAGGTCTCGAGCTCCGACTTCATGAAGCTCGCATACGGCTTGGCGCCCAGCGGCGGGATCACGAAACCGACCGAACCCATGCGCTGGCGGACGGCGTCGGACTGCATCACCTGCACCATCGCCGCCTCGAGCTTGTCGACGATGGGCTGGGGCGTGCCCTTGATCGCCGACAGGCCGGACCAGGACAAGGCCTCGAACCCCTTGTAGCCGGATTCGGCGATGGTCGGCACGTCCGGATACAAGGCGTTGCGCTGCGCACTGGTCACGGCCAGCGCGCGCATCTTGCCCGCGCGCACGTGTGGCAGTGCCGCGTCCTGGTTGATGAACATCATCGGGATCTGGCCGCCGAGCAGGTCGCTGAGCATGGGGCCGCCACCCCGGTACGGGATGCCCGTCATGTAGATGCCGGCGGTCTGCTTGAACAACTCCATCGCCATGTGGCCGGACGCCGCATGCGTGAAGCCGTAATCGAGCTTGCCCGGGTTGGCCTTGGCAAAGGCCACCACGTCCTTGACCGACCTGAACGGCGTGTCCGGATGCACCACCAGCACGTTCGGCCCGGAGTGCACCTGGGTGATGGGAATGAAGTCGGTCAGCGAGTTGTACTTGAGGTTCGCATCCAGGCCGTGCGCCACCGCGTTCTGGCCCACGCCGGTCTGCACCAGCGTGTAGCCGTCGGGTGCCATGCGGGCCGCCCGCTCGGTGCCGACGATGCCGCCCGCGCCGCCGATGTTCTCGACGAGCACCGGCTGCTTGAGCAGCTTGCCGAGTTCATCGGCCACCATGCGCGCCATCACGTCGCTGGTGCCGCCGGGCGGAAAGGTCACGATGATCTTGATCGGCTTGCTCGGATAGTCGGACTGCGCCAGCGCGGCCAAGGGCGCCGCGGCGAACGCGGCGGCAACGCCCATTGACAGGGCAACAAGATGTCTACGGTGCATGAACCAGTCTCCTGGAGTTGGGGGGTGGGGGAACGACGGGACAGGGGGAAAAAAGTCGGCTTCGGCGCGGTGCGCACGCTCGGCACGCGGACGCGGGCCGCGTGGCCGTCGCGCCGCCACGGGGGCGCACGGGATCGTGCATGGGCATGATGATGAAGGGGTGGTGTCGCGCGGGCGTCAGGTCACCGGGGCCGGATTGAACAACACCAGGGCGTTGTGCAGCTTCCAGTGTTCGGCCCAGGTCTTCTTCTTGCCGCTGGCCACGTCGAGCATCAGCCGGAACAGCTCCCAGCCCATCTGCTCGATCGTCATCTCGCCGGTGGCGATGCGGCCGGCGTCCAGATCCATCAGGTCGTGCCAGCGGCGCGCCAGGTCGCTGCGGGTGGCGACCTTGATCACCGGCACCTGCGCCAGGCCGTATGGCGTGCCGCGCCCGGTGGTGAAGATATGCAGGTTCATGCCCGCGGCCAGTTGCAACGTGCCGCAGATGAAGTCGCTCGCCGGCGTGGCCGCATACAGCAGGCCTTTTTGCGTGGCGCGTTCGCCCGGCGGCACCACGCCGACGATCGGCGCGGTGCCGGACTTGATGATCGAGCCCATGGCCTTCTCGACGATGTTCGACAGGCCGCCGGCCTTGTTGCCGGGCGTGGTGTTGGCGCTGCGGTCGACCTGGCCGCGCTCCAGGTAGCGGTCGTACCAGTCCATCTCGCGCACCATGGCCTGGGCCACCTCGGGGCTCACCGCGCGTGCGGTGAGCTGGTCTATGCCGTCGCGCACCTCGGTGACCTCCGAGAACATCACGGTGGCGCCGGCGCGCACCAGCAGGTCGGTCGCGAAACCGACGGCCGGGTTGGCCGTGACGCCCGAGAACGCGTCGCTGCCGCCGCACTGCACGCCCACGACCAGTTCCGACGCCGGGCAGGTCTGGCGCGTGCGCCGGTTCAGCCGCTCCAGGTGCAGCTGCGCCTGGCGCACGATGGAGTCGATCATCGACATGAAGCCGACATGGCCGGCGTCCTGCAGGCAGACCACGTCCAGCGGCTGCTCGGGCTCGCCGCGCTGGTCGCGGATCGGGATCATGCCGGGCGGCAGCAACCGCTCGGGTTGCAGCTTCTCGCAGCCCAGGCTGACCACCATCACCTCGCCGCCGAAGTTCGGGTTCAGGCTGATGTTGCGCAAGGTGCGGATCGGGATCACCGCGTCGGGCGCGTCGATGGCCACGCCGCAGCCATACCCGTGCTCCAGGCCCACGACGTCGTCGACGTTCGGATACCGGGGCAGCAGTTCGTCCTTGATGCGCCGCACCGCGAAGTCGACGACGCCGGCGACACATTGCACCGTGGTCGTGATCGCCAGGATGTTGCGCGTGCCCACCGAGCCGTCGGCATTGCGAAACCCCTCGAAGGTATGGCCGTCCAGCGGCGGCAGCGGCTGCGCCCGCGCGGTGGCCATGGGCAGGCCTTCGAGCGAACGCGCCTGCGGCATCTGCAGCAGCCGCTCGTGCACCCAGCTGCCGGCGGGAATGTCGCGCAGCGCGGTGCCGATGACGACGTTGTAGCGCCGCACCGGCGCACCTTGCGCAATGTCGACCAGGCTGAGCTTGTGGCCTTGCGGCACCTTGTCGCGCAGCGTGAGGCCGTCGGCGAACACGGTGCCGGCCGGCAGGCCGCCGTCGTTGGCGACGATGGCCACGTTGTCATCGGCATGCATGGCGATGCGGTGTGGCGGGAGCGGCGTGGTGTCGGACATGGCGGGCGGGTCGATAAGGGGATGATGCGTGCGCGCAGGGGCCGGACGGAGCCACCAGGCCCCGCCGCGCCCGCGCGGGGGCCTCAGGCCAGTGTGTAGGCCGTCTTGACGGTGGTGAAGAACTCCTGCGCGTAACGCCCTTGTTCGCGCGGGCCGTAACTCGAACCCTTGCGGCCGCCGAACGGCACGTGGTAGTCGACACCGGCCGTGGGCAGGTTGACCATCACCATGCCGGCCTGGCTGTGGCGCTTGAAATGCGTGGCGTACTTGAGCGAGGTGGTGGCGATGCCGGCCGACAGGCCGAACGGCGTATCGTTGGCCACGGCCAGCGCCGCCTCGTAGTCCTTGACCCGGATGATGCTGGCCACCGGGCCGAACACCTCCTCGCGGTTGATGCGCATGTCCATCGTGGTGTCGGTGAACAGCGCCGGCGCCATGTAGAAACCGTCGGCATCGCGGGACAGGCGCTCGCCGCCCATCAGCAACTTGCCGCCTTCCTGCTGCCCGATGCTGACGTAGTCGGCATCCTGCGCCAGCTGCGACTGCGACGATACCGGTCCGATGTCGATGCCGGCCTGCAAGGCATCGCCCACCTTGAGCGCGGCCATGCGCGCCTGCATGGCTTCGATGAACTTCGGATAAATGCCTTCGGTGACGATGAGCCGGCTCGATGCGGTGCAGCGCTGGCCGGTCGAGAAAAACGCGCTTTGCACGCACAACTCGACCGCCTGCCCGAGGTCGGCGTCGTCGAGCACGACCTGCGGATTCTTGCCGCCCATCTCGAGCTGCACCTTCTTCAGGTTGGCCGCGCACTGCTGCGCGATACGCCCGCCCACGGCCTGGGAGCCGGTGAAGCTGATGGCGTCGATGCCGGCATGGTTGACCAGCACATCGCCGACCACGCTGCCCCGGCCCATGACCAGGTTGAACACGCCGGCCGGGATGCCGCTGCGGCTGATGATGTCGGCCAGCGCCCAGGCGCAGCCCGGCACCAGGTCGGCCGGCTTGAGCACGACGCAGTTGCCATACGCCAGCGCCGGTGCGACCTTCCAGGCCGGAATGGCGATCGGGAAGTTCCATGGCGTGATCAGGCCGATCACGCCCAGCGGTTCGCGGGTAACCTCGATGCCGATGCCCGGGCGCACCGATGCCAGCGTTTCGCCGGCCAGACGCAGGCATTCGCCGGCGAAGAACTTGAAGATGTTGCCCGCGCGCGCGGCCTCGCCGATGCCCTCGGGCCGGGTCTTGCCTTCTTCGCGCGCGAGCAAGGTGCCGAGTTCTTCGCGCCGCGCCAGGATCTCGTTGCCGATCTTGTCCAGCGCGTCGGCGCGGGCCTGGATGCCGGACACCGACCAGGCGGGAAACGCCGCGCGCGCCGCCTGCACCGCCTGGTCGAGCTGCTCCGCGCTGGCCTGCGTGTACAGGCCCAGCACGTCGGCGGTGTTCGACGGATTGACGTTGGGGGTGTATTTGTCGCCGGCCACCCATTGGCCGTTGATGTAGTTGTCGTGTTGGGGTGTGGTCATGTCGATTCGTCCGTAGGTAGGGGGTTGCGATCGGTAAAGGGGTCAGGCAAAGGGTACGTTCACGGCGCCGGCGGCGCAAGCGTAACCGGTATACCACCAGCGGCCGATGACGCGACGATGGCCTCGATCACCGCTTGCGCGGCCAGCGCGCTGCGGCCGGTCACCGTCGGCGGCCGATCCTGCTGCACCGCGTCGAGAAAGTCGCACAACACGGCGCGGTGCGGGCCGTGGTGGAAGGCCATCGGGTCGGCGCCGCCGCCGCCGCCCCCTTCGGCATCGACGTTCTCCCGGCGCCCGTCCACATAGGCCACCTGCAGCCGCCCGGACTCCAGCGTCGCCGTGCCACGTGCGCCGTTGATCTCGATGCGCTCCGGGTAGCCGGGATACGCTGCCGTCGTGGCCTGCAGCGTGGCCACCATGCCGCCGGGGTAATGCAGCAGCGCACTGGCGCAGTCTTCGCACTCCATTGTGTGGACCACGCTGGTCGATACCGCGCCGCTCACGCGGTGCGGTGGCCCGATCAAGGCCAGCAGCAGATCGAGGGTATGGATGGCCTGGGTCAGCAACACGCCGCCACCGTCACGCGCCAGGGTGCCGCGCCCGGGTTCGTCGTAATAGGTCTGCGGCCGCCACCAGCGCACCTGCGCACCGGCACTGGTGATGGCGCCCAGGGCGCCGTCCCGCAGCAATTGCGCCAGGCGCAACGCGCCGCTGCGCATGCGGTGCTGCAACATCACCGCCAGCTTCACCCCGCGCTCCTCGCAATGCGCCACCAGTTCGCGGGCGCGCCGCAGGTCGAGTTCGAGCGGCTTTTCCACCAGCACGTGTTTGCCGGCATCGGCCACCCGCCGCGCCACGTCCAGGTGGGCACCGGGTGGCGTGAGCACCAGCACGGCGCCGACGCGCGCATCGTCCAGCACGTCCTGCAAACGGGTCGTGCGGCGCACGCCATCGGGCACGGCCACCGCCTGCAGGCGCTGCGCGTCGCGGGCACAGACCCAGGTCCAGCGGTAACGCGCTTGCAGGTCGGCCAGCGCCGCGAAATGCGGCGCCGACCCGAGACCGGCGCCGACCACGGCGACATCGAACGGCGCGGCGGCGGTCGTGTTCATCCGGCGCGCCGTCTTATTGCGGGCCCAGCGTCTTGATCAGCGCGGCGAGTTGTTCCATCTCGGCTGGCTTGAGGTCGGTCAGCGGCGGGCGTACCGGTCCGGCGTCGTGGCCGACGATCTTCGCGCCGGCCTTGACGATGCTCACGGCATACCCGGCCATGCGGTTGCGGATCGCCAGGTAGGGCATGAAGAAGTCCTTCAACAGGCGGTGCTGGGTTGCCATGTCGTCGGATGCCACGGCGTTGTAGAACTGCACCGCGGTCTTCGGAATGAAGTTGAACACGGCCGACGAATACACCGGTGTGCCCAGCGCCTTGTAGGCCGCCGCATACACCTCGGCCGTGGGCAGGCCGCCCAGGTAGGAGAAGCGGTCCCCCATGCGCTGGTAGATCGCCACCATGTTTTCGATTTCGCCGACGCCGTCCTTGAAGCCGATCAGGTTCGGACACCGGTCGGCGAGGATGGCCAGCGACTCCGGCGTGAGCTTGCAGACGTTGCGGTTGTAGACGACGACACCGAACTTCACGCTCTTGCACACCGCCTCCACGTGGGCGATCAGGCCTTCCTGGCCGGCTTCAGTCAGGTAGTGCGGCATCAACAGGATGCCGTGTGCGCCCAGGCGTTCGGCCTCCTGCGCACAGGCGATCGCGAAGCGGGTCGGGCCGCCGGCGCCGGCGATGATCGGGACCTTGCCACGGCAGGTGTCGACCGCGGTCTTGATGATGGCCGGGTATTCGTCGCCAGTCAGCGAAAAGAACTCGCCGGTGCCGCCGGCCGCGAACAGGGCGGTTGCGCCATACGGGGCCAGCCACTCCAGCCGCTCGACGTAGGTCTTGGGCCGGAAGTCGCCGTGTTCATCGAAATCGGTGAGCGGGAACGACAGCAGGCCGGAACTGAGGATGGTCTTGAGGTCTTGGGGGTTCATGCGGTGCTTTCTATGGGTCAGGGAAGATGGGGTGATCGGCGTCGGCTCGCATCCGCGGCGCCGCCAGGGCTTGCCGACATGCCGGAGCCACGCATGCGCAATGCGGCATCGGCGTTGACGGCACCAGGAGGAATCCGGCCCTGCAGGATGTCCGTGGTCTGCGCCACGGTTTCCAGCGCCTGGTGTTCGATGGCCGGTGGTGTCAGGCCGCCGACATGCGGCGTGGCGATCACCTTGGGATGACGCGCCAGCGCGGGCGAGGGCATCTGGTCCTCGGCTCGCCCGACGTCGAGTGCGGCGCCGGCCAGATGCCCGCTCTCGAGCGCCTGCAGCAAGGCCGTTTCGTCGACCAGGTTGCCGCGCCCGGCGTTGATGAAAAAGCTGCCCGGGCGCATGGTGGCAAAGGCGCGCACATCCATCATGTTCTCGGTCTCGGCGTTGGCCGGCGCCAGGCACACCGTGTAGTCGGAGCGCTGCAGCAGTTCGGCCATCGGAACCTGCGTCACGCCCGGTGTCTCGACCGTGACGAAGGGATCGGTCGCCAGCACCTGCATGCCCAGCACACGGGCCACGGGGCACAGGTGGCGGGCGATGCGCCCGTATCCGATGATGCCCAGCGTGGCGCCGCGCAACTCGCGGCCCATGCGGGGTTGTGCGGCCCCGTGCGCGCGGTAGTCGAGTGTTGCCGCCGTGATGTGCCGGCCCAGGTCGATCATGACGCCGACGATCCACTCGGACACCGAGGCCATGAAGCCGGCACTGGCCTGCGTGACCAGGATGCCGTGGGCGCTGGCGGCCGCCACGTCGATGGTGCGGATGTCGACCGCGCAGCGCACGATGGCGCGCACGTCCTCGAGGCCGGCACAGGTAGCGGCGTCGACCGGGGTTTGCCGATAGGCGATCACCACCTGGCAGCCGCGCGCGGCGGCCACCAGCGACGCGCCGGCCAGGTCGTCGTCGGTCGGATTGAGCCGCACCTGTGCAATGCCCCGCAGCCGTGCCAGCGCCTCGTCGCCGAAATAGGTCGCCAGGCGATGGCGCGGATGCGTGAGCAGCACCAGGGGTGGCATCACACCCCTACCAGTCGCGGCAACCACAAGGA
The DNA here is from genome assembly GCA_963974265.1 of uncultured Rhodoferax sp. Classification (GTDB taxonomy): domain Bacteria; phylum Pseudomonadota; class Gammaproteobacteria; order Burkholderiales; family Burkholderiaceae_C; genus CAISIP01. Next base: position 17,374 of record CAXBDR010000003.1, read on the forward strand.
CAGCTCCGGCACGTAGGTCACGATGCCGAGCACGATGATCAACAGGCTGAAGAAGGGCAGCAAGGCCTTGACGACCTGTTCGATCGGCAACTTTCCGACCGCGCTGCCGACGAACAGCACCGAACCGACCGGCGGCGTGATCAGGCCCATGCCGAGATTGACAATCATGATCATGCCGAAATGCACCGGATCGATGCCGACGGACTGCACCACCGGCAGCAGGATGGGCGTGAGGATCAACAGCAGGGCGGCCATGTCCATCAGCGTGCCGAGCCCGAGCAGCAAGAAGTTGATGAGCAGCAGGATGGTGTAGCGGTTGTCGGTGAAACTGGTCAGCGCCGTGGTGATCTTCAGCGGGATCTGCATCAGCGTCATGATGTAGCCGAAGCTGGCGGCGAATCCGATCAGGATCATGACGATGGACACCGTCTTGACGGTGCGATGGACCAGCTTGGGCAGGTCGCGCCAGCGGTAGTCGCGGTAGATGAACATCGTCACGAAGAAGGCCCACAACACCGCGATCGACGCGGACTCGGTCGCGGTGAAGACGCCCGACAGGATGCCGCCGAGGATGATCACCATGGTGGCCAAGCCCCACATGGCATCGGCCGCAATACGCAGCGCCTGGCGCAGCGGCATGGATTCGCCGACCGGGAAGTTGCGCTTCTTTGCGACATACAGGCAGTACCCGGCCAGGGTCAGGCCCAGCAACAGGCCGGGCAACACGCCGGCCATGAACAACGCGGCGATAGAGATCGAGCCGCCGGCCGCCATCGAGTAGATGACGGCGTTGTGGCTCGGAGGAATGAGCGTGGCCTGGATCGAGCCGCTGACGGTCAGTGCCGTGGCAAAGTCCCGCGGATACCCTTTCTTGACCATCTCGGGAACCATCACCGAACCGATGGACGCGGTATCGGCCACCGACGAACCGGAGATGGCGCCGAAGAACGTGGAGGCCAGGATATTGACCAGCGACAGGCCGCCGCGCACGAAGCCCACCAGCACGCCGGCAAACGCGACCAGCCGGCGCGACATGCCGCCTTCGGCCATGATGGCACCAGCCAGCACGAAGAACGGAATGGCCAGCAGCGAGAACTTGTTGACACCACTGGCGATCTGGATCATCACCGCGTCGATCGGCAGTTCGATCCAAACGGCGCCGACCAGCGCCGCCAGGCCCAGAGAATAAGCCACCGGCATGCCGATGGCCACCAGCAGCGCGAAGCTGCCCAGCAGGACGAATGCATCCATGTTCAGGCCTCCGCCGTGTCGTTGACATGGTCGAACACGACCACGGCGCGATCATGCTGGGTACCGAACACCAGGTTCTCCAGCACGAAGAACAAGGTCAGCAGGCCGCCGATCGGCACCGGCGCATAGGTCGCGCCCACCGGCATCCACGGCAGCGAGGTGATGGTCTGGCCCATGGTCTCGAGGCACAACTTGGTGCCGTAGACGATCATGAACAGGCTGACCACCAGCATCAGCAGGTGGACCAGCCATCGACATGCCGCGCGCAGGTGGGACGGCAGGCGATCGGTCAACATGGCAACGGCGATGTGCGCACCGGCGCGGTAGGCCGCGGCCGCGCCGACGAAGGTGAAGATCACCATCAGCAGGATCGCGATCGGCTCCGGCCACTGGGCACCGAAGCCCAGCACGTAGCGCGCGAAGACACCGATCGGGATGATGATGCTCATGACGAAGATGGACATGCCGGCAATCCAGATACATGCCAGGTAGACACCGTCGAGTGCCGAGAGAATCGCATTCTTCATGGGCGAGTGGCCGACCAGCGGCGCCAAGGGAGGTGAACAGGGGATGCCGGCGCGTGCGCACCCATCCGGAGCGCCCGCAGGCGTTCCGGATGGACCGCTGGAACGGCGTTTACTTGACGGCCGCGATCCGGGCCATCAGGTCGGCGTAAGGCGCACCGTACTTGGCCCGCACCGGCGCGGTGGCGTCGTAGAAGGGCTTCTGGTCGACCTCGATGAACTCGACGCCGGCGGCCTTGAGCTTGGCGCTGTAGTCGGCCACGCTCTTGTCCCACAACACGCGCTGCTCCATCTGGGCTTCACGTCCCAGTTTCTTGATCAGCGTCTGCTCGGCCGGCGAGAGCTTGTCGTAGGCGACCTTGGACATCACGACCAGTTCGGGAATGATCAGGTGGTTGGTCTGCGCGTAGTACTTGGCGCCGGTCGTGTAGTGGTTGGCCGTGAACATGCTGGGCGGGTTGTTCTCGGCGCCGTCGATCACGCCGGTCTGCAAGGCGCTGTAGACCTCGGGATAACCCATGGCGATGCCGTTGCCGCCCAGGGCGTTCATCGTGTCGATGAACAACGGATTGCCCATCATGCGGATCTTCTGGCCCTTGAGGTCAGCCGGACTGCGCACCGGCTTCTTGGTGTAGACGCTGCGCGAGCCGCCATCCTGCCAGGCCAGCGCCACCAGTCGCGCCGGGCTGGCGCTGATCTTGTCCAGGATCTCCTGTCCGATCGGGCCGTCGATGACGGCACGCATATGGGCTTCGTTGCGGAACACGAACGGCATGTTGAACACGTTGACGTCCGGCACGACCGAGCCCAGCGGGCCGAGCGAGGTGCGCAGGATGTGGATCGCGCCGATCTGCGTCTGCTCGATCATCGTCTTCTCGTCGCCCAGCACGCTGCTGGGGAACATCTGCATCTTGTACTTGCCGCCGGTGGCGGCTTCGAATTTCTTGCCCATGTTCTCGGTCGCGACCACGGTCGGATATCCCGGCGGGTGCACGTCGGCGGCCTTGAGCACCGTCTGGGCGCTGGCGTGCATCGACACGGACAGGGTGGCAGCGGCCAGGGTGGCCGCAACAAGGGTTCTGCGCACGATCATGTTTGTCTCCTGAGGGTTGAAAAAAGGGATGGGAACGGCAATAGGTGCGGGAAAGAAAAAAGCGTCAGGCACCAGCTGACGGAAATCGCGTGAAACGGGGTTCGGGGCGGCCCTGCACGCCCACGTCGATGGCGAATACGGCACCACACAGGCCGGCCGAAACGCCGCTCGGGCAGATGGACGTGACGAACAAGGTGTCGAGGCGTGGTCCGCCAAAGGCACACATCGAGGGCTTGGCCACCGGGACCGCCACCGACGACAGTACCTCGCCGTGGGGATCGACGCGCAGCACGACGCCCGCGTCGTTGCCGCAGATCCAGTAACAACCCTCGCTGTCGACCGCCGCACCATCCGGCCGGCCCGGCTGGTGGGTCATGTCCAGGAATTCGCGTCCGGCGCCGATACGGCCCTGTGCCGGGTCGAAGTCGAAGGCCCAGATCTTCTGCACGCTGGGGTGCGAGTCGGAGAAATACATCGTCGCGCCGTCCGGGCTGAACGCCAGCCCGTTCGGCGTGACCAGGCCCTCGCAATGGGCCGCACTCAGGCCTCGTTCATCGAGGCAATACCAGGCGCCGACCGGTGCGGCCAGCGACATGTCCATGCACATGGTGCTGATCCACAAGCGGCCACTGGCATCGCATCGCCCGTCGTTGAAGCGCATGTTGGGCATCGGGTGCGTGATCGCGGCGAGTCGCGTGACCTCGACGGCGGGCGCGTGGCCCAGGCGCAGGGCATAGACACCGGTCTCCATCGCCGCCACGACGATGCCGTCATCGGCCAGGGCGATGCATCCGACACGCTCGGGCGTGTTCCAGGTCTGCTGCTGCCCGCTGGCCCAGTCGAGCCGACGGACATGGCGCCCCTCGATGTCGACCCAATACAGGGCCTGGGCCCGGGTGTCCCAGACCGGCGACTCGCCGACGGCGTCGCGGGTGCTGGAGACGACCCGCGCCTCGGTACTGGCCTGCGTCGTCTTCATTCGAACGGTCCCATGCGCACGAAGGCGCCACCCTGGAACTGCACCGCGGGGTCGGCGAGATCGGGGGCGCTGGTGCGCGCGTACACGGCGTCGCGGAACACGTCGGAGCTGTCCTGCGGCTGATAGCCGATATGACGGGCACCGGTGTTGTCCCACCAGGTGACCGCGTTGTCGGACATGCCGTAGATGACGCTCCAGCCCAGCACCGGCGTCGTCAGGCAGGCGGTGATCAGCCGGTGCAGGTCGTCGAAACTCATCCAGGTGGCGAGCAGGCGGTTTCGATGCCGTAGCGGTCGAAGTAGAAACGTGCGACGTCTTCGCCAAAGGCCTTGCTCAGGCCGTAGAAACCGTCGGGGCGCGGTGCGGCGTCGACGCCGATGGTCTCGCTCTGGCGATAGAAGCCGGTCACGTGGTTGGAACTGGCAAACACGACACGCCGCACACCGTGCTTGCGCGCTGCCTCGTACAGATTCACGATGCCGACGATGTTGGCGGCCAGGATGGGATCGAACGGGCCCTCGACGGAAATGCCACCGAAATGCACGATGGCGTCGACACCCTGCACCAGGTCGCAGACCGCCCCTGCGTCAGCCAGGTCCGCCAGATGCACTTCCTCGCCGGCCCGCGCTTCGCCGAACGCCAGCCGGTCCGACAGGCGCAACACCGCGCAATTGGCCTTGAGCCGGTCGCGCATTTCGCGGCCCAGGTTGCCGGCCGCGCCGGTCATCAGGATTCGTTCGTGGCTCTGGATCGTCATCGCGCAGACCTCTGGTTGTGGCGCAAGCGGGTTTCAGGTCGTCTCGGCTGGACATTTGCGGCAGGTTTGCTACAGTCGTCGCATCATCGATTCTTGTCAGTCATATGTTGTCTGACAACTGAAATTGTCAACACCGACTTTAGGGCTGTCAAGCGTTTTTTGATGGACTCCGTGAAAACCCCAAGCACTTCCATGCGGCCGTCCGGCGCGCATCTACCGGCCACGGCACGGCGCCGCCCGCGCGGCCTGGTACTGGAAATCGTCGGCACGCTGGAGGCCGAGATCCGTGCCGGCCAGCTGCCGGTGGGCAACAAGCTGCCCACCGAGGCCGAGATCATGCATCGCTTCGACGTCAGCCGCACCGTGGTGCGCGAGGCCCTGTCCCGGTTGCAGGCCTCGGGCCTGGTCGAGACCCGCCACGGCATCGGGACCTTCGTCAGCGCGCCCGAGCCGGCGAGCAACTTCCGGATTTCCAGCCAGGACTTCGCCACCGTCGCCGACGTGATCGCGGTGCTGGAGCTGCGCATCAGCCTGGAGACCGAGGCCGCCGGCCTGGCCGCCCAGCGGCGCACCGACGAACACCTGGTCGCGATGCAGTTGGCACTCGACGCATTCCAGAGCTCGATCCAGCAGGACTCGGACGCCGTGCCACCCGACTTCCAGTTTCACATGGAGGTGGCGCGCGCCACCGGCAACCGGCATTTCACCGACCTGATGACCTATCTGGGCGCGATGATCATTCCGCGCACCCGGGTCAACACACCGCAACATGCACCCGAAGGCCGCCTGAGTTATCTGCAACGCGTCAACGGCGAACATGAGAACATCTTTGCGGCCATCCGCAACCGGGATGCCGATGCGGCCCGCGCCGCCATGCGCACCCATCTGAGCAACAGCCGCGAACGCCTGCGCCGCACGCAATCCGCGGAGCCCGGCAGCGGCGCCCATCCGTCCTGAATCCGGCGCCAGCCGCCGGCTTCTTGCCCGTCAGTCATACGATGACTGATCAATTCCTTCTGCATCTCGCCAAACTGGACGCACCAACCATGACTTCGACCCACCCGGACGCCGCCACCGTGCCGCGTCACACGCCCCGTGTCACCCGCCTGCGCGTGATTCCGATCGCCGGACGCGACGGCATGCTGCTGAACCTGAGCGGCGCACATGCGCCGTTCTTCACCCGCAACCTGGTCATCCTGACCGATAGCGACGGCCACACCGGCGTTGGCGAGGTACCGGGCGGCGAGAAGATCCGCCAGACACTGGAAGACGCGCAATCGCTGGTGGTCGGCCAACGTGTCGGCGACTGGAACAAGATCCTCAACCACCTGCGCCAGTCCTTTGCCGAGCGCGACACCGCCGGCCGCGGCAACCAGACCTTCGACCTGCGCGTGGCCATCCACGCGGTCACCGCGGTCGAGAGCGCACTGCTGGACCTGCTCGGCCAGCATCTGCAGGTGCCGGTGGCAGCGCTGCTGGGCGAAGGCCAGCAGCGCGAGGTGGTGGACGTGCTGGGCTACCTGTTTTATGTCGGCGACCGCAACAAGACCGACCTGCCCTATGCCAGCGAACCCGACGCGGCCGACGACTGGTGCCGGCTGCGGCACGAAGCCGCGCTCGATCCGCAGGCCATCGTGCGGCTGGCCGAAGCCAGCTTTGCGCGCTACGGATTTCGCGACTTCAAGCTCAAGGGCGGCGTGCTGCGCGGCGAAGAGGAGATGGAGGCCGTCATCGCGCTGCACGAGCGCTTCCCGCAGGCCCGCATCACGCTCGATCCCAATGGCGGCTGGTTGCTGAAGGACGCGATCCGGCTGTGCCGCGACCGCCATGCCGTGCTGGCGTATGCCGAGGACCCATGCGGCGCCGAAGGTGTGTATTCGGGCCGCGAGGTGATGGCCGAGTTCCGCCGCGCCACCGGATTGCGCACCGCCACCAACATGATCGCCACCGACTGGCGCGAAATGGCACATGCGCTGGCGCTGCAGTCGGTCGACATCCCGCTGGCCGACCCCCATTTCTGGACCATGCAGGGTTCGGTCCGGGTGGCCCAGATGTGCCAGGCCTGGGGGCTGACCTGGGGATCACACTCCAACAACCATTTCGACGTGTCGCTGGCCATGTTCACCCATGTCGCGGCGGCCGCGCCGGGCAACGTGACCGCGATCGACACGCACTGGATCTGGCAGGACGGACAGCGCATCACGACCGATCCGCTGTCGATTCGTGGCGGCACCATCACCGTGCCGACCACGCCCGGCCTGGGCGTGACGCTGGACATGGCCGAGGTGGACAAGGCGCACCACCTCTACCTGCAACACGGGCTGGGCGCACGCGACGACGCGCGCGCCATGCAATACCTGGTTCCAGGCTGGAAGTTCGACCCCAAGATGCCGGCGCTGGTGCGCTGAGCCGCGCCGGCGCGGCCTCGCCGCGACCGCGTGCTCAGCGGCTGAACCTGAACACCGCCGTGCCGGCCAGCAGGTTCGGCAGGGTGCGCACCGTGCGGCCGTCCTGCAGGCCGAACTTGTCCTGGATGCGCAGCCCGTTGCGCAGCGCCAGCAACTCGAAATCGGCGAAGGTGCCGACGCGGATGTTCGGCGTGTCGTACCACTGGTAGGGCAGGCGGCGCGTGACCGGCATGCGCCCGCGCGCGATGCTCAGGCGGTTCGGCCAATGCGCGAAGTTGGGAAACGCGACGATGCCGATGCGCCCGACGCGCGCCGTCTCCTGCAACACGACCTCGGTGTTGCGCAGATGTTGCAGCGTGTCGATGTGCAGCACCACGTCGAAACTGGCGTCCTCGAAGATCGCCAGGCCTTCGTCCAGGTTGAGCTGGATCACGTTCACGCCGCGGCGCACGCAGGCCAGGACGTTGGCATCGTCGATCTCGATGCCGTAGCCGCTGCATGCGCGGCTCGCCTGCAGATGGGCCAGCAAGGCGCCATCGCCGCAGCCCAGGTCGAGCACGCGCGAGCCCTCGGGCACCAGGCGCGCAACGGCTTCCATCGTGGCCAGGTCACTCATGGTCCACCCCCTGGGTCTCGGTCACGGCAATCCGCTCGAAATACGAGCGGACCAGGCCGGTGTAGCGCGGGTCGTCGAGCAGGAAGGCGTCGTGGCCGTGCGGCGCGTCGATCTCGGCGTAACTGACGTCGCGCCGGTTGTCCAGCAGCGCCTTGACGAGTTCGCGGCTGCGCGCCGGCGAGAACCGCCAGTCGGTGGTGAAACTCACCAGCAGGAAACGCGCACTCGCCCGCGCCAGGGCCTGGCTCAGGTCGCCATCGTATTCGCGCGCCGGATCGAAATAGTCCAGCGCCCGCGTGATCAGCAGGTAGGTGTTGGCGTCGAAATACTCGGCGAACTTGTCGCCCTGGTAACGCAGGTAACTCTCGATCTGAAACTCCACCTCCTGCGTGCTGTAGCGGTAACCGCCGGCGCCAGGCAAACCGGTCCCGCCCGTCTCGTCGACACCGGTCATCAGCGCCTGGCGCAACGCACGGCCGAACTTGGCATTCATGACGTCGTTGCTGAGGTAGGTGATGTGGCCGATCATCCGGGCGATGCGCAGTCCGCGCTTGGGCTTGGTCTCGGCCCGGCCATCCTGGGCGTAGAAGTGGCCTTGGTTGAAATCCGGATCGGTGACGATGGCCCTGCGCGCCACCTCGTTGAAAGCGATGTTCTCCGCCGTCAGGTTGGGCGCGCTGGCGATCACCACCGCATGCCGCACCCGTTGCGGGTACTGCAGCGACCAGCTCAGCGCCTGCATGCCGCCCAGGCTGCCGCCCATGACCGCGGCCAGCGTCTCGATGCCCAGCGCATCCAGCAACCGGGCTTGCGCATCGACCCAGTCTTCAACGGTCACGACCGGGAAATCGGCGCCATAGATGCGGCCCGTATCCGGGTTCACATGCATCGGCCCGGTGGAGCCGAAACACGAGCCCAGGTTGTTCACGCCAATGACGAAGAAGCGGTTGGTGTCCACCGGCTTGCCCGGCCCGATCATGTTGTCCCACCAGCCTTCCGACTTGTCCTGGCCGGCGTAATGACCCGCCAGGTGATGCGAGGCATTGAGCGCATGGGCGACCAGCACCGCATTGGAGCGGTCGGCATTGAGCGTGCCGTAGGTCTCGTAACACAGGTCGTAGGCCCGGATCGATCCTCCGCTGCGCAGCGGCAGCGGGTCGGCGAAATGGTGTGTGGAAGGCGAAACAAGCATGAAAAATCCCGGCGACGCTAAAAGCGGGGCCGGGATCGGTGTGCCGTCTTTAGCTGATTTTCGGGGTTCCAGGACCCCGGTGCCCGCAAGCTGTAGCAAATCGGCACAAGACCCGAGTATAGGCCCGTACCGCAACACGGGTCGACATGGACGCCATGCACGCTTGTGGCGCGCCTCCACCCACTCTGGCGCAGATATTGCTTTGTTTTGGTGCGACGGTGCACAAACACGTATTTGCGCACCAATTTCTGGCAACTTCTACTCCGGGGACAGCATGGAAGCACTAAAACAGGGCTCGGACGCCTTGTTCATCTTGTTGGGCGGCATCATGGTCCTGGCCATGCACGCCGGATTCGCGTTTCTCGAACTGGGCACGGTGCGCAAGAAGAACCAGGTCAACGCCCTGGTGAAGATCCTGGTCGACTTCTCGGTCTCGACCGTGGTCTATTTCCTGGTCGGCTACACGATTGCCTACGGCACCGGTTTCCTGGTCGGCGCGGAACAGCTGGCCGAACGCAATGGTTACGACCTGGTCAAGTTCTTTTTCCTGCTGACCTTCGCCGCCGCGATCCCGGCCATCATCTCGGGTGGTATCGCCGAGCGGGCCCGTTTCTGGCCGCAACTGATTGCCACGGCGGTCATCGTCGGCGTGGTCTACCCGATGTTCGAAGGCGTCGCCTGGAACCAGATGTTCGGTGTGCAGGCCTGGATCAAGGCCACGACCGGTTCGGAATTCCACGACTTTGCCGGCTCCATCGTCGTCCATGCCGTCGGTGGCTGGCTGGCGCTGCCGGCGGTGCTGCTGCTCGGCGCGCGCGCCAATCGATATCGCAAGGACGGCTCGATCAGTGCGCATCCGCCATCGAACATCCCGTTCCTGGCCCTCGGTGCCTGGATACTGACCGTCGGCTGGTTCGGCTTCAACGTCATGAGCGCGCAGACGATCGACAAGATCTCGGGCCTGGTGGCGGTGAATTCGTTGATGGCCATGGTAGGCGGCACGCTGGTCGCGCTGGCCGTGGGCAAGAACGATCCGGGATTCATTCACAACGGGCCACTCGCCGGCCTCGTGGCCGTGTGTGCCGGATCGGACCTGATGCACCCGCTTGGTGCACTGGTTGTCGGTGGCGTGGCTGGCGCCATCTTCGTGTCGATGTTCACGTTGACGCAGAACAAATGGAAGATCGACGACGTGCTCGGCGTCTGGCCCCTGCATGGACTGTGCGGCACCTGGGGTGGACTGGCCGCCGGCCTGTTCGGCAGCACCGCGCTGGGCGGACTCGGCGGTGTGTCGTTGACCGCCCAGTTGCTGGGAACCGTATTGGGCGTCGCCTGGGCCGTCCTGTGCGGGTTCCTTGTCTACGGTGTGCTCAAGGCCAGCGTGGGTCTGCGGCTGAGCCAGGAGGAGGAATACGACGGGGCCGATCTGTCGATCCATCGAATCGGTGCCACGCCGGAGCGAGAAGTGAACTGGTGACGCCGCGCGCCGGCCGGCCGGGTGCCGGCTTCTACAATGCGCCGCTACCATGCCGCCGGGACCCGAACCAAATTTCGAACAACAACTGGTCGCTCACCGCGACTATCTGCTGAAGTTCGCCCGGCTGCAACTGCGCAACGAAAGCTGGGCCGAAGACGCGGTCTCCGAAACCATCGTCGCGGCCTTGTCCAAGCCGCAGGCCTTCGGCAATCGATCGCAACTCAAGACCTGGCTGGTCGGCATCCTCAAGCACAAGGTGATCGACATCTTCCGGCTCCATGCGCGTACCGTCGTACTCGAGACCGATCCGGACGCGACCCATGCGAACGACGAGCTCGACGCACTGGTGTTCAAGGCCAACGGACATTTCGCACAGCCGCCGGCGAACTGGGGCAACCCGGAACAGGACCTGCAGTCGCAGCAGTTCTTCGCCGTGCTCGAGGCCTGCACGGAAAAAATGCCGCCCGCCATGGGCCGGGTCTTCCTGATGCGCGAGTGGCTCGAGCTCTCGAGCGACGATATCTGTAAGGAACTGGGCCTGTCGGCTACCAATCTCTATGTAACGCTGCACCGCGCGAGACTGCGCCTGCGCGAGTGCCTGGAACTGAACTGGTTTGGAGCCCGGCCGCAATCCCGATGAAAACCGCGATGCCCTTCATGCCCACATGCAAGGAGGCGGCAGCCCTGCTGATCGCCAATGAAGATCGCCTGATCAGCCTGAGCGACCGGGTCCGGGTGCGGCTGCACCTGATGGCATGCAAGACCTGCCCGAACTTCGAGCGCCAGTTGCTGACCATGCGAAATGCCATGCGGCAGTGGCGCAACTACGCGTCGGACGAGCCCCCGACGCCCGAGCGCTGACCGCCCGCGAGGCCGCGCCACGCAAGGAATCAGCCGCCCGCAAGCCACATCACAAATAATTTGCAATATTTTTAAGTTGGCGCATAATTCGCCCGGTATCGCCAAAAGAATGGCGATACGAGTTTGCGGTGATTAGTCAGTTTTCGCGTCTGCTTTATTCTTCATTGGTTTGTTGATTGCGGTTATCGGACTCCATCGCTTTTTGAGTCATTTTCAGGAGTCCTTGATGGGCAACAAACTTTACGTGGGCAACCTGCCCTATTCCTTCCGCGACGAAGACCTCCAGCAAGCCTTTTCGGCCCATGGCAGCGTCTCCAGCGCCAAAGTCATGATGGAACGTGACACCGGCCGCTCGAAGGGTTTCGGCTTTGTCGAAATGGGCAGCGATGCTGAGGCCCAGACGGCCATCAGCGCCATGAACGGCCAGCAGGTCGGTGGTCGTGGCCTGGTTGTCAACGAAGCGCGCCCGATGGAGCCGCGTCCCCCCCGTAGCGGTGGCTTCGGCGGCGGCGGTGGTGGTGGTTACGGCGGCGGTGGTCGCAGCGGTGGCGGCGGCGGTTACGGCGGCGGCGGCGGTGGCCGCAGCGGTGGCGGCGGCTACGGCGGTGGTCGCAGCAGCTACTGATACCGGGCCAGGCTTCATGCATGCATGAAGCCTGGCAATACAGAAGGGGCCCCTAGGGGCCCTTTTTCTTTTTGGTGCGCCGGTTATTCGCCCACCACCCTGTCACGAGCCATCGCTGCGGCGCTTGCGCGGCCGACCGGCAAACACCGCATCGAAGACGCGGTTGGGCAAGATGCGCAGCAGCTTGGCCACGATGCCCATTTGCCACGGAATCACCTTGTAGCTGACACCCGCCTTGATGGCACGGAATGCCGCATCGGCAAACCGGCTCGCCGGGATCAGGAACGGCATCGAATAGCGGTTGCCTTGCGTCAACGGCGTATCGACATAACCGGGGCACAAGGTCACGACCCGCACCCCGGAGGAACGCAACTCACCGCGCAGGGACTCGCAATAGGCAATCACGGCCGCCTTGCTGGCGCAGTAGGCGCCGTGACCCGGGAAACCGCGGATGCCGTTGACACTGCCGATACCCACCAACGCGCCCGAGCCACGGCCGCGCATCGCGTCGACGAAAGGATGGAAGGTCGCGGCCATGCCGACATTGTTGACAGCCAGCAACTGGGCCATCACATCGAGATCGGCCCGCTGTGCCGTGTCCATGCCCACACTGATGCCGGCATTGGCAACGACCACGTCGGGCACGCCTTGAACCCGTATGCATTCCTGCCCGGCGGCAACGATGCTGTCGATATCGGACACATCGGCCACGTAGGCGCGCCAGCGCTTCGGGTCCAGCTGGGCGTGTGCAGCCCACTGCGCGATGGCATCGCTCCGACGGGCAACCAGTGCCAGCGCGTAACCGTCCCGGTAGAAACGCTGCGCCAGAGCCTGTCCAATGCCGCTGGAAGCACCGGTGATGAAGATCAGCCTGGCTGGCACATGCGCCCTAGGGTTTGGTCGCGGTCGAAGACGGCCGCTTGGGATTGATCAGGCCCTTGACCCGGCCTTGCATCACCATGACCTGGTTGATGTTGTCGAAATCCATGGTGTCGCCGACAAAAACGTCATTCCCGCGCCGCAGCTGCACCGGCTTGTCGGAGGTCACGCGTTCGGTTTCGGTATTGGTATGCAGGTATTCGCCGCGGAACTCGATGCGCGGCACGATGTTGCCGTCCTTGTCCGGCTGGGCCTCGCGCACCAGCACGGCATTGCCGAACAACTCCACCACGACGGCATCACCATCCGTCAACGCACGGTTCGCGGTGGCCGTCGTGAGCCGCCCCTGGTCGTCGTAGCTGCGAATGCGGATTCGGTCGATCTCCAGCAGATCGGTATCCGGATAATGCCGACCCGCGACGCCGAACACTTCGCTCTTGAGCCGCCCGGACTCGACGAAGGTGGTCACCGAGAAGTCCTTCATGAAATAGTCGGGCTCATGGCGTACCGCCCGCTCGACCACCTGCGCGGCCGGCTTGGGCGAGTTCTGCACCAGCCAGTAGGTACCCAGCGCCATCAAGCCCATGACCGCAATGGGCAGGTAGATCGACAGGCGGTCCCAGATGGCCAGCAGCAAGTGGATCATGGCTGGGCGTCCTGCAGAAATTGCACATACCGCCCTGCCGCGATCAACAGCAGGTCGCAGAATTCCCGCGCCGCGCCGTGACCGCCACGGCGTGTCGTCACGAAGTCGACCGTGGCCAGGACTTCCGCGTGGGCATCGGGTGGGGCCGCCGAAAACCGGCACCGACGCATCAATGGAAGGTCCGGCCAATCGTCGCCGATCACGGCGGCCTGCTCCCACGGCAGCTGCAGGGCCTGCAGACGTTGCTGAGCGACCTGTGCCTTGTCCTTGACCCCGCAGTGCACCTCGTCGATACCCAGGGCCTTGAGCCGTACCCGCAACGGCCTGGAGTCCCGTCCGGTGATGACGATCGGCACGACGCCCGCGGACCGCAACAAGCCAAAGCCATATCCGTCGAGCACATGGAAGCGCTTGATCGTCTCGCCGCCGGCAGAAAAATACAGGCCTCCGTCGGTCAACACGCCATCCACGTCGAAGAACGCCACGCGAATGCCCTGCGCCTTGAGCAACAGTTCGGCCGGGTGGCGCACGACCGGCTGCATCAGATGACCTTGGCCCGCATCAGGTCGTTGCTGTTGAGCGCGCCGCACAACGCGCCAGTGTCGTCGACCACCAGCACGCTGGTGATGCGATGCAGCTCCATCAGATGCGCCGCGTCGACCGCCAGCGCATGCGGCGTGATGGTCTTGGGCGCGCGGCTCATCACCTCACGCGCGATCGCCACGCGCAGGTCCGCGCCTTTTTCCACCAGACGGCGCAGGTCGCCATCGGTGAAGACGCCCAGCAACTGCTGGCTGTCATCGACGACGGCCACCGCACCCAGGCCCTTGCGACTCATCTCGCGCATGACCTCGGTCAGCCCGGCCTGCGGCGCGACACGCGGCACGGCATCGCCGCTGCGCATCACGTCGCGCACATGCGTCAGCAGCCGCCGCCCCAGCGCGCCGCCCGGGTGCGAACGCGCAAAGTCCTCGGCCCTGAATCCCCGGGCATCGAGCAAGGCCATGGCCAGGGCGTCGCCCATCGCCATCTGCGCCGTCGAGCTGGCCGTGGGAGCAAGGTTCAGCGGGCAGGCTTCTTTCTCGACGCTGCAATCGAGCACCACGTCGGCGTGACGCGCCAGCGTCGAGTCGAGCCTGCCGGTCATCGCGATTACCGGTGTTCCCAGTCGCTTGACCACCGGCAGGATCGCGGCCAGCTCGTCGGACTCGCCGCTGTTGGAGATCGCCACCAGCAGATCCTCGGCCCTGATCATGCCCAGGTCGCCATGGATCGCCTCGCCCGTGTGCACGAACAAGGCCGCCGTGCCGGTCGATGCCAGCGTGGCCGCCATCTTGCGCCCGATGTGGCCGCTCTTGCCCATGCCCATCACGGCGACACGGCCACGCACCCCCAGCATGGTCTGCACGGCCTGCGCGAACGCGGGCCCGAGCCGATCCCGCATACCGGCCAGCGCCTGCATTTCGATGTCGAAGGTCTCGCGCGCCAATCGCAAGGCCTGCTCCGCATCGAATACGGGGATGGTCGCTGCGGTGTCGGTCATGTCCTGATTTTATCGACGGGCCGGGCACTTCTCTTGCTAGTATCAGACAATGGGCGCACTCGAACTCACTCTGGTCTACCTGCTGGCCGCGGTACTGGGAGTGGTCGTGTGCCGTTCGCTCAAGCTGCCCCCGATGCTCGGCTACCTCGCGGTGGGCGTGGTCATCGGGCCGAACGCGTTGGCGTTGGCGGAAAACTCGGAAGCGGTACGCCATCTGGGCGAGTTCGGCGTCGTGTTCCTGATGTTTGTCATCGGCCTGGAATTCAACCTGGCCAAGCTGCGTTCGATGCGCGCCCATGTGTTCGGACTGGGCGTGTTCCAGGTCTCCCTGACGATGCTGCTCGGCACGGCATCCATGCTGGTCCTGGCCTACCTCATGCCGCGATTCTGGGGCATGTCCTGGCAAACCGCGCTGGCCTTGTCCAGCGCGCTGGCGATGAGCAGCACGGCCATCGTCGTCAAGCTGATGGTGGAGCGACTCGAACTCGAGTCCGAACATGGCAAGCGGGTGATGGGCGTGCTGCTGTTCCAGGATCTGGCGGTGGTTCCGATGCTGGTGCTGATTCCCGCGCTGGGCGCCGCCGGCGAGAACCTGGCGTATGCGCTCGGCCTGGCGGCCCTGAAGGCGACCGTGCTGATCACGGTGCTGCTGGTCGGTGGCCAGCATGTGATGCGCTGGTGGCTGACGCTCGTGGCGCGGCGCAAGAGCGACGAGTTGTTCGTGCTCAACCTGCTGCTGATCACGCTGGGCCTGGCGTGGATGACCGAGATGGCGGGCCTGAGCCTGGCGCTGGGCGCGTTCATCGCCGGCATGCTGATCTCGGAGACCGAATACAAGCACCAGGTGGAGACCGATATCCGGCCTTTCCATGACGTGTTGCTGGGCCTGTTCTTCATCAGCATCGGCATGTTGCTGGACTGGCGCCTGGTGCTCGAGCGCTGGCCGCTGGTATTGTTGCTGGTGACGGTGCCGGTGTTGTTCAAGGCGGTGCTGGTGACCCTGCTGGCCAAGGGACTGGGCTCGTCGTGGGGCATCTCCCTGCGCACCGGGTTGTACCTCGCGCAGGCGGGCGAATTCGGCTTCGTGCTGCTGACGCTGGCACAGCGCAACGACCTTGTGCCGCCGGCACTGCTCAACCCCATCCTGGCCAGCATGGTGCTGTCGATGCTGGCCACGCCATTCATCATCATGTACAGCAACCGCATCGTGATGAAACTGGTCTCGAGCGACTGGCTGCAGCAATCGCTGCAGATGACCACCATTGCGCGCAAGTCCATCAACTCGAACAAGCATGTGATCATCTGCGGCTACGGTCGCTGCGGCCAGAACCTGGCCCGGATGCTGGAGGGCGAGGGCATCCCCTACATGGCACTCGACCTCGACCCGGACCGGGTGCGCCAGGCGGCCGCCGCGGGCGATTCCGTGGTGTTCGGCGATGCGGTGCGGCTGCAGGCACTGATGGCCGCAGGCTTGTCGCGCGCCAGTGCCGTCGTCGTGACCTATGTCGAAACCCACGGCGCACTCAAGGTCCTCGACCATGCACGCGCACATGCTCCCCACGTGCCGGTCATCATCCGCACCCGCGACGACCACGACCTGGAGCGGCTGCAGGCGGCCGGAGCCGCCGAGGTGGTTCCCGAAGCCATCGAAGGTTCGCTGATGCTCGCCAGCCACGCGTTGGCGCTGGTCGGCGTGCCGATGCGTCGGGTGATCCGGGTGGTGCAGAACCAGCGCGACGCCCGCTACAACCTGTTGCGGGGTTATTTCCACGGCGCCGACGACGATTCGGTCGACGACATGCGCAACGAGCGACTGGCGACCTTCACGCTGCCGCTGGGCGCCAAGTCGATCGGCAAGCCGCTGGGCCACCTGGCCTTGCACGCGCTGGGGGTGCGTGTGGTCAACCTGCGGCGCAACAACGGCCGTTCGATGGAAGTGCAGGACGACACCGAGCTCGAGGACGGCGACACACTGGTGTTGTCGGGCATTCCCGAGAACCTGTCCATCGCCGAACAGAAGCTGCTGCAGGCACAATGACGACCTTGCCTTTCACGACTAAGAGCGCTTGTGAATCACCCTGACATGCATGGCCTGAGCGTTGCCCAATACCTGCGCAACCATATTCGCACCGTGCCAGACTGGCCGGCGCCCGGTGTCCAGTTCCGCGACATCACGCCGCTGTTGCAGGACGCCAAGGTGTTCCGGGTCCTGATCGATGCCTTCGTGCATCGCTACATGGATGCGCAGCAACGGCCCGACGTGGTCGCCGGGCTCGATGCGCGTGGCTTCATCCTGGGTTCGGTCGTGGCCTACGAGCTCAACGTGGGCTTCGTGCCGATCCGCAAGAAAGGCAAGCTGCCATTCACGACGGTGGAGGAGACCTACGAACTCGAATACGGCAGCGCCACCGTGGAACTGCACACCGATGCGGTCAAGGATGGCGACCGGGTGCTGCTCATCGACGACCTGATCGCCACCGGCGGCACGATGATGGCAGGCAAGAAATTGCTGGAGAAGCTCGGGGCCATCGTGATGGAAGGCGCCGCGATCGTCGACCTGCCCGAACTCGGTGGCTCGGCCAAGTTGCGTGCCGCGGGCCTGGAACTGTTCACGCTGATCGATTTCGAAGGTCACTGACCTTGCGCGGCATCGCCGCGGGCGCAGCAAATCCTGGCCGGGTCAGGTCACCGCGATACGCCTGCGGTTGCTCACCAGGCGGCGCGCCATGATGGCGCCCAAGGCCATGGCCAACGCGAGTGCGGCACTGGGCTGGCGGTTGGCGAGTTCGGAGAAACGCATCGGGCTCAAGGTCCACAACCGGCAGGCACTGCCAGCCTGCACGGTCGCACTGCGCGCCATGCGCGAGAAAAACCCCCCTTCGCCGACGACCGATCCGGCGCCCACCGCCGCCAGCCGGATCTTGCCGGTGGCATCTTCGAAATGCACCGTCAGCATGCCCGACTCGACAAAATACAGGGTGCGGTCTTCAGCCCCCTGCGAGATCAGGATGCGCCCGGCGGCGATGTCCATGGGCTGCATGTAGGCCGCCAGCACATCCCATTGCGCGGTGGTGATTCCATGGGCCAGCGTGGTATCGGTCGTATCGCTGGCAATGGCCTTGAGCAGGACCTGGATGTCCGCCTTGGCGTAGGGGGCAGGGGCAGTACTCATGTGGCAACACCATTGACTCTGGCCGTGTTCGCCCGGTCAGCCACGCAACGTGCAAGGCAAAGGCGACACGCTATTTTCCAATGCAAAACCGTGAAAAGATGACTCCCAGCAGATCGTCGGCACCGAAGACTCCGGTGATCTCACCCAATGCATTTTGCGCCAAGCGCAGTTCCTCCGCCACCAGGTCGAGTGCGGGAGACGCCTCGGCGACCTGATCGGCGGCCTGCGCGACGTGCTGGTCCACCCGATGCAGCGCCTGCACATGCCGCTCGCGCGCCATGTAGACGCCCTCGGGCACGGTGTTCCAGCCCGCCAGTTGCAGCAGGCACTGGCGCAGGTGCGCAAGCCCGTCGCCGGTACGGGCCGACAGGCACACAGACCGCTCGGTGTCCGCCGGCCGCGCGCCCGCGGCCAGGTCGATCTTGTTCCAGACATCGATCACCGGCACCTGCGACGACAGCCGCGCCGACAGATCGGCGCCAATACGCGCATCCGCCGCCAGGTAGGCTGCGGCGTCGGATCCGGGCTCGGGACGGATTCCCGGCGCGGGCAACCGGGTCAGGTCATGCAGGAACAACACCACGTCGGCGGCATCGATTTCTCCCCAGGCCCGGGCCACGCCCATCTGCTCGACTTCGTCGCCGCTCTCGCGCAGACCGGCCGTATCGATCACATGCAGCGGTACACCTTCGATCTGGATCGTCTGCTGGATCTTGTCGCGGGTGGTGCCGGCAATCGGCGAGACGATCGCCAGCTCGGCGCCCGCCAGCGCATTGAGCAGCGAAGACTTGCCCGCGTTGGGCTGGCCGGCGATCACCACCTTGATACCCTCGCGCAGCAACACCCCCTGGCGCGCGTTGCGCCCGATGGCCGCAAGCGCGTCACGCAACTGCGCCAGGCGACCCTGGACGTCGGCCCGGCGCAGGATGTCGATCTCCTCTTCCGGGAAATCCAGCGTGGCCTCGATCAACATGCGCATGTCGATCAAGGCATCGCGCACGCCATGCACGGCGGCCGAAAAATCGCCCGACAGGGACCGCACCGCGCTGCGTGCCGCAGTCTCGGTGCTGGCATCGATCAGGTCGGCCACCGCCTCGGCCTGCGCCAGGTCCATCTTGTCGTTGAGAAACGCGCGCTGCGTGAATTCGCCGGGCTTGGCCAGCCGCATGCCGATGGACTGGCCGGCCTGCAGGCACCGCGCCAGCAACATCTGCAGCACCACGGAGCCGCCATGCGCCTGCAATTCGAGTACGTCTTCGCCAGTAAACGAATGCGGCGCCGGGAAATACAGCGCCAGTCCCTGGTCGATGGCTTGTCCCTGGTCGTCGAGGAAAGGCAGGTAGGTAGCCTCGCGGGGGCGCAAGACACGGCCGCAAATGGCTTGTGCCAGCGACGACAGGTCGGCTCCGGACACACGCACGATGCCGACCGCACCGCGACCCGGCGCTGTCGCGATCGCGACGATGGGTTCGGGCCGGTGCGGCGACATGCTGGGTCGGTCAGCCCGCTGAGATGCGGGCCTGGCGGGTCAACGGAATTTCGGCAGGTTGAACTGCGGCGGCACGCCCATGCGGGTGTTGATGAGCCACTGCTGCGCAATCGACAACACGTTGTTGGTGATCCAGTACAGCACCAGGCCGGCCGGGAAGAAGAAGAACATGACCGAGAAGATCAGCGGCATGAACCACATCAGCTTGGCCTGCATCGGATCCGGCGGCGCCGGATTGAGTGCTGTCTGCAACAGCGTCGTCAGCGTCATGAAGATCGGCAGGATGAAATACGGGTCGGGCGACGACAGGTCGGTGATCCACATGGCCCAGGGCGCGTTGCGCATCTCGACACTGGACAACAACACCCAGTACAAGGCGATGAAAACCGGGATCTGGATCATGATGGGGAAACAGCCTCCCATCGGGTTGACCTTCTCCTCGCGGTAGATCTTCATCATTTCCTGCTGCATCTGCTGCGGGCTGTCCTTCAGGCGCTCACGCATCTCGGTGATGCGCGGATTGATTGCCTTCATCTTGGCCATGCTGCTGTAGGCCTTGGCATTGAGCCAATAGAACATGATCTTGAGCAGCAGCACCAGGCCCATGATGGACCAGCCCCAGTTGCCCAGGATGCTGTGGATCTTGTCGAGCAACCAGTACAGCGGCTTGGCCAGGATGGTCAACCAGCCATAGTCCTTGACCAGTTCCAGGCCGGGGGCGAGCGCCTCGAGTTTTTTCTCTTCCTGCGGGCCGACGAAAAGTTTCGCGTCGACCGCCTTGCTGGCGCCGGGCACAATCGCCTCCATCGGTGCGATCTGCGTGGCCCGGTAACAACAATCAGGCACTGTCGATCCGATGTCGACCGCATCCATCGAAATGGAGCGGGGCATGCCCTCGGGCAACAACCAGGCGGTCGCAAAATAGTGCTGGACCATCGCCACGTAACCATCCGACGAGGTCTGCGGATAGTCGGCCTTGCCCTTCTTGATGTCGGCGAAGTCGATCTTCTGGAACTTCTTGGCTTCGGTATAGACCGCCGGACCGGTGAAGGTGAAATAGAACGACGATTCGCCCTTGGGCTTGTTGCCGTCGCGCACCAGCTGCAGGTACAACTGCGGCGAGACCGGCTCCGTTCCGGTGTTGGTGACCGCATGGCGCACCGCGATGTCGTAGGCACCACGGCGCAAGGTATAGGTCTTGACCAGGCTCGCGCCGCCCACCGATGGAGAGGTGAAACTGACAACCAGTTCGTTCTCACCGTCCTTGAGTTCGCGCTCGCCGCTGAAGCTCATCACGGTCTTGTGGGTCGGATACTCGACGCCAGCCACATTGCCGATCAGGCCGGTCTGCGCAACATAAACAAGCTCACGCGATTCATCGAGCAAAACGAAGGGCTTGCTGCGATCTTCCATGTCCTTGTGCTTGGGGAACGCGGCCCGCACCAGCGATCCACCCTGGGTATCGAAGGTCAGTTCCATCACGTCGGTGCGAACCACCACGCGTTCGCCTTGCGTATTGCCCGAGCCTGCCGCCACGGGCGCAGCCGGCGTCGCCGCGCCGCCGGGCACCGCCACGGGACTGGGCACGGCAGTGTTGCCGCCGGCAACCGGGGCCGGGACCGCACTGGGAATACCGTTGGCCGCCGGTGCGCTGGCGGTCTGTGCCGGTTGCGGCGCGGTCGGCAGGAAGGTCGCCGGATTGCCGTTGTGAACCTGCCATCTGTCCCACAACAAGACCATCGAAAAGCCAAAGATCACCCACAAAATGGTGCGGCGGATATCGTTCATAAACTCTTCTTGTGAGGATTCGGTGTGATCAGGCCGCTGAACAGCCTCGGCGCGACTTCTGGCACCGGATCGCAACCGCCGGCGCACCACGGATGGCAACGAGCCAGGCGCGCCACGGTGAGGTAGCTGCCAGCCGCGGCTCCGTGTTCCTGCAGGGCCTGCAGGGAATACGCCGAGCAGCTCGGTTCGAAGCGGCAGGCACTGCCAAGCCACGGACTGAGCAACAGACGGTAACCCCGCACCAGGCCGATCAGCAATGCCTTGATCATGCGCGGGACGCCACGGCCGGCATGCGGTCGGTTCGGCGCGATTGTGCGTGTTCGAACAGAGCGACCAGTTCCTGGCGCACCTGCCGCTTCAAGGCCACGGATGTTGCACTGACAAAATGCGCGCGGTCGAAACCCGCGCGCAGTCGCACCACAAAGGCAGCAACGGGGAGGGCCGGCACAGCCATTGCTCCCACACTGTAAATCTGGCGCTTGATCATGTTGCGAGTGACCGCCCGTTTCGCCCAGCGCTTGGGCACCATGGCGCCCATCACGGATTCGCGTGGGGATGCGGACGGTGCGGCTTCAAGGCCGGGAACCTGCGCGTCCTGCGACGCTGGCCGCAAGCCGACATCCGTCAAGCCACGCTGATGCAGAACAAAATGCGCCGTGCTGGCGATACGCTGGCCAGCGAGCACAGCCTGGAACTGGCTGTGCGTCTTGAGGCGCTGCACGACGCTGCAGACGTCTGCCGGGAGGAGTCAGTCAGTGATGCAGATCAGACCGCGAGACGCTTGCGTCCCTTGGCACGACGGGCATTGATGACAGCCCTGCCGCCACGGGTCTTCATGCGAACCAGAAAGCCATGGGTGCGGGCCCGGCGGATCTTGGAAGGTTGGTATGTGCGTTTCATGACAATAATCCTGTTGAGGTGCCGTCCCAAGGATCGGCCTGCAGCCCGGTTTCCGGGGAACCCGCGATTATCACCATTTTTCTCAACACCGGCAAGCGCTTGCGCGGCTTTCAGTGCGTAACACTGGAACCCGGGCGTGGCCCCGCAGCGGCATCGCCGAGCTTGTGGATAAATTCTTGACAAACTACAATCGCCGGTCGCCTTGCTAGGCATATATCCACAGAGAAGAACAACAACGATGACCGAGGGGCAACACGCGACAAGCGCATCAGGCAACCGTCTGGAGACCACACACGACGTCTGGCAGACCTGCATCGAACAACTGGCGCAGGAACTGCCGGAACAGCAGTTCAACACCTGGA
Organism: uncultured Rhodoferax sp.; assembly: GCA_963974265.1. GTDB lineage: Bacteria > Pseudomonadota > Gammaproteobacteria > Burkholderiales > Burkholderiaceae_C > CAISIP01. The sequence goes on from CAXBDR010000003.1 coordinate 39,936, forward strand.
TCAAGCCCCTGTCGGCCGTGGTTGCCGGCGACATGTCCAAGGTCACGATCTTTGTCGGCAACCGGTTCAAGCTGGACTGGATCCGGGCCCAGTACAGCGCGCGCATCTCGGCCCGGCTGGAAAAGATCGTCGGTCAGCATGTCTCGCTCGAGTTAGCACTTGCTCCTCGGGAACCTCAAGCCAAGTCGGTATTTGTTCCATCGGTCAATGGGAAAATGCCGATCGATGAACCCGTGGACCTGGGCGAAGAGGCCGCACCGGCCGGCTTGCGCAACCGCCTCAATTCAGTGCTGAGTTTCGAGACGCTGGTCGAAGGATCGGCCAACCGCATGGCCCGCGCCGCGGCCATGCATGTATCGGACATGCCGGGCCACCTGTACAACCCCTTGTTCATCTACGGCGGCGTCGGTCTCGGCAAGACCCACCTGATGCATGCCATCGGCAACCGGCTGCTGGTGAACAAGCCCGGCGCCAAGGTTCTCTACATCCATGCCGAGCAGTTCGTCTCGGATGTGGTTAAGGCCTACCAGCGCAAGACCTTTGACGAGTTCAAGAACCATTACCATTCGCTCGATCTGTTACTCATCGATGACGTGCAGTTCTTCGCCAACAAGGAACGCACGCAGGAAGAGTTCTTCAACGCGTTCGAAGCCCTGCTGGCCAAGAAGTCGCACATCGTGATGACCAGCGACACCTATCCCAAGGGCCTGACCGACATTCACGAGCGCCTGGTATCACGTTTCGATTCCGGTCTCACGGTGGCCATAGAGCCGCCGGAACTCGAGATGCGGGTGGCGATCCTGATCAACAAGGCACGTGCCGAGTTGTCCGAAATGCCGGAGGAGGTGGCCTTTTTCGTCGCCAAGAACGTGCGCTCCAACGTGCGCGAGCTCGAAGGTGCGCTGCGCAAGATCCTGGCCTATTCCCGCTTCAACCAGAAAGACATCTCGATCGCACTGGCACGCGAAGCCCTGCGCGACCTGCTGTCGATCCAGAACCGCCAGATCTCGGTCGAGAACATCCAGAAGACCGTCGCCGACTACTACAAGATCAAGGTCGCCGACATGTATTCCAAGAAACGTCCGGCCAGCATTGCGAAGCCGCGCCAGATCGCAATGTACCTGGCCAAGGAACTGACCCAGAAGAGCCTGCCGGAGATCGGCGAACTGTTCGGCGGGCGCGACCACACCACCGTGCTCCATGCCGTGCGCAAGATCAGCGCCGAGCGGCAACAACTCACCGAACTCAACCAGCAGTTGCATGTCCTTGAACAAACGCTCAAAGGCTGACCCGGTCATGCCTTCCATGCTGTATTTCGGCCACTTGACAAAGCTGGGGATAGTTCGCGCACAACCTGGCAGTTATCCACAGCGTCGGGCAGAACCACCAAGTTGTACCCAATCGGAGCGCATCGCCGAAGCACGGTTGCGCACACCGTTCAACACTTTCCAAGTGCTTGATAAAAAAGGGGAAAATGCCGCTGTCCACAGCCGGGTGCCGCCCTTAGCTACTACTACTACTTATATCTATCTATAAATTGAGGAAGAGGTTGACATGATCGTATTGAAGACAACGCAGGAAAAGATACTGTCCGTCCTGCAATCCGTGTCTGGCATCGTGGAGCGCCGCCACACCCTGCCGATCCTGGCCAACGTACTCATCCGCAAGACCGATGACGACTTGCAGTTCACCACCAGCGACCTGGAGATCCAGATCCGAACCGCGGCGGAGCTCGGTGGCGACAAGGGCAACTTCACCACGACCATCGGCGCGCGCAAGCTGATCGACATCCTGCGCACCATGCCGGCTGACCAGACCGTGGCACTGGAGTCGAGCCAGAACAAGATCATCCTCAAGGGTGGCAAGAGCAAGTTCACGCTGCAGACCCTGCCGGCCGAAGACTTTCCGCTGGTGCAGGAAGCCCCCGGTTTCGGCCCGCTGTTCAGCGTGCCGCAAAAGACGTTGAAGGACCTGCTCGGCCAGGTGGCATTCGCGATGGCGGTTCACGACATCCGGTATTACCTCAACGGCATCCTGTTCGTGGCCGAGGGCAAGCAGCTCAGCCTGGTGGCCACCGACGGCCACCGCCTGGCGTTCGCGTCGGTCATGCTCGAAACCGAGGTGCCGCGCCAGGAAGTGATCCTGCCGCGCAAGACCGTGATCGAACTGCAACGCCTGCTCAGCGATGCCGAAGGCGCCATCGAGATGCAGTTTGCGTCCAACCAGGCCAAGTTCGCATTCGGCGGCATGGAGTTCGTGACCAAGCTGGTCGAAGGCAAGTTCCCCGACTACAACCGCGTCATCCCGAAGAACCACAAGAACGCCATCACGCTGGGCCGCCAGGCCTTGCTGGCCACCTTGCAGCGCACCGCCATCCTGACCAGCGACAAGTTCAAGGGCGTTCGCCTGAACATCGATCCGGGTTCGCTGCGGGTTGCGTCCAACAACGCCGAGCAGGAAGAGGCGATCGACGAGCTCGACATCGACTACGCGGGTGACAGCATCGAGATCGGTTTCAACGTGACCTACCTGATCGACGCGCTCAGCAACATGAGCCAGGAGATGGTCAAGCTCGAGCTCTCCGATGGCAACAGCTCGGCCCTGTTCACGATTCCCGACAACACCACCTTCAAATACGTCGTGATGCCGATGCGCATCTGACGCGGCGCCTTCCGCACAGGCGCACGCACGCACGTTCGAACCCGCCGCACACGCGGGTTCGGCGTTTCATGAGTGACACGAATTGTTCAGAGATAGCCAGACATGACTGAAGAAAACAAGCCGCATCCCCAGGCAGACCAGAACCCGGCAGCCGGTGGCGGCGACGAAGACAACAACAACAACGGCAAGTCGGTCGAGAGCTCCAACTACCAGCCTACGATCGACAGCAACCAGATGGGGGCGTCGGCGGCATATGGCGAGGGTGCGATCCAGATCCTGGAAGGGTTGGAGGCAGTGCGCAAGCGCCCGGGCATGTACATCGGCGACACCTCGGACGGCACCGGACTGCACCACCTGGTGTTCGAAGTCGTCGACAACTCCATCGACGAATCGCTGGCCGGCCATTGCGACGACATCCTGGTCACCATCCATTCGGACAATTCGGTCAGCGTGGTCGACAACGGCCGTGGCATCCCGACCGGCGTCAAGATGGACGACAAGCACGAACCCAAGCGTTCGGCGTCGGAAATCGCGCTGACCGAACTGCATGCCGGCGGCAAGTTCAACCAGAACAGCTACAAGGTCTCGGGCGGCCTGCACGGCGTGGGCGTGAGCTGCGTCAATGCACTGAGCAAGATGTTGCGCCTGACGGTGCGACGCAACGGCAAGGTGCATGTGCTGGAGTTCTCCAAGGGCGTGGTGCAGAACCGCATCATCGAGGTCGTCGACGGCGTCGAGACTTCGCCGATGAAGGTAATCGGCGAGACCGAGAAACGCGGTACCGAGGTGCATTTCCTGCCGGACGAGGAGATCTTCCAGCAGAACGCCGATTTTCACTACGAGATCCTGAGCAAGCGCCTGCGCGAGCTGAGTTTCCTGAACAACGGCGTCAAGATCCGCCTGAAGGACGAGCGTTCGGGCAAGGAAGACGATTTCTCCGGTGCCGGCGGCGTGCGGGGTTTTGTCGACTTCATCAACAAGGGCAAGACCATCCTCAACCCGAACGTGTTCCATGCCAGCGGCGACCGCCAGAGCGACCAGAACACCAACATCGGTGTCGAGGTCGCCATGCAGTGGAACAGCGGCTACAACGAACAGGTGCTGTGTTTCACCAACAACATTCCGCAGCGTGACGGCGGCACCCACCTGACCGGCCTGCGCGCGGCGATGACCCGCGTCATCAACAAATACATCGACGACAACGAGATGGCCAAGAAGGCCAAGGTCGAGGTCACCGGCGATGACATGCGCGAAGGCCTGTGCTGCGTGCTCAGCGTCAAGGTGCCCGAGCCCAAGTTCAGCAGCCAGACCAAGGACAAGCTCGTCAGCAGCGAAGTCCGCGGCCCGGTCGAAGACATCGTCAGCAAGTTGCTCAACGATTACCTGCAGGAGCGCCCGACGGACGCCAAGCTCATCGTCGGCAAGATCATCGAGGCCGCGCGCGCCCGCGAAGCGGCACGCAAGGCCCGCGACATGACGCGGCGCAAGGGCGTGCTCGACGGCATGGGCCTGCCCGGCAAGCTGGCCGACTGTCAGGAAAAAGACCCCGCCTTGTGCGAGATCTACATCGTCGAGGGCGACTCCGCCGGCGGCTCCGCCAAGCAGGGCCGCGACCGCAAGTTCCAGGCCATCCTGCCGCTGCGCGGCAAGATCCTGAACGTCGAGAAAGCGCGCTACGAGAAGCTGCTGACCAGCAACGAGATCCTGACCTTGATCACCGCACTGGGCACCGGCATCGGCAAGGCTGGCGGCAGCACGGGCAACGACGACTTCGACGTGGCCAAGTTGCGCTATCACCGCATCATCATCATGACCGACGCGGACGTGGACGGTGCGCACATCCGCACGCTGCTGCTGACCTTCTTCTATCGCCAGATGCCCGAACTGGTCGAACGCGGGCACATCTACATCGCGCAGCCGCCGCTGTACAAGGTCAAGTCCGGCAAGGAGGAGTTGTACCTCAAGGACGCCAGCGCACTCGACAGCTACCTGACGCGGATTGCGTTGGTCAACGCATCGGTGCACACCGGCGGCCCGAACAGCACCGAGATCACCGGCGACACCCTGGCCACCCTGGCACGCAAGCACCAGGTGGCGCAGGCCGTGATTGCGCGTCTGCAGAACTTCATGGACGCCGAAGCCCTGCGTGCGGTGGCCGACGGCGTGGTTCTCAACCTCGACACCGTGCCCGATGCCGAATTGTCTGCCAAGGCCTTGCAGGACCACCTGCCCGACGCCGAAGTGGCCGGCGAGTTCGACGTGCGCACCGACAAGCCCATCCTGCGCATCAGCCGCCGCCATCATGGCAACGTCAAGAGCAGCGTGCTCACGCAGGACTTCGTGCACGGCGCCGACTACGCCGCCCTGGCCGAGGCCGCCAACACCTTCCGCGGCCTGCTCAGCGAAGGCGCCAAGGTCACCCGCGGCGAAGGCGAACGCCAGAAGGAAGCGTCCGTCAACGACTTCCGCGAAGCCATGGCCTGGCTGATCAGCCAGGCCGAAAGCGCCACCTCACGCCAGCGCTACAAGGGCCTGGGCGAGATGAACCCGATGCAGTTGTGGGAAACCACGATGGACCCGGCCGTGCGCCGCCTGCTGCGCGTGCAGATCGACGACGCGATCGAGGCGGACCGGGTGTTCACGATGCTGATGGGCGATGAAGTGGAGCCGCGACGGGACTTTATCGAGACGAATGCGCTCAGGGCGGGGAATATCGACGTGTGAGGTTTTGTGTTGGTGATCTGGTTGGTCACAAAACGCAGGCAGCAGTGTTGGTAGACGGCTTGTATCCGCTCGTCCGGCGCAAGCTTGGCCAGGCCTTTGTAGCGTGACAGCACCACCGTGGTGTGCCGCGTACCCAATCGGCATTGGTACGGCGGCAGTTGGTAGGCCTTGATATGCGTCACTACCACATCGATACCGTGCCCAGGTTCATCGCACACGCCGAGCAGGCGCAACGAATCGGCCAGTCGCTCGTTGCGGGACTGGTTCTCGTCAATGAACCGGTCCACCGGCAGAAGCGGTCGGCCAGGGTTGACGATTTCCACCCGATCGTCGTAAGTCTCCACCACGACGCCAGTGCCTTGTTCGGTCAGGTCCTGATGCACCAGCGCATTGCCCAGGATCTCGCGCAACGCCTTCTTCGGGTATCGCTTGCGGGCACCCAGCGTATGGGTTTCGCTGTCACCGATCCTCCAATCACCAGGCTGGTCACCGTCCCGACGCAGCCGGCCGCCCCTCACCCTGTGTCGACGCTGCCTCAGGTACCACTGGCGCCGAGGCCGCACCAACAGGTGACCCTCCACGCATCATCACCGGCGCCTGCCGCGCCGACTCCAGCGCCTTGCGAAACTTTTCCGCATCCCGGTCGCGCAGGCCTTCGGCCATGGCTTGCGAGGCGTCGGTGCGCCGGGCCGCGTAGGCGCGCAGCGCCTCGAGCGTCGGCGCCGACGGCGCGGCGGCGTCCAGGTGCAGGCCGGAGAGCTGTTCGAAGCTCTGCTGGTAGGGCGTGGTGACCGTGTCGTCGATGCGGCCGGCCAGCTGGTCGAAGCTGAGCTTGTCCTTCTGTCCCTGGCCGAGGATGGTTTCCCATTGCTGGCTGATGCGCTGGTCCTGCTGCAGGAACTGGCTGATGGCCTGGCGTGCGCGCAGCTCCTCGCCCAGCCGGTAGCTCGGCGCCGGGATGTTGACGACCAGGGCCGTGGTGGCGGCGACCAGCACCGCGGCGGCGATGGTGCGCGTGGCGCGCGGATGCGGGCTCCGGTGGGTCCAGCGGCGGGCCAGCACCAGCCCCCACAACGCGCCGGCGACCAGGCCGCCGAGGTGGGCGGCGTTGTCGATGCCGGGCACCAGCAGACCCATCACCAGCGCCAGCACGATGAACGCGCTGGCTGCGCCGAACAACCAGCGGAACTCGCCCGGATCGACCTGGCGGCGCTCGCGCAGCAGGAACACCAGCAACGCGCCATACAGGCTGAAGATCGCGCCCGAGGCGCCGCCCGACACCGCCTGGTTGCCCTGGATGGCCAGCGACAGCAGGTTGCCGATGATGCCGCTGCCCAGGTACAGCGCGATGAAGCGCCAGCGGCCGAACAGCTGCTCGATCAGCCGGCCGACGTCCCACAACGCCCACATGTTGAGCAGCAGGTGAATGACGCCGAAGTGCAGGAACAAGGCACTGCCCAGTCGCCACCACTGGCCGTCCTGGGTGGCAGGCCCGAAATTGGCGCCCCACTGCAAGGGCACGGCCGTGCTGCCGTGCCACAGGCTGCCGCCGTTCAGCAGCATGGCCAGGAACACCAGTATGTTGACCGCCAGCAGGGTCACGGTCACCGGCGCCTGGGCCGGCCTGGCATGCAGCAGGCCGGACAGCACCGGTGGTGGGGTGGCGTCGTCAGCTGCGTCGGTGTGGCGGTATGGGCGGTTCAAGGAAGTGGCGGTCGACAAGCGTTGTCAATGCCTGATTAGAGCGCAAGCCGCAACCCCTCGGGCGGGCTGGACGCCATCTCCAAAATGGGGACAATCCGCGGATGACTTCCGCTACCGCTGCCCAGACAGCCGCGCCCGCCCTGTCGACCCAGGACGCGACGCGGATCGACGACACCCGCATCGGCGCCGTGCGGCCGCTGATCACGCCGGCCCTGTTGCAGGAGTGGCTGCCGGTGCCGGACCAGGCGCTGGCCCTGGTCGAGCAAAGCCGCCTGGCGATTTCCCGTGTCCTGCATGGCCAGGACGACCGGCTCGTGGTGGTGGTCGGCCCCTGCTCCATCCACGACCACGACCAGGCACTGGAATATGGTCGCTGGCTCAAGCAGCAGGCAGATGCGTTGTCGGCCGACCTGCTGGTCGTGATGCGCGTCTATTTCGAAAAGCCGCGCACCACGGTGGGCTGGAAGGGCTACATCAACGATCCGCACCTGGACGGCACGTTCGCGATCAACGAAGGCCTGCAGATGGCGCGCCGCCTGCTGCTCGAACTGCTGGCGCTGGGCCTGCCGCTGGGGACCGAGTTCCTCGACCTGCTGAGCCCGCAGTTCATCTCCGACCTGGTGAGCTGGGGCGCCATCGGCGCGCGCACCACCGAGAGCCAGAGCCATCGTCAGCTTGCCTCGGGCCTGAGTTGCCCGGTGGGTTTCAAGAACGGCACCGATGGCGGCGTCAAGGTCGCCAGCGACGCGATCCAGGCCGCGTCGGCGAAACACGCCTTCATGGGCATGACCAAGATGGGCCAGGCCGCGGTGTTCGAGACCCGCGGCAACCAGGACTGCCACGTCATCCTGCGCGGCGGCAAGAGTCCCAACTATGGCGCGGCCGACATCGCCGCCGCTTGTGCCCTGCTGCAGTCCGCCGGGCTGCGCGAGCAGGTCATGGTCGACGTCTCGCATGCCAACAGCAGCAAGCAATACCAGCGTCAGGTTCCGGTCGCGCATGACGTGGCGCAGCAGGTCGCTGCGGGCGACGCCCGCATCATCGGCGTGATGGTCGAGAGCAACCTGCGCGAAGGCCGTCAGGACATCGTGGCGGGCACCCCGCTGGCGCACGGGGTCTCGGTGACCGATGCTTGCATCAGCATGGAGCAGACCTTGCCCTTGCTGCAGGAGCTGGCGCAGGCCGTGCGCGTCCGCAGGGCGGTGCGCGCGGCATCGCCGGTCTGAATTCGCACGGAGCCCTGGCGTGGCCGTCGACCCGCCCGGCATTCGGCATGGTGTCGACATCCGGTCCGCGCAGAGGGTCCCGGGAGGGTCGAACATGCCGCCGGCCGTGTCGATCCAGTTAACATGTCGGGGAAAAAAGCGAGAGGAATCGCGCGGATCATGATTCTCAAGGAGTTGGACCCTTTTCTTGGCACCAGCCAGGACGAGATCGCCCACCGCATCGCGCAGGACCGCATGGCCTACCATCTGCGCCGGTATTTCGGCAAGAGC
>CAXBDR010000004.1:0-43427 GCA_963974265.1 uncultured Rhodoferax sp.
GGATGTTGACGAAGCGTATCGGCGCCACCGGCGTGTCGACCTGCTGCGCCAGTTCCAGGAACAGGCGCTTTTCCTGGGTACAAGCGACGACCAGTTCGTCGCCGCTGGCGCCGGACTGCGTGGCGGCGGCCAGGAAACGTCCGGCCTCGCGTCGGCACAGGCTCGAATGCAGCGTCAGGTTCTCGTTCAGCGAAGCACCCAGCGCGCGCGGGTCCAGCGGCATGGTCTTGTTGCAGTCACAGATCAGGGTGCTCATGTTCGGGGTTCCGTCCCATCAGGGTTCGTGGTGCCGGATACCTGCGGTTGTGCGCGCTCCGGTTCCGTATCGAGCGGTGCCGGCGCCTCGGGCGCCGGTTCCGTTCCGGGCATCTGCTCCCCGGCCACGGCCGGATCTCCCGCAGGCTTGTCCGCGTCGTCGTCGAACAGCTTGAGGAACTGGGCGCTGGCCATCTTGCGCAACATGGCCGCCGGCAGCGGGTCGGGCAGGGAGTAATCGTCGATGTAGGTGTCCAGGCCGTCCATCACGTTGAAATGCGGGTCGGCGAAGAGCTTCTTCATGGCCGCGTTGCGCACCTCGGGCGCCACGGCCCGGGCCACGAAAGGCTTGAAGTCCGAGTCGGCATGCAAGGCCGCCACATCCTGCAAGGTTGGAGGCGGCGCCTCGGCCCGCGGGGTGACCTCGGCGCGTTCGCCCGATGCCGTTGCCGGACGGGCCGTCGGGACCGCGTCGGCGGGAGCCGGGACGGCATCGGGCTGCACCGGCCCCGGCTTCTCACGCGGCGCGGTCGCTGGCGACTCACGCGCAGCGGTCTTGCGCTGCGACCAGCGACCGAGGAAACCATCAACCATGACCGCCTCCCATCTTCTTGCCGGTGCTGATCGATGCGGGATTGCCGAAACGGTCGGTCAGGGAGCGGAAACTCTCCGGGCGCTTGCGGCGCCGGGGTTCGGCCACATGGAATGCATCGACGAACGCACGCAGCCAGGCCACCACGTCGGCGGGTGCCGGCACCTGCTCCACCGTTTCCTGGGCATCGAGCCAGCGGCCGGCGTCGTGGTAACTCAGCGACACCATGCACGGCACCGGCATCGGCGCATCGCCCCAGGCCGGATCTTCCTGCATGCGCCACATCACAAACCAGCACGGGGCGTCGGTGGTGACGTTGAGGAAATACCCCTCGGCGTCGTCCCGGTACAGTTCGACGGCAAAGCCCGGATGCAGCCAGCGCTGCTGCGCACCGTCCTGCACCAGCAGCCGCGGCTCGGTGCCGAAGGCCGCCTCGTGGTCCACCACGCTGTCGAGCACCCAGCGCCAGGGTTGCCAACGGCTCATCGGGCCTTCGATGCGCTGGCGGCGCATGATGACGGCGACGTGACGGGTCGGGCGCGGGTGGGTCATGACTCCCCGCAATGTAGCGGATCGCGCGCGACACTGCCGCGCAGTGGTTGTATCAGGCCACGGCGGCCTTGCCGTACCCGACGATGTCGTGCGGCACGCCGCCGGCCACCACCGCCACCGCACAGTACTTGAACTCGGGTATCTTGCCCACCGGATCGAGCGCCGCGTTGGTCAGCAGGTTGGCCGCGGCTTCGTAATACGCGAACGGGATGAACACCGCACCGCGCGGCGTGCCATCGTCGCGGCGCACATGGATGGCGACCTGGCCGCGGCGCGAACGCACCGTGATCACGTCGCCGGCCGACACGCCCAGCGCCTGCAGGTCCGCGCCACACAACGAGGCGGTGGCCACCGGTTCGATCGCATCGAGCACCTCCGAGCGCCGGGTCATGCTGCCGGTGTGCCAGTGTTCGAGCTGGCGCCCGGTGATGAGCACGAACGGATAGTCGGCGTCGGGCCGTTCGTCGGCGGGGATGATGTCGGCCGGCACCAGGTGGACCCGGCCGTCAAGGGTCGGAAACCGGTCGACGAACACCGTCGGTTGCCCCGGGTCCTGCGCGTCCAGGCAGGGGTAGGTCACGCTGGATTCGCGCTGCAGCCGCTCCCAGCTGATGCCCGCGATCGCCGCATGCATGGCCTGGCGCATCTCCTCGTAGACGGCGGCGACACCGTGGTGTTCGCCCGCGTACTCCCAGTGCAGGCCGCCCGCGGCCTGCGGCAGGCCGGCGTCGCCGCTGCCGGCCCTGGGCGCGTGCGCGCCCAGCCGCCGGCCCAGCTGCTGGATGATCCACAGGTCGGCGCGGGCGTCGCCCGGCGGATCGATGGCCTGGCGGCCGAGCTGCACCATGCGGTCGGTATTGCTGACGGTGCCGGTCTTCTCCGGCCAGGCGGTGGCCGGCAACACGACGTCGGCCAGCCAGGCGGTCTCGGTCATGAAGATGTCCTGCACCACCAGGTGCTCCAGGCTGGCCAGCGCGTGACGCGCATGATTCAGGTCCGGGTCGCTCATGGCCGGGTTCTCGCCCATGATGTACATGCCGCGGATCTTGTGCGGGTCGGTGTCGGGCGCCAGCGCCTTGTGCATGATCTCGACCACGGTGTAGCCCGGCCGCTCGTCCAGTTCGCTGGCCCAGAAATTCTCGAACCAGGCATGGGCGCCGGGCTGGTCGACCCGCTGGTAGTTCGGGAACATCATCGGGATCAGTCCGGCGTCGCTGGCGCCCTGCACGTTGTTCTGGCCGCGCAGCGGATGCAGTCCGGAGCCGGGCTTGCCGATCTGCCCGGCGACCGTGGCCAGCGCGATCAGGCAACGCGCGTTGTCGGTGCCATGCACGTGCTGGCTGATGCCCATGCCCCACAGGATCATCGAGCCCCGGGCCGCGCCTGGCGCCGAGCCCGAGGGCCGCGCGTACTCCCGCGCCACCTCGCGCAGCGTCTGCGCGTCGATGCCGCAGATCGGCGCCATGGCCTCCGGGCTGTAGCCCTTGACGTTTTCCTTCAAGGCCTCGAAGTTGCCGGCCCTCTCGCGCACGAAGGCCTGGTCGACCAAGTCCTCGTCGATGATGGTGTGGATCAGCGCATTGAGCATGGCCACGTCGGTATCGGGCTTGAACTGCAGCGTGCGCCAGGCGTGTTTTCCGAGCCCGGTGACGCGCGGATCGGCGAGCACGATCTTCACGCCCTGCTTGGCAGCGTTCTTCATCCAGGTGGCGGCCACCGGATGGTTGCTGGTCGGGTTCGAACCGATGACCAGGATGAGTCCGGAATGTGCGATGTCGTTGACCTGGTTGCTGACCGCGCCCGAACCCACGCCTTCGAGCAAGGCGGCCACGCTGGACGCATGGCACAAGCGGGTGCAATGGTCGACATTGTTCGAACCGAAGCCGGTGCGCACCAGCTTCTGGAACAGGTAGGCCTCTTCGTTGCTGCCCTTGGCCGAGCCGAATCCGGCCAACGCCTTGGCGCCATGCCCATCGCGCAGCTCGCGCAGGCGGCCGGCGGCCAGGTCCAGGGCTTCGTCCCAGCTCGCCTCGCGAAACACCTCGTGCCAGTTCGCCGGATCGGGCGTCCGTGCCGGATCCTTGGCCACCCCCGGCTTGCGGATGAGCGGCCGCGTCAGCCGCTGGTCGTGGTGGGCGTAGTCAAATCCGTAGCGACCCTTGACACACAGGCGGCTGTGGTTGGCGGGTCCGTCTCGCCCGTCGACGCTGACGATGCGGTTGTCCTTGACGTTGTAGGTCAGCAGGCAGCCGACACCGCAGAACGGGCATACCGAGTCGACCTTCTTGTCGACTTCCTGCGAGCCGATCTGTGTCTTGGACATCAACGCCCCGGTCGGGCAGGCCTGCACGCACTCGCCGCAGGCCACGCAGCTGCTCTCGCCCATGGCATCGTCCAGGTCGAACACGATGGCGCTGTGTGCGCCGCGCATCGCATACCCGATCACGTCATTGACCTGTTCCTCGCGGCAGGCGCGCACGCACCGGTTGCACTGGATGCAGGCGTCCAGGTTGACCGCCATCGCCGGATGCGACACGTCGGCCGCAGGCTGCTCCCGGCGCACCGCCTGCAGCGCGGGCCGGACCGTGACCTGCATGCGCGTCGCCCAGTCGCTCAGTTCGCCGTGCGGCGAGGCGCCGTTGGCATCATTCCACTTGTAGCCCTGGTCCGGCATGTCGGACAGCAGCATCTCGAGCACCATCTGCTGGCTCTTCACGGCGCGCGCGCTGTCGCTGCGCACCTCCATGCCGGCCGTCACGCTGCGACAGCAGCTTGGCGCCAGCGTGCGTTCGCCCGCGACCTCGACCACGCAGGCCCGGCAATTGCCGTCGGCGCGGTAACCGTCCTTGAAGCACAGCCGCGGTATCTCGACGCCCTGGCGATGGGCGGCATTCAGGATGGTCTCTCCCTCGAACGCCCGGGCCGGCTTGCCGTTGAGCTGGAAGTCGATGGTTTTCAAGGTGACCTCGGCCACCGTGGCGGGCGCGTTCATTCAGCGGATCTCCTGCGCAAAATACTTCTGGACACAACGCACCGGATTGGGCGCGGCCTGGCCCAGGCCGCAGATCGATGCATCGACCATGACCTGGTTCAGGTCTTCCAGCGTGTCGTTGTCCCACACGGGAGCCTGCATCAGTCGCGCCGCCTTGGCGGTTCCGACGCGGCACGGCGTGCACTGGCCGCAACTCTCGTGCTCGAAGAAATGCATCATGTTGAGGGCCGCATCACGGGCCTTGTCGTGCTGGCTGAGCACGATCACCGCCGCCGACCCGATGAAGCAGCCATGCGGCTGCAAGGTGTCGAAGTCCAGCGGCACATCGGCCAGGCTGGCCGGCAGGATGCCTCCGGACGCGCCACCCGGCAGGTAGGCATACAAATCATGCCCGTCAGGCATGCCGCCGCAATATTCGTCGATCAGTTCGCGCACGCTGATGCCGGCCGGCGCCAGCTTGACCCCCGGCGAACGGACCCGGCCGCTGACGCTGAACGAACGCAGGCCCTTGCGCCCGTTGCGACCGAAACCGGAGAACCACTGCGGGCCTTTTTCGACGATGTCGCGCACCCAGTACAAGGTCTCGAAATTCTGCTCCAGCGTCGGACGGCCGAACAGGCCGATCTCGGCGATATAGGGCGGTCGCATCCGCGGCTCGCCGCGCTTGCCTTCGATGCTTTCGATCATCGCGGACTCCTCGCCGCAGATGTAGGCACCGGCACCCCGTCGCAGCTCGATCATCGGCAGCGGGAACGGGGCATCGGCACGCAGCCTGGCGATCTCGGTCTCCAGGATGGCACGGCAGCCGTGGTATTCATCGCGCAGGTAGATGTAGCACTTGTCGATGCCGACGACCTGGGCGGCCACCAGCATGCCTTCGAGGAAACGGTGTGGATCGCGCTCGAGATAGGTCCGGTCCTTGAAGGTGCCCGGCTCGCCTTCGTCGATGTTGACCGCCATCACCCGAGGACCGGCATGGCCACGCACGATGCGCCATTTGCGGCCGGCCGGGAAACCGGCGCCGCCCAGCCCGCGCAAGCCGGAACCCTCCATCGCCTTGAGCACGCTTTCGGCCTCGTGCCGGCCGTCCATCAGGTCGGCGACAAAGCGGTATCCGCCCGCATCACGGTAAGCCTGCAGCCCCACGTAGTCCGGTGCCACGGCGGTATGCGCGGCGCCATCGGTGACGGCCGAGCCGGCCAGCGCCGGCGCATCGAAGCGGCCGTCGTCGGCCGCGGCGGGGTGGTGGTGCGCGCCCGCACGCACGCGGGCCACGACCGCATCGGCATCGGCATGCGGCACCGGGTTCTGGTGTACCACGGCCACCGGCGCCTGTTCGCAACGTCCCACGCAGGGCGCGGGTATCACGCGCACGTCCGCGCCCAGGAGCGCCGGCAATCGCGCCAGCAGATCGCCGGCGCCGGTCATCGTGCAGCTCAGGCCGTCGCAGACCCGCACCGTCAGCCCCGGCGCCTGGGCATCCCCCTTGAGCACTTCGAAGTGGTGATAGAAGGTCGCGACCTCGAACACCTCGGCCATGCCGATGCGCATCTCGGCCGCCAGCGCCACCAGATGACGGTCGTGCAGGCAGCGCCAGGCATCGTTGAGCCGGTGCAGGTACTCGATCAGCAGGTCGCGCCGATGGCCGCCGTCGGGCGGCATGCCGATCAGCGCACGCACCTCGGCCAGCGCATGGGCTTCGACCTGGCGGCCCTTGAGCTGGCGCCTGCGCCGCATTTGCGCGCGCAGGTCGTCCACGCTACCCAGGGGCACGGTCGTTGCGGAAAGGGAGGAACCGGCAAGGCTCATGGCATCTCACAAAAATGGCCGGCGGGCGGCGCGGATGAACAACTCGGCGCTGGGTCGGATGTGCCGCACCCCGGCGGGGCGTGGGCCGGCAGACCGATGCCGGCCCGTGCCCGCAGGGGGCGGCCTGGCAACACCACTTCACGGTCCATGATGGACGGCCGGCGAAACACTGCCATTCCCAACGCGACCTCGGACTCTCGCAAGCCGACGTCATTCGCAGTATCGCAGCGGACCCTGGCGCGGTCCAATTGAATCGACACACCGGGCGATTCACGATCTGAATCCAGCCCGGGCCCGCGCAGCGCAGTGGCATCCCGGTAGCATATCCACAACCCGTTCCCGCCGCCCTCGCCATGTACAACGTCTACCACCAGTTCGCCCTGATGCTGGCCATCGCGGCCGTCGTCGGCGCGTTTGCGCTGCGGTTGCGCCAACCGCTGCTGGTGGCCTACATCGTCGTGGGCATCCTGCTGGGGCCGTCCGTGCTGGGCTGGGTGACGGCCCATGACCAGATCGACCTGCTGGCCCAGATCGGCGTCACGGTGCTGCTGTTCGTGGTCGGACTCAAGCTCGACATGCACGTGGTGCGCAGCGTCGGCCTGGTCGCGCTGGCCACCGGCCTGGGGCAGATCGTGTTCACGACCGTGCTCGGATTCGCGCTGGCGCTGGCACTGGGCATGGACGCCCTCACCGCGGTCTACGTCGCGGTGGCGCTGACCTTCTCCAGCACCATCATCATCGTCAAGCTTCTGTCGGACAAGCGCGAACTCGACTCGCTGCACGGTCGCATTGCAGTCGGCTTCCTGGTCGTGCAGGACATCGCGGTCGTCGTCGCGATGCTGATGCTCGGCTCGTGGCAATCCGGCGAGGGGGGTGTCCACCCTTGGCAGCTGGGTCTTGCCGTGCTGCTGAAGCTGGCGGGCGCGCTGGTCGCGATCGCGCTGCTGATGCGTTACGTACTGCCCGGCCTGTTGCACCTGCTGGCGCGTTCGCAGGAGTTGCTGCTGCTGTTCGCGCTGGCCTGGGGCACGGCGCTCGCCGCTGGCGGCGACCTGCTGGGTTTCAGCAAGGAGATCGGCGCCTTCCTGGCCGGCTTTTCGCTGGCGTCGACCCCGTACCGGGAGGCAATCGCGGCGCGCCTGACCGGTCTGCGGGACTTCCTGCTGCTGTTTTTCTTCATCGACCTGGGTGCCAAGCTCGACCTCGGTCTTCTGGGCGCCCAGGTCGACGACGCAATGGTGTTGTCGCTGTTCGTGTTGCTGGGCAATCCGCTGATCGTGATGGCCATCATGGGGTACATGGGTTACCGCAAGCGCACCGGCTTCCTGGCCGGGCTGACCGTGGCGCAGATCAGCGAGTTCTCCATCATCTTCATGGCCATGGGCGTGTCGCTGGGCCACACGGCGCCGGCGGCCCTGGGACTGGTCACGCTGGTCGGACTGGTCACGATCACCTTGTCGACCTACATGATCCTGTATTCGCAGCCCCTGTACGCATGGCTGGCGCCCTGGCTGGGGCTCTTCGAGCGAGTACGCCCGCTGCGGGAAATGGCAGTCGAGCGCAGCCGCCCGGAGACCGCGTCAGCCCAGGTCATCGTGTTCGGCGCCGGCCGTTTCGGTCGCCGGCTGATCGAGCAGTTGCGCGACAGCGGCATCCAGGCCATTGCCGTGGATTTCGACCCGGAACGGGTACGCCGACTGCGTCGCATGCGTCTTCCGGTGCGCTACGGCGACGCGGAGGACACCGAATTCCCCGTCACCTTGCCGTTGGCCCAGGCATCCTGGGTCGTCAGCACCCTGCCCGAGGCCACGGTCAACCTCGCCCTGCCCGCGGCGTTGCGGGCGCATGGATTCACCGGTCGGATCGCGCTGGCCTTGCGCGGCGACACCGACCCGGCAGCGTTTCTCGCCCGCGGCTTCGACCACATCTTCCGCCCCTACGACGACGCCGCCGACTTCGCGGCCCGCACCATCCGGCGCGCGCTCGATGGCCGTGACGACGACGCCGTGTCGCCTGCGCCCGGCCGTTGAAACAGGCCGGACTCAGGTGGCCAGACGCCCGCTGTTCGCCGCCACCTGTTCCAGCCAGCCCGATTGCTGCGCCATCGCAATCGCGGCGGTCAGCGTGCGCGAGGGCTGGTCGCTGGCCTGCACCATGAACCCGACCGGCGTCTGCACATGGGGATCCATCAGCGGCAGGGCCTCGAGGTTGCGGTAGTTGCGAAACGCCGCCACCAGGGCACCGGGCATCACGCTGCAAACCTCGCCATTGGCCGCGCTCAGGGCCAGCGTGACGATGGAATTGGTCTCCATTACCGGCCGCACCGAGACGCCGGCGGCGGCGAAGGCGGCGTCGACCAGCGTGCGGTTGTGCATGTCGGGCGTCAGCAGGCACAGTGGCAACGCGGCCGCCTGCGCCCAGCGCATCTCCGGCCCGATCGGCAGTTCGCCGGCCTGCGCGAGCGGGCTGCGGCGCAGCAGGAAATAGTGCTCTTCGTATTGGGGCAGCACACGCAGGCGCAGCCCCAGCGCGACCAGCCGTTCGGTATAACCCAGGCCAAGGTCGAGGTCCAGGCTCTCCAGGCCGCTCTCGATCTCGGGCGAACTGAGCGACAACACGGCAGGGGTGATGCCCGGGTACTGCGCCTGCAACCGGGCGGCGAAACGCGCCGCGATCGGCATCGCCGTGGGGATCGAGCCGATGCGCAACGCGCCGCGCGGGCTGTCGACGCCGCTGTCCAGGTCCTGGCGCAGCAATTCGCGCTCGTGCAGCATGCGCCGCGCGCTGGCCAGCACCCGCTGGCCCTCCGACGTCAGCCCGACATAGGTGCGACCGCGCAATACGATGGCGCAACCGAACTCCTTCTCCATCGCGCGCAAGGCATTGGACAGCGCCGGTTGCGTGATGTGGCAGGCCTGCGCGGCACGTCCGAAATGCTTGTGTTCGTCCAGCGCGACCAGGTAACGCAGCGAGCCGAGCAGGTTCATGGCGGGGTCGGAAGTGGGCGCGCGCTCAGGTCGGGGCGGGATGGGGGCATGACCCGATGGTGCCGGCAACCAGGTTTCCTGGCATGCCGGAAGGCGCCGGGCCTCAGGTGTCCTTCGATATCTTGATCGATGGGAACTTGGACGAGAAGTCCTTGTTCTTGGCCGCGATCGAGACAGCCACCTGGCGCGCGACCGCGCGGTAGATGGCCGCAACCTCGCTGTCCGGCGCCGCCACCACCGTGGGTTTGCCGCTGTCGGCCTGCAAGCGGATCTGCATGTCCAGCGGCAAGGCGCCCAGGTAGTCCATTTCGTATTCGGCCGCCATCTTCTTGCCACCATCGGCGCCGAAGATGTGTTCAGCATGGCCGCACTGGCTGCAGACATGGACCGCCATGTTCTCGACGATGCCCAGGATGGGCACGCCGACCTTCTGGAACATCTTGATGCCCTTCTTGGCATCGAGCAGCGCGATGTCCTGCGGCGTCGTCACGATCACGGCGCCGGTCATGGGCACGCGCTGGCTCAGCGTGAGCTGGATGTCGCCGGTGCCCGGCGGCATGTCGACGATCAGGTAGTCCAGCTCGCGCCAGTTGGTCTGGCGCAGCAGCTGCTCGAGCGCCTGCGTGGCCATCGGGCCGCGCCAGATCATGGCTTCGTCCTGGGCCACCAGGAAACCGATCGACATGACCTGCAAGCCATAGTTCTCCAGCGGATCCATGGTCTTGCCGTCGTCCGACTCGGGCTTGCCCGAGATGCCCAGCATCATCGGCACGCTGGGGCCATAGATGTCGGCGTCCAGGATGCCGACCGAGGCGCCTTCGGCGGCCAGCGCCAGCGCCAGGTTGGCCGCCGTCGTGCTCTTGCCCACGCCACCCTTGCCCGAGGCCACGGCCACGATGTTCTTGACATTGGGCATCAGCTGCACGCCGCGCTGCACGGCGTGCGCGATGATCTTGCTGTACACGTTGACGGACACGTTGTCCACGCCGGGTACGGTCCGGGCCGCGGCCACCAGCGCCTTGCGGAACTCCGGAATCTGGCTCTTGGCCGGATAACCGAGCTCGACGTCGAAGGCAACATCCCCGTCACCGATGGTCAGGTTGCGGATGGCGCGTGCCGACACGAAGTCCGTTCCGGTATTCGGATCCACGACGGTGCGCAGCGCCTCCATCAAACCCTGTTCCGTGACTGCCATGCGATGCTCCTGGTGAATTGTGTTGCGTTGCGCGAAGGCGCTAGTCTAGCGAACCGCCGGTCGGCGCGACCCGCTCGGGGTCAATCGCCATGGAGCGGTGGCCCACGCGCCACCATAATGCACCGATGTCCGACGCCCGACCGGCCCATCCCGTCACCGGCCTGCTGCTCACCGGCGGCGGTGCCCGCGCCGCCTACCAGGTCGGCGTGCTCGAAGCGATCGCCGACATTCGTGTCGAATGCGCGGCGCGCGCACTGGCCAACCCTTTTTCCGTCATCACCGGCACGTCGGCCGGTGCCATCAACGCCGCGGCGCTGGCCGGCGGCGCCGACGACTTCGACCGGGCGGTCCGCCGCATGGTCGACGTCTGGAAGAACTTCCATGCCGGCCAGGTCTACCGCGCGGATTCGATCGGCGTGTTGCGAACCGGCGCCAGCTGGCTGACGCTGATGTCGATCGGCTGGGTGCTGGCGCGCTGGCGCAAGCTCAAGCCGCGTTCACTGCTGGACAACGCACCGCTGCTGGACCTGCTGCAGAGCCTGGTGCCACTCGACGACCTGCACGACTTCATCGCGCAAGGCCAGCTACGCGCACTGGCCGTGACCGCGTCGAGCTACAGCTCGGGCGATCACGTGACCTTCTTCGATGGAGCCGACAGCATCGCGCCGTGGAAACGCTCGCAGCGTTTCGGGATCCGCCAGAAGATCACGCACCAGCACCTGTTGGCGTCATCGGCGATTCCGTTCGTGTTTCCGGCCAAGGCCTTGCCGATCGACGGGCGCGACGAGTATTTTGGCGACGGCTCGATGCGCCAGTCGGCACCGGTGGCAGCGGCCATCCACCTGGGGGCGAACCGCATCCTGGTGGTGGGCGCCGGCCGCCTGCACGAACCGCCGCCGGACCTGCGCAACGCCCCGCCCAACAGCTATCCGACGCTGGCCCAGATCGCGGGGCACACCTTGTCCAACATCTTCCTGGACGCGCTGGCCGTGGACGTCGAGCGGGTCAAGCGCATCAACCACACGATCGGCCTGGTGCCGCCCGAAGCCCGCGCCGCCAGCGGCCTGCGGCCGATCGATCTGTTGGTGATATCGCCGTCCGAGCGCATCGACGCGATCGCGGCCAAACATGTCGGCGACCTGCCGCGACCGGTGCGCGCCTTGCTCGGCGGTGTCGGCGTGACCTCCGACAAGTCCGACTTCCGCGGTGCGGCACTGGCCAGCTACCTGTTGTTCGAGCCCGGCTACACGCAGGAACTGATCGCGCTCGGCCGCGCCGACACACTGCTCCAGCGCAACGACGTGACCCGCTTCTTCGGCTGGGTCGACCCCTGTCCGGTCGACGGCGGCGTTGGCACGCCGGGCCAGCCACCCCGGGTCGAGCGCCGGCGCGACCCGCTGCGCCTGCGCTGAGCGGTTCGTTCTCGGCGTATGACGGGCGCTGCAGGTGGCCGACTAAAATCGGCCGCTCCCGGCTTGCGCCGACCGCCCCGTTCCACCCAGCCCCGCCCGATGCCACGCCAACTCTTTGTCACCACCGCCCTGCCGTACGCCAACGGCAAGTTCCATATCGGCCACATCATGGAATACATCCAGGCCGACATCTGGGTGCGGCACCAGCGCATGCAGGGCAACGCGGTGGACTTCGTCTGCGCCGACGACGCCCATGGCGCGCCGATCATGATCGCCGCCGAGAAGGCCGGCAAGACGCCGCAGCAGTTCGTCGCCGACATCGCGGCCGGCCGCAAGCCCTACCTGGACGGTTTCCACATCGCATTCGACAACTGGCATTCGACCGACGCGCCCGAGAACCATGCGCTGGCGCAGCAGATCTACCGCGACCTGCGCGACAACCCGCAGGGCTCGCTGATCGAGACCCGCACCATCGAGCAGTTCTTCGACCCCGAGAAGAACATGTTCCTCCCGGATCGTTTCATCAAGGGCGAATGCCCGCGTTGCCACGCCAAGGACCAGTATGGCGACAACTGCGAGGTCTGCGGCGCCGTCTACGCGCCGACCGACCTGATCGAGCCCTATTCGGCGCTGTCTGGCGCCAAGCCCGTGCTCAAGAGCTCCGAACATTTCTTCTTCAAGCTGTCGGATCCGCGTTGCGTCGAATTCCTGCAGCGCTGGACCCAGGACGGCCGGCTGCAGCCGGAAGTGGCGAACAAGGTCAAGGAATGGTTCAGCGTGCGCAAGAACCCGGACGGCAGCACCAGCGAAGGCCTGGGCGACTGGGACATCAGCCGCGACGCACCGTATTTCGGCATCGAGATCCCGGACGCGCCGGGCAAGTATTTCTATGTCTGGCTGGACGCGCCGATCGGCTACCTGGCCTCGCTGAAGAACCTGCTGGAGCGCCGCGGGCAGGACTACGAGACCTACATGGCCGACCCGGCGCTGGAACAGTACCACTTCATCGGCAAGGACATCGTCAACTTCCACACGCTGTTCTGGCCGGCGACGCTGCATTTCAGCGGCCGCAAGACGCCGGACAACATCTTCGTGCACGGCTTCCTGACCGTGAACAACGGCGAGAAGATGAGCAAGAGCCGCGGAACCGGGCTCGACCCGCTCAAATACCTGAGCCTGGACATGAACCCGGAGTGGCTGCGCTACTACCTGGCCGCCAAGCTCAACGGCCGCAACGAGGACGTGGATTTCAACGCCGAGGACTTCATGGCGCGGGTCAACAGCGACCTGATCGGCAAGTTCGTCAACATCGCGAGCCGCGCCGCGGGATTCGTGCACAAGCATTTCAACGGACGGCTGGCCGGCCTCGCCCACGACGCGGCCGATGACATCCATGCACGGCTGCTGGCGCAGGTGCGGTCCTCGTCGGAACAGCTGCAAAAGCGCTACGAGGAACGCAACACGCTGCAGGCCGTGATGGAAATCATGCGCCTGGCCGACCTGGTCAACGGCTACTGGAACGAACAGCAGCCCTGGGGCCTGCCGAAGAAGGCCAGCGCCGAACCGGATGCGGCCGCAGCCCACATGCGCACCTTGCACCAGGTCAGCAGCGCCACGCTGGAAGCGTTTCGCGTGTTGACCGTCTACCTGACGCCCATCCTGCCGGCCTTGTCGGCCCAGGTCGAGGCCTTCCTGAAGGCACCGTGCGGGCACTGGTCCGACGCCGACCAGCCGCTGGGCGAGGGGCATGCGATTGCGCCGTACCAACACCTGATGCAACGGGTCGACGCCAAGCAGCTCGAGGCCTTGTTCGAGCCGCCGGCCGCCGCCGCGCCCGAGCAACGGCTGCCCGGCGGCGAAGCCATCGCGCCCACCATCGGCATCGACGATTTCGCCAAGGTCGACCTGCGCATCGCGAAGATCGTCGGCTGCGAGGCGGTCGAGGGCTCGACCAAGCTGCTGCGCCTGACGCTCGATGTGGGCGAAGGCACGACACGCAATGTGTTCTCGGGCATCGCCAGTGTCTACCGACCCGAGCAACTGGTCGGCAAGCTGACCGTGATGGTCGCCAACCTGGCGCCGCGCAAGATGAAGTTCGGCGTCAGCGAAGGCATGGTGCTGGCCGCCAGCCATGCCGACGAAAAGGCCACGCCGGGCATCTACGTGCTCGAACCCTTCACAGGGGCGCAGGCCGGGATGCGAGTGCGCTGACGGTCGCCGGGTCGTAGGACTCGACCCGGTTGCGTCCGGCCTTCTTGGCGCAATACAAGGCACTGTCCGCCTGCAGCAGCAAGGTGGAGCGGGATTCGCGCGGCGAGGCCACCATGCTGGCCACACCGATGCTGACCGTCAGCGACGGGTCGACCGGCGAATCCTCGTGCGGAATACGCGCCGCGTGCACCTGCTGCAGGCAACGCTGGGCAATCGCCATCGCTTCCTGCAGATCGGTGCCGGGCAGCAGGATCGCGTATTCCTCGCCGCCATGGCGCGCCACCAGTTCACCCGAACGCTTGGCGCACATGACCAGGATGCGGGCCACCTGGCGCAGGCATTCGTCACCGGTCTGGTGGCCGTAGTGGTCGTTGTAGTGCTTGAAATGGTCGATGTCGATCATCAGCAGCGACAGGCTGGCGCGGCTGCGCGCACAGCGTTGCCATTCGGTCTGCAGCGTCTGGTCGAACATGCGGCGGTTGGCGATGCCGGTCAGGCCATCGGTCGTGGACAGGCGCAGCAACTGCTCGTTGGCGCGTTCCAGCGCCAGGCCTTTTTCCACCATCGGCGTCATGTCCAGCCGCGTCATCACCAGGTAACCCGACGGCGTGCGGATCTCGTAGAAATGCACCCAATGGCCGTCGTCCGACTGGCGCAGCATCGGTGTGTCCAGAGCGCCCCGACCGGCCAGGCGCAACGCCAGCCATTCTTCTTCGCGGCCCACGGCGTCGGCGATGCGGCCCTCGGCCAGCTCGCGGCGCATCAGGTTCTCGTAGGTCTCCCCGATCACCGCCTGTCCGCTGCTGTACGGCGACTGACGCGCCACCTCCTGGTTGAACGCCAGCAGCCGGTCCTGGTTGTCGTAGATGGCCACGCCAGCAGGAACCGCGTCGATCACCTCGCGCAGCCGCAGTTCGGCAGCGCGCAACTGCTTGCGCAGGGGTTCGGTCTCCTGCTGCAGCCGCTGGGCCTGGCCGGCGGCGTCGGGCGTCTGCTCCAGCCAGCGACCGGTGCGCATGGACATCCAGGCCATGGCCAGGCTGCCGGCAATACCGGCCACCCCCAGCACCACCAACCACGGCACGGGTCGGTCCATGCCCCAGCCACCGATCACGATCAACGCCAGCGGACCCAGGCACACCAGGACCAGCCACGCCGCCAGCGAGACACCCTTGAGCATGCGGGGACGATCAACGTGCCGGGCCATGGACAGGATCGATCGGCCCCGGAAAACCGGGCTCTCCGATGGTGTCTGGCATTGGATCAAGGCGCAGCATGGCACCCCACATGTTTGGTGGATTCACACCCAAGGGTAAACGATTTGCCGATGGGCAGGAAAAATGCATGACTTCGGCCATGCGCCACCGGCGTCCACGGCAGTGCGGAATGCCGATGCGCGGTGGTCCGCCGCGCGCCGCTGCCCGGCGAACGCCGGGCTCCGCGTCCCGACCGGCGACCATCGACACGACCGGGCAGCGCCGTGGCGGCGACCGGCCGGCCGTGGCCTGTAAAATCCGCTTCTCCGAGGGTCTCATTCCATGTCCATATTCCGCCGCCCGGATTACCAATCCGACACCACCCAGTTCATCGACCGGCTCAAGGCCGAAAAACCCGAGCTCGAAGCCGAGCAGCGCAAGGGGCGCGAACTGTTGTGGGACAAGCATCCAGACCGCTCGGCCTGGAAATCGTTCCGGCAGGCCGAAGTCCCGCAGAAACCCTACGTCTACCAGACCGATCCGTCCTGAGCGCGCCCCCCATGTCCGCGCCGGCACGCCGTCCGGGTTGCTGAGCCCGGGCGCCCCCTCCCGATGACCGCTCCCACCGCGCTGCCCGAAGCCCCGGGGGACAACACGACCACGCCGAATGTGGTCGACCAGGTCGCGCTGGCCCGCCTGTACGGCGAGCCGCTGTTCTCCATCCCCCAGGACCTGTACATTCCGCCGGATGCGCTGGAGGTGTTCCTCGAGGCGTTCGAGGGCCCGCTGGACCTGCTGCTCTACCTGATCCGCAAGCAGAACTTCAACATCCTGGACATTCCGATGGCCGGCGTGACCCGGCAATACCTGGCCTACGTGGACGAGATCCGCGGACGCAACCTGGAGCTTGCCGCCGAATACCTGCTGATGGCGGCGATGCTGATCGAGATCAAGTCGCGCATGTTGCTGCCGCCACGCAAGACGGCCGATGGCGAAGAAGCCGAAGACCCACGCGCCGAACTGGTACGTCGCCTGCTGGAATACGAGCAGATCAAGCTTGCAGCCGCCGCACTGAACACGATTCCCCAGGCCGGTCGTGACTTCCTGCGTGGGCAGGTCGCGATCGAACAGTCACTGGCGCCGCGTTTTCCCGACGTCGACCTGGCTGACCTGCAGGAAGCCTGGCGCGACATCCTGCGCCGGGCCAAGCTGGTGCAGCATCACCATATCTCGCGCGAGGAGTTGTCGGTGCGCGAACACATGGGTATCGTGCTGCGCCGGCTGCAAGGACAACGCTTCGTCGAATTCGAGGAGCTGTTCGATCCCGACAAGGGCAGCCAGGTCCTGGTCGTGACCTTCATCGCCTTGCTCGAACTGGCCAAGGAAAACCTGATCGACATCACCCAGGCCGAATCGTTCGCCCCCATCTACGTGCGGCTGGCATACAGCGTCGCATCCGAGACCTCGCACTAGGCGCGACGGCTGCGCGGGCCAGGCCGTCCCCGGCCTCACTCCTGCTCGTCGCGCGCGTCACGCGCCATCAATGCGGCAACCGCCTGCCGCGGGTCGAGCCGGCCGTCGAGCAAGTCGTCGACCGCCTGGCAGATCGGCATTTCGACATCGAGCACCCTGGCACGCTGGGCCACGGTGCGGGCACAGAACACGCCTTCGGCCACATGACCGAGTGACTGCACCGCCTGGGCCAGGCTCATGCCCTGGGCCATGGCCAGGCCGACCCGGCGATTGCGCGAGAGATCGCCGGTCGCCGTCAGCACCAGGTCTCCCAGCCCGCTCAGACCGGTGAAGGTCTCGGCGCGGGCGCCCAGGGCCACACCCAGACGGGTCATTTCCGCCAGGCCGCGGGTGATCAATGCTGCCCGGGCATTCAAGCCCAGTTCCAGTCCGTCGCACAGTCCGGTGGCGATCGCCAGCACGTTCTTGACGGCACCACCGACCTCGACGCCGACGATGTCGTCGCTGCCGTAGACACGCAGTTGCGGCCCGTGGAAGGCCTCGACCAGCGTGTTGCGCACCTGTGCATCGGCGCTGGCCGCCACCAGGGCGGCGGGTTTGGCCTGGGCGACCTCCTGCGCGAAGCTCGGCCCGCTCAGCACGCCGGAGCGCAGCGCCGGTGCCACTTGCGCCTGGATTTCATGCGCCATCAGTCCGATGGCGGGCGTGCGGGCATCGGCATCGCTGTCCAGGGCCGGCTCGAATCCCTTGCACAACCAGACCACCGGTGCGGGGCAATCGCGCAGGTCCTGCAACAGAGAGCGCAGCGCGGCCATCGGCGTGGCCAGCACCACCAGGTCGGCGCCATCGACGGCTTCGCGCAACGCGGCAGACCCGGCATCGCCACCGGCGCGGGACCAGGCGGCGATACGCAGGCTCGACGGCAGCGGGGCTGTCGGCAGATAACGCTGGTTGACGCCGGCAGCGCGCATCGCATCGGCCTGCGCCGCATCACGGGCCCACAAGCTCACACGGTGCTGCCCCGCTTCGCGGCCCGCGAGGTTGACGGCCAGTGCCGTACCCCAGGCACCCGCTCCGAGAATGGCAATATCCATCATCGCCGTCGCCGCCGTCACGCAGGTGACCCGGCGACGAAACCCTTCTTATTGGGTCGCGGTGCCGGCAATGGCGGAAGTGTCGCCGGCAGCCTGCTGCGCGCGCTGCTGCTCGTACATGGCCTGGAAATTGATCTCGGACAGATGCACCGGCGGGAAGCCGCTGCGCTGGATCACGTCGGCAACGTTGGATCGCAGGTAGGGATAGACGATCTGCGGGCAGGCGATACCCATGATCTGGCTCATCTGCTCCTGCTCGATATTGCGGATCTCGAAGATGCCGGCCTGCTTGACCTCGACCAGGAACACGGTGCGCTCCTTGAGCTTGGTGTGCACGGTGGCGGTCACGCAGATTTCATACACGCCGTCGGCAGCGACGTTGGATTCGACACCCAACTGGATATCGACCGCCGGTTGTTCCTTCTCGAGCAGGATGGCGGGCGAATTGGGTTGCTCCAGCGAACATTCCTTGAGGTAGATGCGCTGGATCTGGAACGTGGGGGTATTGTCTTCGGCCATGGAATCACTTTCAGGTTGAGGGGCAGGCGGGATGACCGCGGTGGGTCGGAAACCCACCCGGCGCATCGGCACGACGCGCCATTATCACCGGTGCGTCGGACGCACCGTCACGACTCAGGCTGCTGCGAGCAAGGGTAGCAGACCGCCACGGCTGTCCAGTGCCACCAGGTCATCGCACCCCCCGACATGGGTGTCGCCGATGAAGATCTGGGGCACGGTGCGACGCCCGGTCACTTCCGTCATGCGCACGCGCGCACCGGGGTCCAGATCGACCCGGATCTCGTCGATGGTCTGCACGCCCCGATCCTTGAGCAATTGCTTGGCACGGATGCAGAAAGGGCAGACGGCCGTGGAATACATCTTGACGGATTGCATGCGGAAAGCTTTCGACGAAGAGGGCGCGCAAACGCAGGAAGGGGGAAAACAGGTCGCAAGGCCGAAATGGGCCGCTCGTTCAGGACTTTTCGACCGGCAGGTTGGCACTTTTCCATGCCGCCAGGCCACCGGACAGCGACTGCGCCTTTTCGTAGCCCAGCTTCTTGGCGATGCCGACGGCACGACCCGAACGTGCGCCGCTCTGGCACACCAGGATCACCGGCACCGCCTTGTTCTTGACCACGGACGGCAACTTGTCCTCGAGCTGGTTCAAGGGGATGTTCTTCGCCCCTCCCGGATGGCCGGCAGCGTATTCGGCCGCCTCGCATACGTCGATCAAGACCGCCTTCTCGCGGTTGATCATCTGCACGGCCGCAGCGGTCGTGACGCCGGCATCGGTCGCCCCCCGCAAGGCCGGCATGAAGAGCATTACGCCCGAGGACACCGCGACCAGCAGCAACATCCAGTTATCGACGACAAAATTCACGGCATTCCTCGGCAGGGGGACAGCGCGCCAGGCGCGCGGGAGACGGCATTCTAAAATAGTCGCATCGTGCTGGCGTCAGGATGGTCTTTGGGGTCGCTGCCCGCGCCCCGGCCCGACAACCGCATTGCCAGCGTCCCTGTCCCTGCCACGCCCCGTGTCATCGCCCATCGACTTATGCATACCCTCGTACTGATCCGCCATGGTGAATCGACCTGGAACCTGGAAAACCGCTTCACCGGCTGGACCGACGTCGACCTCACACCCACCGGCATCGAACAGGCCAAGACCGCCGGCCGGATGCTGCGGGAGCAGGGTTTCGAGTTCGACCTGGCCTATACCAGCGTGCTCAAGCGCGCCACCCGCACGCTCTGGCATTGCCTGGACGAGATGGACCGCACCTGGCTGCCGGTCGAGCACAGCTGGCGCCTGAACGAACGCCACTATGGCGCATTGCAGGGCCTGAACAAGGCCGACATGGCGAAACAATATGGCGACGAGCAGGTCCTGATCTGGCGCCGCAGCTACGACACGCCGCCGCCGCCGCTGGAGCCGCAGGACCCCCGCTGCGAACGCTCGGACATCCGATACGCCAACCTCGCGCCGGGCCAGGTGCCGCTGAGCGAATGCCTGAAGGACACGGTCGAACGGGTGCTGCCGTTCTGGAACGACTCCATGGCCCCGACCATCCGCGCCGGCAAACGCGTCGTGGTGGCGGCCCATGGCAATTCGATACGGGCATTGGTGAAATACCTGGACAAGATCTCCGACTCCGACATCGTCGGCCTCAACATTCCCAACGGCATCCCGCTGGTTTACGAGCTCGACGCGGAACTGGCGCCGATTCGCCACTACTATCTGGGCGATGCGGCTGCCGCGGAAGCGGCTGCCCAGGCCGTGGCGGCCCAGGGCCGGACCTGATGCCCCGGTGGCCCGGAACACGATTTCTGCGGCGGCCGCCGACTTGCCGGAACCTGTGCGCGACAGCCGCCTCCAAGGTGTATATTGGGTCAGCAGAGGAATCTCATCATGGGTCATAAACTGAAAGTCGCGGGCTGGATATCGGTAGGGGTGGTTGCGGGGGCCTTGACCACCGTATCGCTGCAGACCGTGGCGCGCGGAACACTGGCGCCGTTGCCGCTCGAGGAGTTGCAGCAGCTGGCAGCGGTGTTCAGCATGGTCAAGAGCGACTATGTCGAACCGGTCGACGAGAAAAAACTGATCACCGATGCCATCTCCGGCATGGTGGCAAGCCTGGATCCGCATTCGCAGTATTTCGACAAGAAGTCGTTCAAGGAATTCCGCGAGGGGACTTCCGGCAGGTTCGTGGGTGTGGGCATCGAGATCACGCAGGAAGACGGCCTGGTCAAGATCGTCTCGCCGATCGAAGGCACGCCGGCCTTTCGCGCCGGACTCAAGACCAACGACCTGATCACCAAGATCGACGACACCGCCGTCAAGGGGCTGTCGCTCAACGAGGCGGTCAAGCGCATGCGCGGCCAGCCCAACACCAAGGTCATCCTGACCATCCTGCGCCGCGACGAGAACCGCAGCTTCCCGGTCACCATCGTGCGCGAGGAAATCCGCACCCAGTCGGTGCGCAGCAAGATGGTCGAACCCGGTTATGCCTGGATCCGGCTGAGCCAGTTCCAGGAACGCACGGTCGACGACTTCGTGCGCAAGGTCGAGGACATCTACAAGCAGGATCCCAACCTCAAGGGCATGGTGCTCGACCTGCGCAACGACCCCGGCGGGCTGCTCGACGCAGCGGTGGCGATCTCGGCGGCGTTCCTGCCCGAGAATGTCAACGTGGTCTCGACGAACGGCCAGTTGCCGGAGAGCAAGTTCACCTACCGTGCGGCGCCCGAATCCTACCTGCGCCGTGGCGCAAGCGATCCGCTCAAGCGCCTGCCGGCCGCGTTGAAGAACGTACCGCTGGTGGTGCTGGTCAACGAAGGGTCGGCATCGGCGAGCGAGATCGTCGCAGGCGCATTGCAGGACCACAAGCGCGCCACCATCATGGGGCGCCAGACCTTCGGCAAGGGCTCGGTCCAGACCGTGCGCCCGCTGGGCCCCGATACCGGGCTCAAGCTCACGACGGCGCGGTATTACACGCCCAGCGGCGCGTCGATCCAGGCCAAGGGCATCGTGCCCGACGTCATGGTCGACGAGACCGAAGAGGGCAACCTGTTCGCCGCGCTGCGGACCCGCGAGGCCGACCTCGAGAAACATCTGGCCAGCGGCCAGGGCGACGAAAAGAAAGATCCGGCGCGCGAGAAGGCCCGTGAACTCGCGCTCAAGAAGCTCGAGGAGGAGCGCAACAAGCCGGCGGCCGATCGCAAGATGCCGGAGTTCGGCTCCGACCAGGACTTCCCGCTGGCGCAGGCGCTCAACAAGCTCAAGGGGCAGCCGGTAATGATGAGCAAGACCCTGACCGAGCGCAAGGACGAGCCCAAGAGCAACTGATGGGCCATCGCAGCCCGTCTGCCCGTGCCTGACATGAACGACGAGCAACTGCTGCGTTATTCACGCCATATCCTGCTCGACGAGATCGGTGTCGAGGGACAGGAACGCATCCAAGCCGGCCATGCGCTGGTCATCGGGGCCGGCGGGCTGGGATCGCCGGTCGCGCTGTACCTGGCCTCGGCCGGCCTGGGCCGGGTGACACTGGTCGACGACGACACCGTCGACATCACCAATCTGCAACGCCAGGTCGCGCACACCACCGAACGCGTCGGCACGGCCAAGGTGGATTCAGCCCGGATCGCAATGGCGGCGATCAATCCGCAGGTCGAGGTCACCGCGTTGCGCCAACGCGCCGACGTGACCCTGCTCGATGCCCTGCTGCCCGCGGTCGATGTCGTGCTCGACTGCAGCGACAACTTTGCCACCCGGCACCTGATCAACGCCGCCTGCGTGCGCCATGGCAGGCCGCTGGTGGCCGGTGCGGCGATCCGGTTCGACGGCCAGCTCAGCGTCTACGACACCCGCGACCCGGCATGCCCTTGTTATGCCTGCGTGTTTCCACCGGACGCCGATCTGGAGGAAACCCTGTGCGCCACGATGGGCGTGTTCGCCCCGGTAGTCGGCATCATCGGCACCATGCAGGCGGCCGAGGCCTTGAAACTGCTCAGTGGCGCCGGCACCCCGTTGGCGGGCCGGCTGCAGATGCTCGATGCCCGTGCGATGGAATGGAACGAAGTGCGCATTCCGCGCAACAGCACCTGCCCGGTCTGCGCGATGCGCCCCGCGGCGGCGGCGCCAAGTGACGCCGTGGCGCCTTGACGCGAGCGCATGCAGGCGTGCCTGGCCCAGGTCAATCGGCTCAATCCGCGCGTCAAAGTCATCGTCAGCCACGACGATGCCGATCTGCTCCGGCGACTGCGACCGGGAACTCGGACAAGGAGGTGGCCGCGCCTGAAGGCGCGGGTTTCCACTCGCCATGAAAAACGTCGGCGCCGTGGCGCGCGCATTGCGCATGCTGCCGGTGGGCATGCAGCTGCGACTGCTCGCGACCCGAGCCCAAGCGGCGGTCCGACCAAAGGCCCCAACAGGGTCGAGAATCACCGCCATTCCCGGGACAGGGCTGCGACAGGCAGCTGTTAAACTTTCCGAGCCAACACCGCCTATACCCGTGAACCCATCGATCGCACCCTCCGTCGTCGACATCAAGGACCTTCGGTTGGGTGATGCGCGTGCCTTGCTCGAGCACGGTGCCACGGTGGAGTTGCCGGACAGCCGGGTGCATCCGACCGAATTCGTGCAGAAGGTGATCGACGGGCTGTGCGAGTTGTCGCTTAAGGATCCCTTGACCGGCCTGGCGAACCGGCGTCACTTCCTGTCGGTTCTCGAGCGCGAGATCGACGGCGTGGCGCGCTCGGGCGAACCAGCCTTGCTGCTGATGCTCGACATCGACCATTTCAAGTCCATCAACGACACCCATGGCCACATCGCCGGCGACAGGGTCTTGCAGGCCGTGGCCAAATGCCTGTCGCGCTGTATCCGGCCGATGGACTCGGTCGCACGATACGGCGGCGAGGAGTTTGCCGTGGTGTTGCCCAATTGCCTGGTGTCGGTGGGCGAGGCGGTGGCCGAACGGATCCGTACCACGGTGGAATCGCTGACGATCGCCGTCAGTCCGGCCGTGACGGTAAAGGCCACCATCAGCATCGGCGGAGCGTACGCACCCGCATGGGTCCGTTCCACGGCTCCATTGTGGATCGAACGCGCCGATAACCTCTTGTATCAGGCCAAGGCGCAAGGGCGCAACCGTGTCTGTATCGACCATCAACAGGCGATCGCGGTGAGCGCCGAGGAGAAGAATCTTTTGTTTGGTCATCTAGCCCTGGGCGAGCCAGCCTGGCTTGAACGTGTCAATGGCGAGCCCGGTGGTGGCGAAACGAGCGGAGTCAATCCATGAGCGAAGAGCTGCAACCCGGCAACACCAAGCCTGCGGCCGGGCCTCAGGTGCCGTTGACGCCCCATGGCAAGGTCATGGCCGTGACCAGCGGCAAGGGCGGCGTCGGCAAGACCTTCGTGTCGGCCAACCTGGCGGCGGCACTGGCCAAGCGCGGGCAAAAGGTGCTGGTGCTCGACGCCGACCTCGGCCTGGCCAATCTCGACGTGGTGCTGAACCTGTACCCCAAGGTCACGCTGCACGATGTATTCAGCGGCAAGGCCAAGCTCGAGGAAGCCATCATCCAGGCGCCCGGCGGCTTCTCGGTCCTGCTGGCCGGCTCGGGCATGGTCGAGTACTCGCGCCTGACACCGGAGATCCGCGCCGACTTCCTGCGCATCATCGAAGGGCTGTTGCCCCGTTACGACGTGGTGCTGCTCGACACCGGGGCCGGCATCTCGGACGTCGTGCTGTTCGCGGTCTCCCTGGCCTCGGTGGTGCTGGTCGTGGCCACGCCGGAACCCACGTCCCTGACGGATGCCTATGCAACCATCAAGGTATTGGCGGGCCAGCAGAAACGCGTGAACGTGTACATGGTGATCAACCAGACGGCGCGCCTGGGCGATGGCCGCGCGATCACCGGCCAATTGCAGCAGGTGCTGGACCGTTTCGTCGTGACCGAACCCGGCCGCGGCGTCAAGCTGGTGCATCTGGCCGACATACCGGCCGACCCCTCGGTGCGCCAGGCGGTGATGCGGCGCCAGTTGCTGATGCAGACCCTGCCCGGCTGCCCCGCGGCCCTGGCGGTCGCGCAACTGGCACGCAAGATCGAAGAAACCGTGATCTCCGGCGGCTGAGCCTGCGCGCGCTTGCCGGGCACCGTTCGCCCGGCAATGCGGGATCAGAATCCCTGTGGCGGCAGTGCCGTCACGATCCACCCCTCCAGTGGATCGATCCGCTCGGGAAGCCCGTAATGCGGAGCACCGCTTCGCCAGCCCCAGGCCGCCTGCACCAGGCACAAGGCGGCATCGAGCGCGTCACCGCGGCCGTCGTCGAGCAAGCGGCCGTGCAACGACTCCGACAACACCAGTCGCAAGCCCAGCCGGGTCTGGCCGGCCACCAGGGCGTCGATCAGGTGCTGGCGGCGCTCCTGTCGCTGGCGGGTCTGCTTCGCGGGGGTGTCGCTCTTGTAGCTGGCATGTCCGAGCACCTCGCGGGCCAGCAGACCCGGATAGGCCTCCAGCGCCAGCCTGCGCGGATGCCCACCAGCTTCCTGGTTGTCGGAGCGCCCCGGATACAAGCCCGGCAGGCAGGCACCGGCGTCCACCAGCGGCAGCACGCCGGCATGCATCATCCAGGCCACCGGCGGATTGACCCATTTCATCGAAGGACTCGAGCCGGCCCACCGGTCGGTCGCGCGATGGGCGAACTTGCCGCCGGACGGGCGACCCGCGCAAAAGCCGGCAAACCTGTCACGAAGCTCCGAGCGCGGCATGCCGGCGTAGATCCGCATGGTGTCGAGCCAGTGCTCGGGCCATCCCATGGCCTGCACGAACGCGCGTGGCAGTCCAAACGGAAAATCGAATCCACCGATCCAGGCCGGCTCATCGCACAACCACCGCGCATAGGCGTCGAGTGATTCCAGCGGCTGCAAGGCGTCCAGGTGCACGACATCCTGCCGCAAACGCCCGAGAGCGATCATGATGGGTTTGCGCCGATCGGGGCGGCTGCTGAAGTCGCAACCGACAAGCAGTGTCATGCGTTCAGACCGGCAAGCACGTGATCACCATGCCGGCTGCGCAGCGTGGCACCGACGCGCGCTGGCGCCGTTGCATGCCGGAGCAGGCTCAGGCGCGGCCCATGATGGACGCGGTCGCCATCAGTTCCTCAAGCAAGGCCAGGGATACCTTGCCGGACACCGAATACGGATCGAGTTCGGGCTTTTCGGCGTACTTGAGCAGGATCGAGGTGTTGATGCGCGACATGTTCACCTGCCCCATGGTCCAGCCGCCGAACCGACGTTCGGAAATTTCCTCGTAGTGCAACAGGACCACGTCCTTGTGGCGCTTGTCCTTCTGGATATGGCCGAACAGGTCGCTCACCGCCATGCGCCCGCCTTCGATGGCCTGCAGGAAGATGCCGCCGCCGTAACACAGGATGCCGGTGATGCCGCAGGCGGGATTGGACTGGCGCGACTGCGCAAGGATGGCATCGATCGCCTCGACCGTGGTGTCCACCGCGCGACTGGCATACAGGAGTCGGACCAGCATGGTGTCAGCCCTTTCCGGGAATCAGGGACAGGAATTCGCGGCGCAGGTTCGAGTCCTTCAGGAACACGCCACGCATCACGGAGTTGATCATCTTGCTGTCCATGTCCTTGACGCCGCGCCAGGCCATGCAGTAATGACTTGCTTCCATCACGATGGCCAGGCCGTCGGGCTGCGTCTTGAGTTGAATCAGGTCGGCCAGTTGCACCACGGCCTCCTCCTGGATCTGCGGCCGGCCCATCACCCACTCGGCCAGTCGCGCGTATTTGGACAGGCCGATCACGTTCGTGTGTTCATTGGGCATGACGCCGATCCAGATCTTGCCGATCACCGGGCAGAAATGGTGGCTGCAGGCGCTGCGCACCGTGATCGGGCCCACGATCATCAACTCGTTGAGATGTTCGGCATTGGGGAACTCGGTGATGGTCGGCCCCTGCACGTAGCGACCACGGAACACCTCGTTGACATACATCTTGGCCACGCGTCGGGCCGTGTCGTCGGTGTTGTGGTCGTTCTCGGTGTCGATCACCATGCTGGCGAGCACCCCCTTCATCTTGTCCTCGACTTCGTCGAGCAAGGCCTCGAGTTCACCCGGCTCGATGAAGTCGGCGATATTGTCGTTGGCATGAAACCGCCGACGTGCGGCAAGCAGTCGCTGGCGGATCTTGACCGATACCGGTGTGCCTTCGTCCGAGTCACTGGTATTCATGGCGGAGGGAGACTGCATCAACATCCACGCATCGTACCAGCGAACGGATCTCGGGGTCTTTCCGGTCATCGGGCCCAACCCGTCATCCGCCCGCGATCGCGTCGCAGTCCATCAATACCTGCGCCCGATCAGGAACAGGCCCAGGCGCACCATGCCCAGCGCCAGGGCCTCCAGCGCGCGGACGCGCCAGGACCGGTTGACATAGGCCGCGGCCTCGACCCGGTGTCCGCCATCGGCCATGGCGTGCTCGAGCCGCTGGCGCAACAGGCCCGCAAAGGCGGCGTCGCGCACCATGACATTGGCCTCGCGCGCCAGCAACAGGCTCAGCGGATCGAGGTTCGACGAACCCACCGTCGCCCAGCGCGTGTCCACCACGGCCACCTTCGCGTGCAGAAAGCTGGCGGCATATTCATGGATCTCCACGCCCGCATCGAGCAAGGCGCCGTAGACCGGTCGGGCCGCGTGGTATTGCAGGAAATACTCGTAGCGTCCCTGCAGCAGCAGACGCACCCGCACGCCCCGGCGCGCGGCCAGCACCAGGGCCTTGCGCAGCCGTGCGCCGGGCAGGAAATAGGCATTGGCGATGATGATTTCGTGGCGCGCGGCGCCAATGGCGCGCAGGTAGGCACGCTCGATCCGGCGCCGATGGCGCAGGTTGTCACGCAGCACCAGGTCCGCGCGTGCGCCCCGCTCCGGCGGTGCGTGTGACCATGCCGGCGGGTGGTGTGCAGCCCCTGCCCCGCCCGCCGACCCATGGCGCTCGGCCAGGGTCGCACGCATGCGCGCCTGCAAGGCCTGCCAGGCGGCCGGCAGCTCGCGATCGCGCAGTTCGGCGGCAACGGTCGTGCGCCACCAGAAGCGCTGCATGGTCTCGAGCGCGTCCTGCACCAACGGCCCGGTGATGCGCACCGCAAAGTCCAGCCGCGGCTGCTGCAACGCCCCGTAGGCCGGATCGTGACAATCGTCCAGGATGTTGATGCCGCCGCAGAAGGCGACCGCCGCATCGACGACGCACAACTTGCGGTGCAGTCGCCGCCAGCGGCTGGGAATGAACACCCCCAGGCGCCCCAGCGGCATGAAGATGCGCCATTGCACGCCGCTGTCGTCGAACCGGCGCGCCCACGATGCCGGCAATGCCGGGGTGCCGACGCCGTCCATCGCGAGGTAGACCTGCACCCCGCGCATGGCGGCCCGTTCGAGTGCGGTGGCCACATGCCGGCCCGAGGAATCGAGGTGGAAGATGTAGGTTTCCACGCGCACTTCCCGCTGCGCGTCGTCGATGGCCCGGATCATCGCGGGGAACAGCTCCGCCCCCCCCTGCAACAGCGTGATGTGGTGGTGCGCCCGCAATGCCGCCATGGGGTGGTCAGCGACCCGCCAGCTCGGGCAACTGGAACTCCGCCACCAGTGGCAGATGGTCGGACATGCGCCACCAGATACGCCCACGCGGCACCTGCAAGCCGATCGGCTTCATGCCGCGCGCAAACACCTGGTCGAGTTGCGCCAGCGGCATGCGCGAGGGAAACGTCGGCTGCACCGGCCCGTCGTACCCGAACAGGCCCATGCCGGCCATCTCGCGGCGCACCATCGTGCCCCAGTCGTTGAAGTCGCCGGCAACGACCAGAGGTGCACGCGCGGGAACCTCGCGTGCAATGAAGCGTTCCAGCTGCGCGATCTGGCGCAGGCGGCTGGCGCGGATCAGGCCCAGGTGCACGACCACGACATGCACGGCCTGGCCATGCAGGTCCACCTGCGAATGCAGCAGGCCGCGTTGCTCGAAGCGGTGGTCCGACATGTCCTCGTGCTGATGACCCAGCACGGGCCAGCGCGACAACATCGCGTTGCCGTGTTCACCATGGCGGGTGACGGCATTCGTGCGGTACACCGCCTCGTAGCCGGGCGGCGCCAGGAACTCGGCCTGCGGCAGCTCGGGCCATTGCGCGAAGAATCTCGCCTCGCCCCGGTGCAGCTTGCGCACCTCCTGCAGGCAGACGATGTCGGCATCGAGCTGCTCGACGGCATGACCCAGGTTGTGGATCTCCAACCGGCGGCGCGGCCCCACGCCCTGCACGCCCTTGTGGATGTTGTAGGTGACGACCCGCACCGGATTCATGGCGTGACGCCCTCCTTGCAGTCCCAGCGCGGCAACATCAGGATGGCCTCGGCATTGGATGGCGAAAAGCAGGCCAGTGCCGCCTCGCGCCAGGGCAGCCACTGCCAGGCGCGGTGTTCGCGCGGGTCGAGCCGCACCGGCATGGCACTTGGCACCATCAAGCCGAACAGGTGTTCGGTATTGTGGGTTACACCGGGCGCATAACGATAGCGCCAGCGCGGGTAGATCTCGTAGACGTTCTCCAGTTGCCAGTCGACCAGCGAGCCGGCCAGGGCGCTGCCGGCGCGGCAGTCGATGCCGGTTTCCTCCAGCACCTCGCGTGCCGCAGTGGTGCGATAGTCCTCATCGGGATCATCCTTGCTGCCGGTGACCGATTGCCAGAAATCCGGCACGTCGGCGCGCTGGATCAGCAGCACGTCGCGCGCCGGGGTGTGGATCACCACCAGCACGGACTGCGGAATCTTGTAGGCCTGGGTCATGGGCACGGGTGTGGCAGGTCTGCTGCCGCATTCTGCACCATGACCCGGACTGCGGGCTGCTGCGGGGGCTCCGTCGCTCCGCAGGCCGCGGGGCAGACGTCGCACCCGCGGCCGGCACGCATTCACGCGGCCTGGGGCGTCCTCAGCCGGATATGCAACTCGCGCAGTTGCTTCTCGTCCACCGCCGACGGCGCGTCGGTGAGCAGGCACTGGGCGCGCTGGGTCTTGGGGAAGGCGATCACGTCGCGGATCGACTCGGCGCCAGTCATCAGCGTGACGATGCGGTCCAGGCCGAACGCCAGGCCGCCGTGTGGTGGGGCGCCGTATTGCAGCGCGTCGAGCAGGAAGCCGAACTTGAGTTGCGCTTCCTCCGGCGTGATCTTGAGCGCATCGAACACCTTCTGCTGCACGTCGGCGCGGTGGATACGGACCGATCCGCCGCCCATCTCCCAGCCGTTGAGCACCATGTCGTAGCCCTTGGAAATGCATTTCTCGGGCTCCGACGCCATCCAGTCCTCGTGCCCGTCCTTGGGCGCGGTGAACGGATGGTGGGTGGCGGTGTAGCGCTGCGCCTCCTCGTCGAACTCGAACATCGGGAAGTCGACCACCCACAACGGACGCCAGCCGGTCTCGAACAGGCCGTTCTGCTTGCCGAATTCGCTGTGACCGATCTTCAGCCGCAACGCGCCAATGGCGTCGTTGACGACCTTGGCCTTGTCGGCGCCGAAGAAGATCAGGTCGCCGTCCTGTGCGCCGGTACGGGCCAGGACTTCGGCCAGCGCCTTGTCGTGCAGGTTCTTGACGATCGGGCTCTGCAGGCCGGGCCAGCGGGCCGAGCCCTCGCCTGGCCCCGCAGCAGCGTCGTTGACCTTGATATAGGCCAGGCCCTTGGCGCCGTAGATCTTGACGAACTCGGTATACGCATCGATGTCACCCCGGCTCAGGCCGGTGCTGTCGCGGGCGCCGCCGGGTACGCGCAGCCCGACCACGCGACCACCCTTGGCCGCAGCCGCGCTCGAGAACACCTTGAAATCGACGTCGGCCATCACCTCGGTCAGTTCGGTGAACTCCATCTTCACGCGCAGATCCGGCTTGTCCGAACCGAAACGATGCATCGCGTCGGCATAGGCCATGACCGGGAACTCGCCCAGGTCGACGTCCATGACGTTCTTGAACACCGACTTGATCATGGCCTGGGTCATGTCGCGGATCTCCTGCTCGTCCAGGAACGAGGTCTCGATATCGATCTGCGTGAACTCGGGCTGGCGATCGGCGCGCAGGTCCTCGTCGCGGAAACACTTGGTGATCTGGTAGTAGCGGTCGTAGCCCGCCACCATCAGCAATTGCTTGAACAACTGCGGCGACTGCGGCAGCGCGAAGAAATAACCGTCGTGCACCCGGCTGGGCACGAGGTAGTCGCGTGCGCCCTCGGGCGTGGACTTGGTCAGCATCGGGGTCTCGATGTCGATGAAACCCTGGGCGTCGAGGAACTTGCGCACCTCCATCGACACCCGGTAGCGCAGCATCAGGTTGTGCTGCATGTAGGGCCGGCGCAGGTCCAGCACGCGGTGCGTCAGCCGGGTCGTCTCGCTCAGGTTGTCGTCGTCGAGCTGGAACGGCGGCGTCACCGACGGGTTCAGCACCACCAGTTCGTGGCACAACACCTCGACCTTGCCACTGCGCAGGCCGTCGTTGACAGTACCGTTCGGGCGCTCGCGCACCAGGCCGCGAATCTGCACGCAGAACTCGTTGCGCAAACCCTCGGCCAACGCAAACATCTCGGCGCGATCGGGATCGCACACCACCTGCACATAACCCTCGCGGTCGCGCAGGTCGACGAAGATCACGCCGCCATGGTCGCGGCGACGGTTGACCCAGCCACACAGGCTGACGGTTTCACCTAGCAGGGCTTCGGTCACGAGACCGCAATAGTGGGTACGCATTGTCATTGGTTGGAACTTTCGATGGCCGGCCCGGGGCCGGCACGGGCTAGGGGTTCGGGATCTCGATCCGTTGCGGCGCCATGCCAGGCGCCACCGAACCCATGGAAATCACGTAGGTCAGCGCTTCATCCACGCTCATCGCCAGCTCGATCACGTCCGTTCGCGGCAGCATCAGGAAAAAGCCGCTGGTCGGATTGGGGGTGGTCGGCACGTAGACACTGACGAAATCGGGACCGAGATGTTGCGCGGCCTCGCCTTGCGGCACGCCGGTCTGGAAGGCGATGGTCCAGACGCCCGCACGCGGGTACTGGATCAGCATCGCCGTGCGAAAGGCCTTGGCGTCGTTGGAGAACAAGGTGTGCGACACCTTCTTGACGCTGTTGTAGATCGACTTGATGACCGGGATGTTGGCAAACAGCCGGTCCCACTGCCGGACCCACCAGCGACCGGCGACGTTGGATACCAGTGCACCGGTGAGCAACAGCGCCGCGAACACCAGGATCACGCCCAGGCCGGGAACGGCCCGCAGGCGCTCGAGCATGGGATAGGGCGCCGGCAACAAGGCCTCGATGCCCGACAACAGGCCGCCCAGCACGCCATCGAGCAGACCGATCAGCCACAACATCACCCATACGGTAATGGCCAGCGGCAACCAGACCAGCAGCCCGGTGATGAGGTACTTGCGAAATGGCATCGGGTGTCAGGAACGGCCAGCGCTCAGCTGCCCGACCCCGAGCCGCTGGATGTCGTGGTCGTCGCCTTCGCGGTCGACGGCGCAGCTGCGGGCTTGGACTCGGCCGTCGATTCGGTCTTGGCTGGCGCCGTGCCGGAGGACTTGGCCTCGGCACCGGCGCCCGCATTGCCGCCGGCTGAATCGGACGACGTGTCGCCCGACTTCGGCGCCGCGGCATTGTTTCCGCCACGGAAGTCGGTCACATACCAGCCCGAGCCCTTGAGCTGGAACCCGGCAGCGGTGACCTGCTTGCGGAACGCGCCGGCATGACAGCTGGGACACTCGGACAGCGGGGCATCGGATATCTTTTGCAACACATCCTTGGCAAACCCGCAGGAATCACATTTGTAGGCGTAGATCGGCATGCTGATGGGGCTCTGGATTGAGAGATCGCAAAAACCTTCAATTATAGGCGCCGCCCCGGCGCCCGGGCATGTCGCCAGCGGGGCTCAGAACAACTGGACCCGCACGATCACCTGCATGACGAGCAGGCCCAGCGCGAAACCGATGCCGCCGTAGATCAGGCCTTGCAGCAGCCGGTTCGTGCGTTTTTGCTCGGCCAGCAGTTCGCGCACCTCGCGCCGCAGGTCCGCCGGCTGCTGGCGCAGGTAGGTGTCGAGCAGCCGGGGCAGTCCGGGCAGCAGCTTGGCATACCGTGGAGCCTCTTCCTTGAGCTGCTCGAGCAGCTTCTGCGGCCCGACCTGTTCGATCATCCACTTCTCGAGGAACGGGCGGGCGCTGTCCCACAGGTCCAGCTCCGGATCGAGGTCGCGCCCCAGGCCCTCGATGTTGAGCAGCGTCTTCTGCAGCAACACCAGTTGCGGCTGGATCTCGACATGGAAACGGCGCGAGGTCTGGAACAGCCGCATCAGCACCATGCCCAGCGAGATCTCCTTCAGCGGGCGGTCGAAATACGGTTCGCAGACCGTACGCACCGCGGCCTCGAGTTCGTCGACCCGCGTACCGGCCGGCACCCAGCCCGACTCGATGTGCAATTCGGCCACGCGCTTGTAGTCGCGCCGGAAGAAGGCCGTGAAGTTCTGCGCCAGGTATTCCTTGTCGAACTCGGTCAGGGTGCCGACGATGCCGAAATCGAGCGAGATGTAGCGCCCGAAGGTCTCCGGCTCGATGCTGACCTGGATGTTGCCCGGATGCATGTCGGCATGGAAAAAGCCGTCCCGAAACACCTGGGTGAAGAACAGCGTGACGCCGTCGCGCGCCAGCTTGGGGATGTCGACACCGGCCGCGCGCAGGCGGTCGACCTGGCTGATCGGAATGCCGCGCATGCGCTCCATGACGATCACCTCGGGGCTGCAGTAGTCCCAATACATCTCGGGTATCAGCACCAGGTCCAGCCCGGCCATGTTGCGTCGAAGCTGGGCGGCGCAGGCCGCCTCGCGAACCAGGTCGAGCTCGTCGTGCAGGTATTTGTCGAACTCGGCCACGACCTCGCGCGGCTTCAGGCGCCGGCCGTCGCTCGACAGGCCGCCGACCCACGACGCCATGGTGCGCATCAGGCTGAGGTCTTTCTCGATCGCCGGCAACATGCCCGGACGCAGCACCTTGACCGCCACGTCGCGCTGCGTGCCGTGCTTGTCGATCAAGACGGCGAAATGCACCTGCGCAATGGAGGCACTGGCCACCGGCTCGCGCTCGAAGGACGCGAATATCTCGCCCAGCGGCTTGCGAAACGCACGCTCGATCGAGCGGATCGCGATCTCCGAGTCGAAGGGCGGGACCCGGTCCTGCAGCCGCGCCAGTTCGTCGGCAATGTCGATCGGCAGCAGGTCGCGGCGGGTGGACAGCACCTGGCCGAACTTGACGAAGATCGGCCCCAGGCGTTCGAGCGCCTGGCGCAGACGCACGCCGCGCGGCGCATCCAGCCGGCGACCGACCGACACGATGCGCGCGGCCATGCGCAACCAGGGTTGCCGGAAGCTGCTCAGCAGCAACTCGTCCAGACCGTAACGCAGCACCACCCAGACGATGAAGGCGCCCCGGAACAGTCGCGTCATGACGGCGTACCGCCGGGCTGCACAGGCGCGGACGCAGGCGCCGGGGCCTTGGCCGCAAACTCCCGCAACACCTGCGCCATGCGCCGGGCCACCTCGCCCAGCGCATGCGCCGGCGCGTCGCCGATGATGCGCGCCAGGTCCTCCTCGAGATCCCAGCGCACATGGTCGACCAGCCAGTTCACGTCGGCAGCGAGTTGCACGTCACCCTCGATCCGGATCGCCGGCTTGTCGCCGCGCAGCAGCGACTGCGCAATGACCGCGGCCGATTCGTCGGTGGCGGTCAGGCTCAGGTCCGGCCGGGCATCGGCCGGGGCCAGGTCCAGCAACCCCGCCGGCGTGACCAGCAGCCGGATGAAGAACGTACGCCATTGCACCAGCACCACCGAGCCCTTGCGACGTGCCATGCGGCTGGTGGCCGCCGGCTCCTGCATCAATACATGGTTGAGCAGCAACACCATGCGCCGCTGCGCCTCCTGCACGGCCCAGGGTGGCGGCGGAAAACGGTTCATCACCGTCTGCGCCAGGTTTTCGAACAAAAGAAAAGGGGACTGTGGTGTTGCCATAGTCCCCGATTATTCCCGCATTCACCCCGAAGCCGGGGCCAGGGGTCGCTACTGCAGGGCCTGCACGCCGGCGACCAGCCAGCCGCTCGAGCCCGACTTGGGTTTGGTCATGTTCCACACTTCACGGAACGGGCTGGGTCCGGCGGACGGTTCCTCGCGGATCATGCCGGAGAACTCGACGCTGGCCATGTAGTCCGATCCGATGTCCTCGATGCCGAGCAGCTTGGCGTCGATCATGACCACGTCGGTCTGGTTCACCGGCCCGCCGGTGTGGGCCTCGCGCTCGGCCAGCTGGGTGCGGATCTCGCCGAGCATCTCGTCGGTCATCATGGCGCGCAGCGACGAAATGTCGGACTTGTCCCATGCCGCCTGCAAGGTGATGAAGTTGGTCTTGGCCGCCTTGAGGAAACCGTCGACGTCGAAACCGGCCGGAATGCCCCAGGTCTGCGAGCCCATCAGCGCCGAACCGATCATCGAGCCGTTGCTGCCGCCCCACGGACGGGCCGAGGCGTCATTGCCGACGTTCTCCGGCCGATACGACGGCCGCGGCTCCTGCACCGGCGCACCACCGGAGGCGCCCTGGAACGCGAACGGGCTGGCCGCCTGCCCCTGCGCGGCCGGTTTGCGGCTGCGCATGATCATGCCGATGATTGCCATCGCGGCCACTGCGAACAGGATCAGCATCAGCACCTGGCCGAACTCTTCGCCGAACCCCAGCGAATGGGCCAGCCAGGCCAACCCGAGGCCGGCCGCCAGGCCGCCCAGCATGGAGCCCCACGGCCGCTTGGGTGCCGCCGCGGCGGCACCCGGCGTGGCCGGTTTGGCCGCCGAGTTGGTCGCGTTCTGGGCCGGCGTCGCGGGCGCCTGACGATTCATCACGTTGTTCGACTGCTTGCCAAAGGACCCGCCGCCGCCCAGGCGCCGCGCATCGGCATCCACACCGGCAAATACCAGCGCCATACCCAGAACCAGACTCCACAGCTTCATGTTGCCTCCCATGTCTCAATAAAAACCGAATACACCATCGTCCCAACCGTATGCGTTACCGGACCCGACACCTCAGCACTTGATGCCCACGTGCAGGGCGACCATGCCGCCCGTCAGGTTGTGGTAATCGACGTGGCCGAAGCCACTGTCGTGCATCATCTGCTTGAGCTCGTCCTGGCCCGGATGCATGCGGATCGATTCCGCCAGGTAGCGGTAACTGTCGGCATCGCCGGCCACCAGTTGCCCCAGCCGGGGCAGCACCTTGAACGAATACCAGTCGTAGGCCTTCTCCAGCGGCTTGGCCACGCGCGAGAACTCCAGTACCAGCAACTTTCCGCCGGGCTTGAGGATGCGGTGCATCTCCTTGAGCGCGACGTCCTTGTGGGTCATGTTGCGAAGGCCGAAGGCGACGCTGACCAGGTCGAAGCGCGCGTCCGGGAACGGAAGCCGCTCCGCATCGCATACCGCGCAATCGAGAGAACAGCCTTCGTCGATCAGCCGGTCGCGACCGGTTCGCAGCATCGCCTCGTTGATGTCCGACAACACGACCTGACCGTCGCGGCCGACCTTTTGCGCAAATGCCTTG
Organism: uncultured Rhodoferax sp.; assembly: GCA_963974265.1. Classification (GTDB taxonomy): domain Bacteria; phylum Pseudomonadota; class Gammaproteobacteria; order Burkholderiales; family Burkholderiaceae_C; genus CAISIP01. The sequence continues at coordinate 35,938 of CAXBDR010000004.1, forward strand.
GCCAGGTCCCCGGTGCCGCCGGCAATATCCAGCACCTGCTGGCCCGGCTGCACGTTGGCCACCATGACCGTATAGGCCTTCCAGGTCCGATGCAGGCCCGCCGACATCAGGTCGTTCATCAGGTCGTAACGCGAGGCAACCGAGTCGAAAACGCCCCGCACCCGACGCGCTTTCTCGCGCTCGTCGACGGTCTGGTATCCGAAGTGGGTCGTACTCATGACGTCCGATGCTAGTGGCAATCGGGGATCAGGCCGCGACAACCCCGCGCAGGCATGGGAAATCTGTCGCGTAATTGATGAATGCGCGTACCGCGCTCGTCAATGGCTGGCACAACCATGTCCTGCCGCCGCCACCATGGGGGCGTCGCGGTCGACACCGGCCGCGGCCAGCCGCTCGGTGTACTGGGCCCACAACCGGTCTTGCTGCGAACCCAGAAAATACAGGTAGTCCCAGGAGAAGATGCCGGTGTCGTGGCCGTCGGAGAAGCGGGGCTGCACCGCATAGTTGCCCACCGGATCGAGCGACTCGAGTTCCACCTCGCGCTTGCCGGTCTGCAGCACCTCCTGCCCCGGACCATGGCCCTGCACTTCCGCCGACGGCGAATACACGCGCATCAACTCGAACGGAATGCGGTAGTGCGCACCGTCGGAAAAGCGGATCTCCAGGACCCTGGACTGGCCGTGCACCGTGATCGACTCCGGTGTCGGCGTACCGGATTGCAAACCTGCCATCGTGACACCCTCAGTAATGTTGCCGTGTTATGTATCGCCAGCCATCGGGCTCGCTTGGCACCGGGCTCGGCATGCCGAGCCGTCCCACCCGGCGCTGACCCGGTGAAGGTATCACGCATTGCGCCGGGGGCCGCCCTGCGGCGCGCTTAACCGGGACCGGATCAGGGTCAGGTCGCGTTGGCTGCTGGCCTGCCGCGTGAGCGGGCGACACCTAGACCAGGATGCGTTCGATGCCGCCGGCGTTGGCACGCGCCACGTATTGCTCCATCCACTGCTCGCCCAGGATGTGCCGGGCCATCTCGACCACGATGTAGTCGGCCTCGAGCAGGCCATTCTGCAGGTCGTCGCGGTACCGGCTCAGCCCCTGCAGGCAACTCGGGCACGAGGTCAGGATCTTCAGGTTGGCCTGCTCCCCCACCGCCCCACCCTCGCGCAGCGCGGCCTCGTCGCGACGCAGTTCCTCTTCCTTGCGAAAACGCACCTGGGTCGAGATGTCCGGCCGGGTGATGCCCAGCGTGCCGCTTTCACCGCAGCAGCGCTTGCTTTCGCGCACGTTCTGCGGTGCATCGCCGCCGACCAGGGCCTTGACGGTCTTCATCGGATCCTGCTGCTTCATCGGCGTATGGCAGGGATCGTGGTACAGGTAGGCGCCGCCATTCTCCAGCCGGATGTTTTTCTCGAGCAGGTATTCGTGGATGTCGACGATGCGGCAGCCCGGAAAGATGTCCTCGAACTTGTAGCCCTGCAGCTGGTCGTAGCAGGTGCCGCAGCTGACGACCACGGTACGGATGTCCAGGTAGTTCAGCGTGTTGGCCATCCGGTGGAACAACACCCGGTTGTCGGTGATGATCTTCTCGGCCTTGTCGAACTGCCCGGAACCGCGCTGCGGGTAGCCGCAACACAGATAGCCCGGTGGCAACACCGTCTGCACCCCCGCGTGCCACAACATCGCCTGGGTCGCCAGGCCGACCTGGCTGAACAGCCGTTCGGATCCGCAGCCGGGGAAATAGAACACCGCCTCGGTTTCCGGAGTGGTCTTGACCGGGTCCCGGATGATGGGCACGTATTGCGCGTCCTCGATGTCGAGCAAGGCCCGGGCCGTCTTCTTGGGCAGGCCACCCGGCATCTTCTTGTTGACGAAGTGGATCACCTGCTCCTTGAGCGGCGGCTTTCCGACGCTCGCGGGCGGGCGCCGGGTCTGCTTGCGCGCGAACCGCCCCAGGAGTTCGTTGGCCATGTTCTGGGCCTTGAACCCGAGCCCGACCATCGCTGCGCGTGCCACCTTGATGGTCTGCGGGTTGGTGGCGTTGAGGAAGAACATGGCCGCCGCGTTGGCCGGACGGAAGGACTTCTGACCCATCTTGCGCAGCAGGTTGCGCATGTTCATCGAGACGTCGCCGAAGTCGATGTCGACCGGACACGGCGACAGACACTTGTGACATACCGTGCAGTGGTCGGCGACGTCCTCGAACTCCTCCCAATGCTTGAGGCTGATGCCGCGGCGGGTCTGCTCCTCGTACAGGAAGGCCTCCACCAGCAGCGAGGTCGCCAGGATCTTGTTGCGCGGGCTGTAAAGCAGGTTGGCGCGCGGCACATGCGTGGCGCACACCGGCTTGCATTTTCCGCAGCGCAGGCAGTCCTTGATGGAGTCGGAAATGGCTCCGATATCGGACTGCTGCATGATCAACGACTCGTGCCCCATCAGCCCGAAGCTGGGGGTGTAGGCATTGCTCAGGTCGGCATAGATCGAGTTCGGCAGCGACAGGCCGGCTCCCACGGGCGCCGTCACGCGCAGCAACTTGCCCTTGTTGAAGCGTCCGTTCGGATCGACCTGCTGCTTGTACTGCGCGAACGGCCGCAGCTCCTCCTCGGACAGGAACTCGAGCTTGGTGATGCCGATGCCGTGTTCGCCCGAGATGACGCCACCGAGCGAACGCGCCAGGGCCATCACCCGCTTGACGGCGGCATGGGCGGTCTGCAGCATCTCGTAGTCGTCGCTGTTGACCGGAATGTTGGTATGCACGTTGCCGTCGCCGGCATGCATGTGCAGCGCGATCCAGACCCGACCCTTGAGCACCCGCTTGTGGATGGCGGTGCACTCGAGCACGATGGGCTCGAACGCGGCACCCGAGAAGATCTGGCGCAGCGGCGCGCGCAGCTGGGCCTTCCAGCTCGCGCGCAGGCTGTGGTCCTGCAACTGCGGGAACAGGGTGTCGATGTCGTCCAGCCAGCCGCGCCACTGGCCGCGCACCTGCTCGATCAGGCCGCGCGCCTGCGTCACGCGGTCTTCCAGCAGTTCCTCGGTGGGAACCTGGGCATCGTCGTCGTGCCGGCCCAGCGGCAGCCGGGGCTGGGCAAAAAAAGCCAGCAAGGCATCACACAGCGCCAGCTTGTTGCGCAGGCTCAACTCGATGTTGATGCGCTCGATGCCGTCGGTGTAGTCGGCCATGCGCGGCAGCGGAATCACCACGTCCTCGTTGATCTTGAACGCGTTGGTATGGCGCGAGATCGCCGCGGTACGCTTGCGATCGAGCCAGAACTTCTTGCGCGCCTCGGCGCTGATGGCGATGAAACCCTCGCCGCCACGCTGGTTGGCCAGTCGCACGACCTCGGACGTGACGCGGGCGACGTCGTCGGCGACGTTGCCGGCGATGTCGCCGATCAGCACCATCTTCGGCAGCCCGGAACCGCTGCCGGTGGCGCGCTTGGACTTGGTCGCGTACCCGACCGCCTTCAGGTACCGGTCGTCCAGGTGCTCCAGACCCGCCAGCAGCACCCCCGAGCGTTTCTGCTCGGCGAACATGAAGTCGATGATGTCGACGATACCCGGTACTGCGTCATGGGTATTGCCGAAGAATTCCAGGCACACGGTTCGCACTTCGGCCGGCATGGTGTGCACGACCCAGCGCGCGCTGGTGATCAGGCCGTCGCAACCCTCTTTCTGGATGCCGGGAAGGCCGCTGAGGAACTTGTCGGTGACGTCCTTGCCCAGGCCTTCCTTGCGAAATCGGGCGCCGGGTATCTCCATGCGCCCGGTGCGCTCGAGCGTCTTGCCGTCGGCCTTGAAATACCGCAGCTCGAACGTGGCCATCGGCGCGTCGTGGATCTTGCCCAGGTTGTGGTCGAGCCGGGTCACCTCGAGCCAGGTCGCATCCGGAGTGACCATGCGCCAGGACAACAGGTTGTCCAGCGCCGTGCCCCACAACACCGCCTTCTTGCCGCCCGCGTTCATCGCGACGTTGCCGCCGATGCACGAGGCCTCGGCCGACGTGGGATCGACCGCGAACACGAAGCCGGCACGTTCTGCTGCGTCGGCCACCCGCTGCGTGACGACACCGGCCTCGGTCCAGATGGTGGCGATCGGCTGTGCATGGCCCGGCACCGCGCGCATCTCGACCTCGGACATGGCCTCGAGCTTCTCGGTATTGATGACGGCGCTCTTCCAGGTCAGCGGGATGGCGCCGCCGGTATATCCGGTGCCGCCGCCGCGCGGAATGATGGTCAGCCCCAGGTCGATGCAGCCCTTGACCAGCCGGGCCATCTCGGCCTCGGAATCCGGGGTCAGCACGACGAACGGGTATTCGACGCGCCAGTCGGTGGCGTCGGTCACGTGTGACACGCGGCTCAGGCCGTCGAACTTGATGTTGTCGCGCGCCGTCAGGCGGCCCAGCAGGCGCTGCGCCTTGCGCCGCAGGCCCTGGATCTCGACGAATCCGCGGTCGAAGCGCTGGACCGCCGCCCGTGCGGCCTCCAGCAGTTCGCCGACCATGGCATCGCGTTCCGCGTCCTGCTCGGGCGTGCGCCGCTTGCCGACCTCAGCCAGCCGGTGATGCAAGGCCTCGACCAGCAACCGCCTGCGCTTGGGGTTGTCCAGCAGGTCGTCCTGCAGGTAGGGGTTGCGCTGCACCACCCAGATGTCGCCCAGCACCTCGTACAACATGCGCGCGGAGCGACCGGTCCGGCGTTCGTCGCGCAGGCGCAGCAGCAGGTCCCAGGCCGCATCGCCCAGCAAGCGGATCACGATCTCCCGGTCGGAGAACGAGGTGTAGTTGTACGGAATTTCGCGGATGCGTTCCGCGGTGGCCGCACCGACCTCCGCAACAGGCAACAGGTGGTCGGGACGGATCGGAGCGTTCATCGATTGTTTGGGTGGCAGGTGTCGTGCGCGGACTCGGGCCACAAGCGGATTGCCCGCGGCCCCACGGTCCGCCGCACAGTGGCACGGCAAGACCGGTCGATGGTACCGCAGTGCAGCATTTTTCTGTTTGTCATGGGGTCGGACCTATGGAAATCCCTCTATTCGTCCGACTGTCACCGATATGTAATTGCAGGTTCACGCAGCGCGGATAGCATCTGCCACTTTTCAACACGAGGATTCAACATGAAATTCAAGCTCGCCCTGGTTGCCTGCGCGGCAGCCTTCACCGTGTCCGCCCAGGCGCAGACCGAGATCCAATGGTGGCATTCGATGACCGGCGGCCTGAACGACTGGGTCGTCGACCTGGCCAACGGCTTCAACAACAGCCAGAAGGACTACAAGGTCGTGCCGACCTACAAAGGTTCGTACGACGAATCCATGACGGCTTCGATCGCCGCCTTCCGGGCCGGCAACGCACCGCATATCCTGCAGGTGTTCGAGGTCGGTACCGCGACCATGATGGCAGCCAAGGGCGCCATCGTCCCGGTCGGCCAGGTGCTGACCGATGGCGGCTACAAGTTCGATCCCAAGGCCTACATCCCGGCCGTGGTCGGTTATTACACCGCGCCCAGCGGCCAGATGCTGAGCTTCCCGTTCAACAGCTCCACGACGGTGCTGAACTACAACAAGGACTTGTTCAAGAAGGCCGGGCTGGACCCGAACAACCCGCCCAAGACCTGGCCCGAACTGGTGCTGGCCGCCGGCAAGCTCAAGGCCTCCGGCGTTTCCTGCCCGTTCACGACCAGCTGGCAGACCTGGACGCAGCTCGAGAGCTTCTCGACCTGGCACAACACCTTGTTCGCAACGGAGAACAACGGCTTCGGCGGCACCAAGTCGCGCCTGGCGTTCAACAGCCCGCTGCACGTGCGCCACATCGAGAACCTGGCCAACATGGCCAAGCAGGGCCTGTTCCACTACCGCGGACGCGGCAACAAGGGTGACGCACCGTTCTATTCGGGTGAATGCGCGATGGCCACGGCCAGCTCGTCGACCTATGCCAGCATCAAGAAGAACGCCAAGTTCGAGTTCGGCATCGCTCCGCTGCCGTATTACCCCGACGTGCCGGGTGCTCCGCAGAACACCGTCATCGGCGGCGCGTCGTTGTGGGTCATGTCCGGCAAGCCCAAGGCCGACTACAAGGGCGTGGCCCAGTTCTTCAACTACCTGACCAACGCCGAGATCCAGTCCGCCAGCCATCAGCGCACCGGCTACCTGCCGATCACCAACGCCTCGTTCGCGCTGACCGAGAAGTCCGGGTTCTACTCGCAGAACCCGGGCACCGACACGGCCGTGAACCAGATGATCCGCAAGACCACCGACAAGTCGCGCGGCATCCGGCTGGGCAATTTCGTGCAGATCCGCGCCATCATGGAAGAGGAACTCGAACAGGTCTGGGCCGGCAAGAAATCCGCCAAGGAAGCCCTGGACGAAGCCGTCAAGCGCGGCAACGAACAGCTAGAGCGTTTCCAGCAGGCCAACAAGGGCTGACACCCGTGCGCGATGCGGATGCCGTGTCCAGGCGGGCATCCGTACGCCGGCGGTTACATGCGCCGTTCCGCCGTCCTGGGCCTGGGTCGCGCTGGCGAAGCCCGGTCGGCCATCCTCTTTTTGCGGGTATATTCCACTCCCCCGGCCACAGGGCCGGGGCGCACCCAACCCTCACCATGAGCATGTCCCTTGACGATTGAAAAGCGCGTCCGCTTCAAGAGCTGGTGGTTGCCGTGGGCCTTGCTGGCGCCACAGGTCATCGTCATCGCGGTCTTCTTTTTCTGGCCGGCCGGCCAGGCGCTGGTGCAGTCGCTGCAGCGCCAGGACGCGTTCGGCATGTCGGTGCAATGGGTCGGGCTCGAGAACTTCGAACGCCTGTGGAACGACCAGAGCTACCTGGCCTCGTTCAAGACCACGGCTCTGTTCTCCGTGCTGGTGGCCGGCTTCGGCCTGCTGCTGGCCTTGACTCTGGCCGTGTTCGCCGATCGCATCATCCGCGGCGCCACGACCTACAAGTTGCTGCTGATCTGGCCCTATGCGGTCGCGCCTGCGGTGGCCGGGGTGTTGTGGCTGTTCATGTTCGCGCCGTCGATCGGCATCGTCAGTTTTGCGCTGCGCAGCATCGGCATCGAATGGAACCACCTGCTCAACAGCGGGCAGGCGATGACGCTGATCGTGATCGCCGCGGTGTGGAAGCAGATCTCCTACAACTTCCTGTTTTTCCTGGCCGGCCTGCAGTCCATCCCCAAGAGCCTGATCGAGGCCGCCGCCATCGACGGTGCCGGCCCGTGGCGGCGGTTCTGGACCATCATCTTCCCCCTGTTGTCGCCGGTGACCTTCTTCCTGCTGGTGATCAACGTGGTGTACGCCTTCTTCGACACCTTCGCCATCATCGATGCCGTCACCGAGGGCGGTCCCGGCAAGGACACGGCCATCCTGGTCTACAAGGTGTACTACGACGGCTTCAAGGCGCTGGACCTGGGTGGCTCTGCGGCACAGTCGGTGGTGCTGATGGCCATCGTGATCGTGCTCACCGTCGTGCAGTTCCGCTACGTCGAGCGCAAGGTCAACTA
>CAXBDR010000005.1:0-42421 GCA_963974265.1 uncultured Rhodoferax sp.
ATGCCCGCCGGCCACTGCAGCTGCGTCAGCTGGATGTAGAGCGGCGGCACGGCCGTCAGGCCGGTGACTTTTTCCCGCTCCATCGCCTTGAGTACGTCGCGCGGCATCAGGTAGTTGAGCAGCACGACCCGCGCGCCGGCGTGGAAGGCGGTCGTCAACTGGCTGAATCCGGCGTCGAACGACAGCGGCAGGGCCGCCAGCAAGGTGTCGTCGCTGGTGTTCTCCAGATAGGAGGCCACACTCTTGGCGCCAGCGACCATGTTGCGGTGCGACAACACCACCCCCTTGGGCTTGCCGGTACTGCCGGAGGTGTACAGGATGGCCGCCATGTCGGTGTCGATGACCCGATGCCCCGGGGCCGGGGGGTTGTCCAACAGTTGTGACCAGCGCACCACTGGCAACGCATGGTGCAAGGCCGGCAGATCCGGCAGCCGGCCGGTGGCGGGCTCGGTGACTACGACATGGCGCAGATCCGGGCAATGGGCCAGCGTGTCGCGCAACAGCGCCAGGCGATCGGGCGACGTCAGCAACACCCGCACATTGCAGTCCTGCAGGATGAACGCCACCTGTTCGGGCTTGAGCAAGGGATTGACCGGCACGAAGACACCACCGGCCGCAGGCGCGCCAAAACTGGCGATCACGGTCTCGAAGCGTTTTTCGAGATAGATGGCGACACGTTCGCCGCGGCACAGGCCCAGCGAGATGAGGCCACTGGAGAATCGGGCCACTGCGTCGGCCAACTCGGCGTAGGACATGCTGTCGCCGCCCATGGTCAGGGCCAGGGCCTGCGGACGCCTCGCGGCGGACACGGCAATCAGTTGCGGCAACAGAATGGATTCGGTCATGAAGGGCAGAGGGCGGGCGCGCACCACCCAGCCGGCGGATGACGCCGAAAAAGTATCGCACATGGGCCGTGCACGCCCGGACCCTAGAATGCCGGAAAACGTGACTTTGCCCTACCGGAGCGAGAATTGAACACCCAACAGGAAGTTTTGCGCATACTCGATGAAGTCTTGAGCCTGGGCGGCCGTGCCAGCGCCTTTGGCCCCGACACTCCGTTGTTGGGCGCCATACCCGAGCTGGACTCCATGGCGGTGGTGACGCTGATCACCAGCCTGGAGGAACAACTCGGCATCGTGGTCGACGACGACGACATCGATGGCGCGACGTTCGCGACCGTCGGGTCGCTGACGGATTTTGTCAGCGCCAAGCTGGAAGACTGAGCGCATGCAGGGAGCCGGCAAGTGAAGATCACGGTCATCGGTACAGGTTATGTGGGGCTGGTCAGCGGCGCCTGCATGGCCGAGGTCGGCAACGACGTGTTGTGCCTGGACCTGGATGCGCAGAAGATCCAGATCCTGAAGGATGGCGGCATACCGATCCACGAGCCCGGCTTGCTGGAGATGGTCAAACGCAACGTGGCCGCGGGCCGGCTGCATTTCACGACCGACGTCGAGCAGGCTGCACACCACGGCACGATCCAGTTCATCGCCGTCGGCACGCCGCCGGACGAAGACGGCTCGGCCGACCTGAAATACGTGCTGGCGGCCGCGCGCACGATCGGACGCCTGATGACGGACTACAAGGTCGTCGTCGACAAGAGCACGGTGCCGGTGGGAACGGCCGACCTGGTCCAGGCCGCGATTGCCGAAGAACTGGCCAGGCGCGGCGTCGAAACCCCGTTCAGCGTGGTCTCCAACCCCGAATTCCTCAAGGAAGGTGCGGCGGTCGAGGACTTCATGCGACCGGATCGCATCGTCGTCGGAGCGAGCGACGAGCGTGCCATCCACCTGATGCGTGCCCTGTATGCGCCCTTCCAGCGCAACCATGAACGGCTGATCGTCACCGACGTGCGCAGCGCCGAACTGACGAAATATGCGGCCAATGCCATGCTGGCCACACGCATCAGTTTCATGAACGAATTGGCGAATCTGGCCGAAAAGCTGGGCGCCGATATCGAGATGGTGCGACAAGGTATTGGCTCCGACCCGCGGATCGGCTACAACTTCCTGTATCCGGGAGCTGGATATGGCGGCTCGTGTTTTCCCAAGGACGTCAAGGCGCTGATCAAGACGGCATCGGACAAGGCGGGCATCGACCTCAAGGTCCTCGGCGCGGTGGAGGCGGCCAACGACGCGCAAAAACATGTGATGGGCCACAAGGTCAAGGCGCATTTCGGCGACGACCTCAGCGGCAAGCATTTCGCGTTGTGGGGCCTGGCGTTCAAGCCGGATACCGACGACATGCGCGATGCCCCGAGCCGGACCTTGCTCTCGGATCTGTTTGCCTCGGGGGCGACGGTGACGGCCTACGATCCGGTGGCGATGAAGGAATCGAAGCGGATCTTTGGTGACGAGCCGCGGCTGCGGTATGCCGACAAGGCAATGGACGCCCTGGAGGGAGCCGATGCGCTGCTGATCGTGACGGAATGGAAGGAGTTTCGGAGTGCGGATCTGGATGGGATCAAGAACAACTTGAAAACGCCCGTGGTGATCGATGGCAGGAACCTGTACGACCCGAAATTCGTCCGCTCGCAGGGCATCACCTATCTCGCCGTGGGTCGCTGACGACCGCATGCCTGGGGTGAACACACGCTTGCCAGCCGATGTCCGACACTAGGCCGCCGGCACCGTTCACGCCGTTCTTCCTGACCGTGCCGGGGGACCAACCGAGCCAGCGCTTCTGCATCCATCACCCAGCACAGGGCGACACGGTCAAGGGGGCCGTGTTGTACATCCACCCTTTCGCCGAAGAAATGAACAAGTCGCGCCGCATGGCCGCGCTGCAATCGCGCGCCATGGCAGCGGCTGGCTACACCGTGCTGCAGATCGACCTGTTGGGTTGTGGCGACAGTTCAGGTGACTTTGGCGATGCACGATGGCAGGACTGGGTCGATGACGTCGTGCGTGGTGCGCAGTGGCTGGCGGAACGGGTGCAGGCGCCGTTGTGGTTGTGGGGATTGAGAGTGGGTTGCCTGTTGGCGGTGGAGGCCTCGCGCGCACTGCCCATGGCACCCCGGTTCATGTTTTGGGCACCCACGCCATCGGGAAAACAGGTTCTTCAGCAGTTCCTGCGGCTGAAAGCAGCCGGCGACCTCGCCAGCGGCAAGGCCAAGGCCGTCATGGACGGGCTTCGCACCGATCTGGCGCAGGGCCGGCCCGTGGAAATTGCCGGTTACCGGCTGTCGCCCGCCCTCGCCGCCGGACTGGAGCCATCGGGCCTCGTACCGCCCCCCGTTGGGCAGGGTTCGACAGCACACATTGCATGGCTCGAACTCAGCACCCGCGACGACGCGGACCTGAGTCCGGTGGCGTCCAAGACCTTGCGCACGTGGCAACAAGCCGGCTGGCTGACCGCTCGCGGCCACGTTGTTCCCGGCCCGGCTTTTTGGCAAACCACCGAGATTGAGGACGCGCCAGCACTCGTAGCGGCAACGATCGCAGCACTCGACGCCGCCGAGTTCCCGGAGCAATCCGCGAAGCAATCGGCACCATGAACTACCAGGAACATGCCTTCCTGTTCACCTGCCAGGATGAAAGCCTGGTCGGCATACTTGCGGCACCGGCAGACGAAGCGATGCGCAGCGACATCGGACTGGTCGTCGTTGTGGGAGGCCCCCAATACAGGGTGGGAAGTCACCGCCAGTTCCTGCACCTGTCGCGCCGCCTGGCCGAGGCAGGCATTCCGGTGCTGCGATTCGACGTGCGCGGCATGGGCGACAGCACCGGCTCGCTGCACGACTTCGAACACATCACCTTCGACATTGCCGCCGCCATCGATGCCATGCAACAACGGCTCCCCCGAGTCCGCCGAGTCGTGTTGTGGGGCTTGTGCGACGGCGCATCGGCTTCCCTGCTGTACCGCCACGCGACCGAAGACCCGCGCGTCCATGGCGCCTGTATCCTCAATCCCTGGGTGCGCTCGGAAGCCAGCCTGGCGCGGGCCCATGTCAAGCATTACTACCGGGATCGATTGCGCCAGCCTGAGTTCTGGACCAAGCTGTTCTCCGGCAAAGTCGCCGCCTCGGCCATTTCCGGCCTGTGGCACAACCTGCAAACCATGGCCCGCGGCACGCGAAACGGCGGCGCGCAGTCGCATGCCGACGCTGCGTTCCAGCAGCGCATGGCCCAGGCCTACCGGGCCCTGGATGGGCGCACCCTGTTGCTGCTCAGTGCGGACGACTACACAGCCCGGGAATTTCTCGAATACGCCGCGACCGACCCAAGTTGGGCAGCGGCGCTGGACAACAGCACCGGAACGCGCCATGAACTTGCGCATGCCGATCACACTTTCTCCAGCGCCAAACTGCGATCCCAGGTAGAGCAACTCACGCTCGACTGGTTGACCGACCGATGACCCAGGCCCGCGAGTACCTGAGCTTCGATCCGTCCTCGTGCGGATTCCCGGCGGCGCGGGCGCCCGTGTTGCCGCTACCGGGTTGGCAATCGTTCCACTGGCAGCGACAGGACCCCATCGCCGCACTGCTCGATGCGCCCAATGCCCGCTTCTACAGTCGCGGGCGGTATGCCCTGACACAGGCCTTCCGGCTCTGCGGCGTCGGTCCCGACCGGCCCTTGCTCGTGCCAGCCTATCATTGCCGCACCATGTTGGACCCTGCCATCAGCCTTGGAGCGGGGGTCACACTCTATCCGCTGCGGCCTGATCTGCAGCCGGACCTCGATGCGCTGGAGCAGTTGCTTCGTCAACAACCTCGGCGCCATGCAGCCTTGCTGGCGACGCACTTCTTCGGTTTCGAACAAGCCCTGGACGCGGTGGAAGACTTGTGCAACCGCCACGGCATTGCGCTGGTGGAGGACTGTTCGCATGCCATGTTCCTTCCATCGTTGCCGGGTCGCATCGGCAAACGGGGGCGATATGTGGTTGCAAGCCCCTACAAGTTCTTCGCCATCGAAGACGGGGGCATTTTGTGGGCCAACCATGGCGCCCCCCTGCCCGAGCAGGACGCACAGGCGCCGGCCTGGCTGAAACAATGCAAAGGTGCTGCCAGGGCATTGCAGAAGGCCCGCAGTCATTGCGCCAGGGCTGCCGGAGCGCCGAACGACCTGCCCGCTCACACCGGCGCCACGCGAACGGGAGCAGCCCCGGCCGGACTGCACCGCCGACACTCCAGCAGCGGCACATCGCACCTGTACGATACGAGCGCCGAAAACGACGCAGGTCTGCAGGTCTCGCGGCAGTTGATGCTCCGCTCCGACATTCACCGCATCACGCAACGGCGCCAGCACAACTACCAGGCCTGGATTCGCGCCGTCGCCGGCATGCCTCATTGCAGGGCGCTCTATACGTCTGTCGCACCGGACTGCGTACCCTACATGTTCCCCCTGTGGATCGCGCACCCGGACACGCATTTCGCCGCGCTCAAGCAGCGTGGACTCCCAGTCTGGCGCTGGGACGACATGGCAGTCTCGGATTGTCCCTCCGCGATGCAATACCGGACCCATCTGCTGCATTTGCCATGCCACCAGGAGCTGACGCGCGGACAGCTTGACTGGATGATTCGCGCAGCGACGCTGGCCCTGTCAGAAGATGCCCGGTAACGGCATAGATCCGAACCAGCGTCCATTGAACCATCGTCACTGCGCGGAGTAGCCGAAGCACTGCAGCAAATAGCAAGTCCAGGAACACTCCAGCGACAGCGTTGGCACAATGAGGTCGAACGAGGAAAGCCAGATCAAGTGATTCAAACAGAGATTTTTCGACACCCCGACACACTTCCCGGTGACGTTGTACAAATGTTCGCAGAGGCGGAGGCAACAAGCGTCGACCTGGGGATCGCGTGGTATCGCAATCTGGTCGAAACCGTTTTTCCGACAGACAAAGGGGTACGCTTCTACGTACTGCGGCATGATGGCAAGCCGGTTGCCGCGCTACCCTTACTGGTCGTCAATCAACCATTGGGACAGCAGGTTTGCGCCTTGGCCAACTACTACAGCGCCCTGTATGCGCCGATTCTGCGTACCGGCATACAGGCGCCAGACCTTGTCCCTCTATTGCGGTCGATTCTGAAACACGAAGGCGGGGTCGCCTCGCTGCGCATGGCGCCAATGGACCCGGAAACACAGTCGTATCGTACGATGTTCGAGGCGCTGCGACTGGCAGGGATGGTTCCTTTTCGATACTTCTGCTTTGGCAACTGGTACCTGAACGTTCAAGGGGACTGGGCGCAATACCTAGCCGATCGCAAGGGAACCCTGCGCAGCACGATCAAGCGCATGAACAAGAAGTTGTCCCAGAACGGGGGCACACTGGAAGTCGTGGAGTCCGATTCTGAATGCGAACGTGTCATTCAGGCATATCAGCAGGTGTATGACCAGAGTTGGAAGGTGCCGGAGCCATATCCCCGGTTCGTGCCGGATTTGATCCGGCTCTGCGCACGAAACGGGTGGATGCGGGTCGGAATAGCGTGGCTGGATGGAAAACCGTTGGCTGCTCAGCTCTGGATCGTCGCGAATGGAAAGGCAAGCATCTACAAAGTAGCATACGACGAAGCCTACAAGCAATTTGCACCAGGCACACTGGTGACTAGCGCGCTAATGGAGCATGTTTTGACCAAGGACGCTGTACAGGAAGTCGACTACATGATCGGCGATGACAAGTACAAGCAAACCTGGATGAACCACCGAAGAGAACGGTGGGGCATCTTGGCGTACAACCCACGCAATATGCGTGGGTTGTACGGACTGGTACGGGAGATGGCTGGCAAGACGGCAAAGGAGTGGGTCAAGCGGTATCGCGCGCGATTCAAGAGATCGGCAACTGTCGCCACCGAAACATCCGGCAAGGCCAACGGCAGGCAGGAAACGACTGCAGACTGACTGGTTATGGTTACGTATATTCCGTCACTTCATTCGGAACGGAACATGATGAAACTTTCAATGCACGGCGGTCAACTTCAAGTCCGGCGTTGGGTCATGCGTCGAGCCAGCACGCTGACTTTGGCCATGCTGCTGCACCTCTTGTTGGTCAGTGTTGCTGCGGCGCAGCAGTTGCCTATGAGTTGTGGCGCGTTGCGCGTGGAGGGTCGGTTCGGCCCATTCGACTACCGTGCAGATCGTTTCGAGGCAAAAGGCCATTCGTTCAGGTCTCATGAAGCGCTGCTAGCGATTGTCGAAGGTGCACACTTCACGCCAGAAGTCGAAGCAGGCTTGCGAGGCAAAAGTACCACTCGCCCGGCTGGCGACATCAGCTACACATTGCATGCCTTCCCGAATCACCACCGTGCATTGACCGCCATGTCCAAGGTCAGCATGCGGGAGGGTACCGACAAACCCTACGGTTCGCCATATACCGTGGATTGCTGGTTTCAGCGTGCAATTGTCTGGCGCAGCGACGACTTGATAGTTCGATTGATCTACGCAAACCACCTGACTCAGACCAAGCGGCTCAAGGACGCTGCGGCACAGGCCGACATCGTGGCATCGAATGCCGGTGACAGCGCGTTCACGCACCTGAACGTCGGTTTGGTGTTCTACGACATGGGCAATTTCGACGCAGCCCTCAAGCACGCCCATAAGGCGATCGAACTTGGCCTGAACAACATGACCTTGAAGGATCTGTTGGTAAAGGCAGGAAAATGGTCAGAGACCGCACCGCCAGCTCAACAGCGCGTGCCCGAAGACAAGCAATGACGCAGGACACCCCGATCCCGTGTCGGGTGACCGCGCTGAACGCCTCCGATAGACGCGTGCCAACGCCGAATGGCGATTCCAGTCTGCCTTGCCCACAATTTCCGGCGAACGTACCTAGTGTGGACAACACTGCGCTGGCGCGCAACTCAGGTACTGCATGAGCCTGAAAACAAAAGTCATGCACGGCTTCGGTTGGCTCGCAGGCGCCAATTTCGTGGGCCAACTGCTGACCTGGGTGATGACCATCGTGATCATGCGCCTGCTGAGTCCCTCAGACTACGGGCTGCTGGCGATGGCAAGCATATTCGTCGCCCTGCTCGCCATGTTGGCCGCCGCTGGCCTGGGTCCCGCCATCGTCCAGTCCACGGCCATAGACGAGCAGAAGCTCAAGCAACTGTTCAGCGTCATCATGATGGTAAATGCTGTGTTGACGTTGTCACTGATGGCTGCTGCACCTGCAATTGCTGCATTTTTCAACGAGCCAAGGCTGACCGACGTCGTCCGCGTGCTCTCGTTGCAATTCGTCATCTCGGCGTTCGCCGTAGTTCCCGAGGCCCTGCTGGCGCGCGCGCTCAAATTCAAGGCTCGCGCCTTCATCGATCTGACAGCCAACGTTTCCGGCGGTGTGGCGACCTTGTGGCTTGCTTATTCCGGCTATGGTGTCTGGTCGCTGGTGGCTGGTTCCACCCTGACGGTACTTGGGAAGTCGATTGGCTTGAACCTGGTTTCCCCTTATGTCCGCTGGCCCGGCCTGTCCGTCGCGGGACTGAAGCCGCTATTGGCATATGGCGGCAACGTCACAGCGTCACGAATTCTCTGGTTCTTCTATTCCCAGGCAGACATCTTCATTGCAGGCAAGTTGCTGGGCAAGGAGACACTCGGCTTCTATTCCGTCGCCATGCATCTGGCATCGCTTCCAGTGCAGAAGCTGTCCGGCATGCTGAATCAGGTCGCGTTTCCGGCATTTGCCCAGATACAGCAGGACCCTGGTCTCGTCGCGCGCCATGTGCTCAAGGCAGTTCGGATTCTGGGATTCTTTGCGTTTCCCGTGTTATGGGGCATATCCAGCATCGCGCCCGAGCTGGTGCGACTGGTACTCGGCGCCAAGTGGGAACTGGCGATACTGCCCCTGCAGATCCTCCCGTTGGTCATGCCGTTCAGGATGATCAGCAATTTCCTTCCTGCGGCTGTCGATGCCGTCGGGCGGCCAGACATCTCCGTCAAGAACCTTGTCACGGCGAGCGTCATCATGCCCTTGTCATTTGTCGTAGGCAGCCAATACGGCGTAGCTGGCCTGAGCATGAGCTGGGTCGTCGCCTTCCCGCTCGTCTTCCTGGCAAACCTGCATCGCTCCCTGCCTGCCTTGGCGCTGCGCATGAAACCGTTCCTTGGTACGCTTGCCAAGCCAGCGTTTGCCGGTGCGGCGATGTATGGCGCCGTATGGGCCACGGGCTTGGCCTTGCCTGCGGACACTCATGCGGTGGCCCGGATTGCATTGATGATTGGCGCCGGTGCAATCACCTATGGCGGGTTGTCGCTGATCACGAACCGCGCGGGTTGCAATGAGATATTGCAGTTGGTACGTCGCTGACGACCTGCATCAAGTGGATCCAAACGAATGACCGTTTTCGCTGGCGCCTATGCGCTTCATGGTGACCAGGTCGTGCCGCAGCACCTCAAGGACGCATTGGCTCGCATTACCAGCCGCGCCGACAAGGGCGTGGGCACCCGATACTGTAGCGACCAGAGCCGTCTGTATCTCGCCAAATGGGACTCGGGCGCTTTCGGCGAACCAGCATGGCAAGAGAGTGATGATGGCTCGATCTGCGCACTTGCGGGCGACCCCATCCTGACGCGCCAAGGCAAGCGGCCGGAACGCCAGCAACAACTGTTGTCGCTGGCGCAGACGTCGCGCGCATTGGCAGCAGAGGCGCTCGCGGCAAGCCGGGGCAGCTTCGCATTGGTTCATCACGTGGCGCAAAGCGGTGAACTGCGTCTTGCGACGGACGCGGTCGGACTGCGCACGATCTATTACACGGTGCAGAACGGCTTGCTGGTCTTTGCCACGGCGCTCAGAGTTCTCGAGTCTCTTGCCCAGATCGACAAGCGACTTTCCGACCAGGGCATGATTGAACTCTGCGTCTTTTCGTTTCCACTGGCGGACCGGACACCTTACGACAGGATCAAGGTTCTGCGTGAAGCGGAAATGCTGGTCGCCTCCGAGTCCGGCGTCACGCTTGAGCGATATAGGGACTGGGCCTCGCCTGTCAACCAGCCGACCGACATGGGGGAGGCTGCCAAGGATATCCATGCGGAGTTCGAACGCGGCATCGAACTGCGAGCCGGCAGCGACAGACATGTCTATGGTTTTCTCAGCGGCGGCATGGACTCACGAGCCATCATTGCGAGTCTGGTGAAGGGCGGCAGAAAAGTCGAGGCGCTCAATTTCTCGTTCGAACATTCACAAGACCTGGAGTTCGCACGCCTTTTTGTCGGGCAGATCGCCGATAGTTGCGACCTGCATTGCTCGCCGGGCGCAGCGTATGCCAACTATGCGTTCCTGGCGAAGGCGGCCATGCGCACACTGGAAAGCGAACAGAAGCTCGGAGTGGATCGGCCGCAATGTATCTGGTCTGGCGATGGCGGAAGCGTCGGCCTGGGACATGTCTATATGAACGCGCAGATGCTGGACATCGCCCGCACCGGCGACGTCTCCGCGTTGGTAGACGCGTTCATGTCTTTCAACCATCAAACAGCCCCAGTGGGAATCCTCAACGGCGAGGCGCGGGTACGCCTGCCGAAGAACATCGTCGACAGCGTCAAGTCCGAAGTCAACCGATATCCCGTCCACGACCTGGGCCGCAGAATCTACTTCTTCTTGCTCTTCAACGATCAGCGGCGCCACCTGTTCAAGCACTTCGAGACCATCGACCAGCATGGGCTGGAGGTGCTGACGCCCTTTTATGACGCGGCATTCCTGTCGAAAGTCGCGGCGACACCATCGCAGTGGGGTATCTTGCACAGGCTTTACGCGTCGTTCTTTGACCTCCTGCCTGCTTTCGCCACCAGGACCCCATGGCAAACCTATCCGGGACATGTGCCGTGCCCGGTATCCCACGACACTGCCGCCCGATACCAGTGGACGGGCCCTCTTCCATTGCGGCAGCTGGCATTGGCAGAACGCGCAAAATTGTCTGCCGATCTGCTGCGCGCCTCCAGATTCAAGCAGCAGCCACCTGTGTTCTCGATGCCACGTATCTGGCTCGCTGCGCTTGCCCAAACCCTGGGCCTGCGCGATTGCCGGCATCTGTTGCCAGCGCTGCGACACTACAAGCACCACAGTGCTGTTGCAGCAAGGCACAGCTCTGGTTGAACACGGTTCGGGCTTTCTAAGGCGGCCCGGCGATAGTCGCGAATGACCACACACCACATCGACTTGTGGATCGCCTCGCTCAAGGCACCATCGGCCGCCGCGCTGGCATCGGACCTCGCCGTGCTCGACGCCAACGAAAGAGACCGCGTTGATGCGTTCCGACTCACGGCGGACGCGCAGTGCTGGCTGCGGTCGCGTGCGACGACCAAACGCATCCTGGGCCGCTACCTGCAATGTGCTCCGGTCGAAGTACAGTTCACTTACAGTCCGCAAGGAAGACCCGCGGTCAGGACCGGCACTCAATCGGCAGGACCGAACTTCAACCTATCCCATAGCGGCGACACCTTGCTGTTGGCGGTGAGCAAGTCGTGTGCCGTGGGTATTGACATAGAGCAGATACGCCCGCTGGACGACATAAGCGCCATTGCCGCCAGGTTTTTTGCATCGCGGGAGGTGCGGGTGTTGATGGCGTTTCCGCAAGAGCTGCGATTGGCAGCCTTCTTTCGCTGCTGGAGTCGCAAGGAAGCCGTGATCAAATTTGACGGCGCTGGCCTGTCGCTCCCGCTGGACGCATTCGAGGTCTCGCTGCACGATGAGCCTCACTCTCACGTGCAATGGACCGCCAGTTGGAAAGAACGCCAGGCGCCGCTGGAAATCATCGACGTGACCACCAGCGTCGACCATGCAGCGGCGCTGGCGGTGCCGGCCGGCATTCCCGTCGAGTTGCATTGGCAAGACGCGCGAGTGCTATTGGAGCCGGACTGAACGGCGATGGGCGCTACTGGCTTTCGGTCAGACACCAGCATCTCGACCCGCAGCGGTACCCAGTGCCGCACTACCCACTACGGCACCATCATCGAATACCGAGCGCGGATCGCAGCACCCCGACGAACTGATCCATGTGCTTGTCGAACCAGGACGCGTGGTCGCCCTTCACCACCACCACGTCGGCGCCACCCGCCGCGCGGTCGGCCCACGGCCTGTTGAGATCCGCCGAGGTCTGGATCGGGCTGTGCTCCGTGCGCACGATCGTGACCTTGCCCTCGTACTTCCCAGGCGCTGCGTAGGTCATCAAGGCGCGCATGATGAGGTACTCGATGTACTCGTGCTTGGCCAGCACGCGCAGTGCCGCCCAACTGGGGTTCTTCAGCACGCCGCCCGTGACGAAATAACGCAACTGCCGAAGCACGACGACGGGCGCAGAACGTCTCCACGAAAAACCTTCCGTCGCCCACAGCGGCGGGGGAATCCACATGACCAGCCGCTCCACGCGCTCATTCTGCTGTTGCAGTTGCAGCGCCATCTCGAACGCCAGATAGGCGCCCTCGCAACCGCCTCCGAGACGATAGGGCCCATGCGGCTGCACCTTGCGAATTTCGTCAATGAAGTAGCTCGCGAAGTCCTCGATGCGCCGCAACGGCGGCTGCCCTTGGGCGAGTCGGTGACTCTGGAGTGCGTACAGGTCGAGCCGGTACATGGGCTGGTGCGGCCCCAGTCCCTTGGCGATGTCCGCATACTTGGGGCTGCTGCCACCGGCAAAGAACGGGGAATACTCGCCGGTTTCCTGCAACGGGAAAAAGCCAGCCCCGTGCGTGACGGGAGCATGGTCTCCCAGGTGGCGCGCGATGTTCTCGATGGTGCGGCCATTCAGCAGGACGGCCAGTTCCAGCCGCTTGCCGGTACGGACCTCGATCTGCGAGACCAGCCGCACCGCCAGCAGCGAGTGCCCTCCCACGGCGAAGAAATCGTCCGTCATGCCGAGCGGCACGACGCCCAGGACCTCCTGCCAGATGGTCTGCAACCGCGTCTCGAGTTCGGTCCGCGGCGCAACGTAGCGCGATTGCGCGAGTTGCCGGCCGCCGTCTGGCTGGGGCAGTGCCTTGCGGTCGACCTTGCCATTGGCCGTACGCGGGAACTCGGGCAAGAAAACGAAGGCACTCGGCAACATGTAGTCGGGCAAGTTGGTGCGCAACCCTTCCAGCAGGCTTGCAGGTGAAACTTCGCGCCCCGACTCCGCGACAACATAAGCTACCAGTCGGGCGTCACCGGCTACGTCCTCGCGCACGATAGCCACCGATTGCGCCACGCCGTCCAGATCGTCCAGCCGGCTCTCGATTTCGCCGAGCTCGATGCGAAACCCGCGCAACTTGATCTGCTGGTCGTTGCGACCGAGGCATTCAAGGTTGCCGTCACGCCGGAAACGCGCGCGATCACCGGTGCGATACAGCAAACCCGTACATCCCGGAATCGGATTGGCTATGAATCGCTCTGCCGTCAAATCTGGACGATTGAGGTACCCCTTCGCAACCCCAGCCCCGCCAATGCACAGCTCGCCAGTGACGCCCACCGGCACGCCATTGCCATAGGCATCCAGAACAAAGACCTGCGTGTTGTCGATCGGTCGGCCGATCGGGACGGTTCCCGTACCCGATTCCACCCGTGCCACCGTGGACCAGATCGTGGTTTCGGTCGGGCCATACATATTCCACAGTTCACCCACCTTCGCCAACAGGTCCTGCGCCAACGCACGTGGCAAGGCTTCGCCTCCGCACAGGGCGCGGAAGCGGTTTCCGCCACTCCATCCGGAATCAAGCAGCATCTGCCAGGTGGTCGGTGTGGCCTGCATCAGGTTGACCTCGTGGCGCTCCAGTTCCGCAGCCAATGCCGCGCCGTTGATGGCTACCTGCCGTGGAGCCACGATGGTGCGTGCGCCAACGGTCAGAGGCAGATAGAGCTCCAGTCCAGCGATGTCGAACGAGAGCGTGGTCACCGCATACAAGCGATCCTCCTCTCCAAGCCCGGGACGCCTGCGCATGGCATGCAGGAAATTGGCTAGCGCTCGATGCGGAATCTGCACGCCTTTGGGCTTGCCGGTCGACCCCGACGTGAAGATGACGTAGGCCAGGTCGTCGGCCACGGTGTCGCTCAGCGCCAAGGCGTCGGCAGGCATGCTGTCGATCGCCCCGGCATCGGCGTCCAGTCGGATCACCACCATGCGTTCCACGGCCAGTGGCTTGTCCAGGTCTTTCTCGCAGACCAGCGCGGCCACGGCGGCATCCTCGATCATGAACCGTTGCCGATCGATCGGGAATCCGGGGTCGATCGGCACATAGGCCGCACCCGCCTTCAGGATACCCAGCAAGGCCACCAGCAGTCGATCCGAGCGCTCCAGGCAGAGGCCGACCAATGCGCCATGACCCACGCCTCGACTGCGCAGGTAGGCGGCCAGTCGGTTGGAGCCCTCGTCGAGTTCGCGGTACGTCAATTGGCGCGCCTCGAAGACTACGGCCACACGGTCAGGGGTCAGAGCCGCCTGGGCCGCCACCATGCCATGCACGCAGTCGGCGGCGGCAACGGGAACCGCGGTGTCGTTCCACCCGATGAGATAGTTCCGATACGCCTCGGGTTCGACGATCGCGAGTTCAGAGACGCGCTGATCCGGATTCGCCACCATCGATTCCAGCAAGACCTGGTAGTGGTCGAACATCGATGCGATTGTTTCTGTTTCGAACAGGTCGGTGTTGTGCTCCCAGATCATGGTCAACCCGTCTTGGTCGCTGCCTTGGGGCAGCCCCAGGATCTGGGCCGAATGGGGAATGCCGATGACACCGAGATCGAACTTGGCCGACCCGTTGCTGAGCACAGGCGTGAGCTTGACGTCAAGGCCTGGCAATCCCTGCTCCGGCATCGGTTCGTCATGAAAACTGAACATCACCTGGAACAAGGGGTTCATGCTCATGTCGCGCTGCGGCTGCACTGCGTCCACCACGCGGTCAAACGGCACGTCCTGGAAGTCGGCACTTTCGAGAACCGTCTCGCGCACACGGGCCATCAGTTCGCGTACGGTCGGGTTGTCAGCCAGCGTGGTGCGAATGACGACGTTGTTCAAGATCATGCCGATCAGATACTCGGACTCACGCGCCCGGCGATTGGCAAAGAACGTACCGACGGCGACGTCGGTTTCGCTGGTATAGCGGTGCAACAAGGCAATGAAGCCTGCCAACATCGTCATGAACAAGGTGCCGCGCTCGGCCCGGCTCAGGGCCCGCAATCGATTGCACAGCGGCAATGGCACCTCTGGGCGCAGCGACGCACCACGGAACGTCTGCGCCGCCGGCCGAGCTCCCTTGGTCGGCAACTCCAGCAGCGGCGGAATCGTCGCCAGTTGCTTTCGCCAGTAGGCCAGCTGGCGCTCTGCCACGGCCCCTTGCATCCATTCGTGCTGCCAGGTCGCGAACTCGGCAAACTGAACCGGAATCTCCGGCAACGGCGACGCCTGGCCATTGACAAACGCCCGATACAGGGCAACCAGGTCCAGCATGAACATGTTGAACGACCAGCCGTCGTGCACGGTGTGGTGTTCCATGTGAATCAGGATGTGTTCATCGTCGCTGAACCGGAACAGTGTCCACCGCACCAGAGGCAGCCTGGACAAGTCGAACCGATGCTGGAACTCCTCCTTGCACCACGCCTGGTAAGCCGCCATGGCACTTTCGCGCGTGGCCTTGGTGCTGAGGTCGATGACCGGCAACTGATAGGGGGTCATGGGATGCACGACCTGCACCGGCCTCCCATCGACCGTCGGAAAGGTGGTGCGGTAGCTTTCGTGGCGGCGCAATACTTCGCCCAGTGCACGCTCCAGCGCGGGCACCGAAAGTCGCCCGGTGAAGGCGATGCTGGACTGGAAGTTGTACGCCAGGTTGCGAGGGTCGAGCTGGTGCAGGAACCACACCCGTTCCTGCGCGAATGACAGTGGAATATGCTCGCCCCGCCTGACCTGCGCGATCTGAAGCTCTCCGACGCTGGCAAGCGCACGTTCGCTGGCAGAGATCACAGGCACCATGCCAGCGACGGTCGGATGCTCGAACAACTGGCGCAATGCGATGTCGACCTGAAATGCATCTCGGATACGAGTGGCGACCTGCGCCACCTTGAGCGAATCGCCGCCAAGCTCGAAGAAGTTGTCGTCGACGCCCACCTGGTCCAGTCGCAACACATCCGCCCAGATGGCAGCCAGCTTGCGCTCGTCCTCGTTTCGCGGAGCCTGGTATCGATCGGCCAGTTCGGGCCGCTGTGACTCCGGCGCGGGCAAGGCATTGCGATCGACCTTTCCGTTGGGCGTCAATGGAAACGCGTCCAGCGTCACGTACAGGCCCGGCACCATGTAGTCCGGCAGGCTTGCCGCCAGCGCTGCGCGCATGTCCTTGCTTGACGGCACATCCCGTCCGGCCGGAATCACATAGGCAACGATGCGTTTCTCGCCAGGCACGTCCTCGCGCGCCAGCACCACGGACTGACGCACTTGTGCCATGGCGTCGAGCGCCGCCTCGATCTCGCCCAGTTCAATGCGGAACCCCCGCACCTTGACCTGGAAGTCCACGCGCCCCAGGTGATCGAGCGTGCCGTCGGCGTTCTGGCGAACCATGTCGCCAGTCCGATACAGACGCGCGCCTGCGTCCACCTGTGCCGGCCGCGAAACGAATCGCTCGCGCGTGAGTTCCGCCCGCTTGAAATAGCCGACCGCAAGCCCCGCGCCGCCGATGAACAGTTCACCCGCCTGCCCTGGGGCAACCGGCCGCAACTCGGAATCGAGTACCGCCACTGTCGTGTTCGCGATCGGGCGACCGATGCTGACCGGCCCGGTTCCGCTGGACACCCGTTGCAGGGTCGACCAGATCGTCGTCTCGGTCGGCCCATACAGATTCCAGAGTTCGGCGCATCGCGGCAGCAGGCGTTCCGCCAGTTCGCGTGTCAGCGTTTCACCGCCACAGAAAACGCGCAGCGACGGCGACCCTTGCCAGCCGCTTTCGAGCAGCAAGCGCCAGGTCGCCGGCGTAGCCTGCATGACAGAGATCTTCTGCGCTTCGATCGCCTCGGCCAGGCGACGGCCATCCGCGCCCAACGATCGGGAGGCAATGGCAACATGCGCGCCCGCGACCAGCGGAAGGTACAGCTCAAGGCCCGCAATGTCGAACGACAGCGTGGTCACGGCCATCAACCGGTCGTCCGCCCCCAGGCCCGGCTCCGCACGCACGCTCTGCAGAAAGTTCGACAAGGCACGGTGGGGGATCTCCACACCCTTGGGCCGCCCGGTGGAACCCGATGTGTAGATGATGTAGGCCGAATCGTCCTCAGTGACTTCAGATGCAAGACGATCGCCACTGTGCTGCGCGACCTGGGCCCAGTCGGCATCCAATGCCAGCAACTGCAAACCATCGCGCCGCAGTCCATCGCGCAGCACGTCCTGGGTCAGGACCAGTCGCGCGCCCGAATCGTCGAGCATGTAGTTGATGCGATCTGCGGGATAGGCGGGATCGATGGGAATGTAGACACCACCGGCTTTCAGACAACCCAGCAATGCGACCATCATGTCGATCGAGCGCTCGACGCAGATTCCGACCAGATCGCCTTTGCGCAATCCGGTATGTGCCAGATGACGCGCCAACTGATTGGTTCGCGACTCCAGTTCGGCATAGGATATCTGCGCACCATCGCAGGACACCGCCATCTTCTCAGGCGACGTCGCCGCTGTTTGCGAGAAAAGCGCGTGGACGGTCGTCAATGCAACCGCTGGGTGGGTCGAATCATTCATGGTGTCTCCTGCGAATCCGGTGTTCCGGTATCCGTGATTTCGTCGTGCAGACCGCGACGGCAGTTGCGCTCAATAGGCCACATTGCGTTGCAGATCGTGCTGCACCGACGCAACCGATGCCCCCTGAAAGAACAGCCGCCCCCAAACCTCCAGCATCATCAGTTTACCTTCGAGTTTTCGATCCGCAGACGCAAACAGATGGTCGGCCTCGCGGCGCCCGAGCTGGAAGTGATCCGTCACGAAGCCGGTGTTGAAAAAGGCCCTGTCGACATGCATGCGTCGGAACGCGGATACGTTGAAGCCACGCTTCTTGCGTTGGCTGAGCGTGTCGGGCAGGTACCGCTGCGCGACGCGGCGCAGCACCCATTTGTCACGGATGAACGGATGGTCCCGCTCCCAGACAGTCGGCGAAAAGCGCAGCTTGAAGCGGGTCGGCATATTGATGGCGGTCGCCACCAGGTCTTCGTCAAGAAACGGAAACCGCGCCTCGAGGCTGGCCCGCATGCCCATGGTGTCGTTGCGATGCAACAATGTGCGCAGATGGTTGGACAACATGTCGACGCTGCGCACCCGCATGTCAGGCTTGCGCTCCATCCGCCTTGCATAGGTCTCCCGTGTATCACGCATGTCGAGAGGGACCTGGAACTGCCCGATCATGTCGGGGATCAGTTGCTGGCTGATGCCGGGACTCGCCCACATGCGCTCGCCGAGGACCGGAATCCTGTTCACCAGGCCACGCAAGCGATCCACCAGCTTGTCGTAGCGGGCCCACATCGGCTCCAGCGCCAGGTACTCATAGCCGAGAAAACATTCGTCGGACGCCTCGCCGGTCAACACGGCCTTGACGCCATGTTGGTGCACCAAAGATGACACCATCATGAACGGTACGCTGTGCGGATGCCCGTAGAAAGGTTGCTCGTAATGCTGCATGACTTCTGGCGTCAAGCGAATGAAGTCGTCGTCATGCGCTTCGACGGTCAGCAGGTCGAGCTTCAGGTGCCGGGCCAGCGCGGACGCAGCATCGAACTCGCTCAAGGGCCCCACGACATTCGCATGGAAGATGGCGAGGTTGTTGTGGTACTTGGTTGCGATTGCCATCAACACCGACGAGTCCACGCCGCCACTGCACAACGCACCTACCGGGGTGTCCGCAAACATCATGCGCTGCACCGACTGATTGAGCAGTTCGTCCACCCGGTCAACTGCTTGCGCCGGCGTGAGCCGCTGAAGTTCCTCGGCCAGTGCCGGATCGAACATGTCGGCAACCTGGCAAAAGCTGTCCTGCGAGGTGGCCTGCCCGGGCCGTATCGTCGTCACGGTACCAGGCGGCACGATACCGATATTGGCGTAGAAGCCACTTCCACGGGTGGGCGCTCCGAAGTCCATCAAGTACCGGATGATCTGCATGGAATTGGGTTGCGGCGTCACCCACGGCAGCATCGCCTTGATTTCGGATGCGAACACCAGTCTTTCGCCATCCTCGAACACATGCATCGGCTTGATGCCGAAACGGTCGCGCGCCAGGATCACGGTGCGAGTGTCGCGATCGAAGAACGCAAAAGAGAACATCCCCCGCAGTCGCGGCAAGGCCGCCACATGGCCCAGTTCGATCAGGCACTGCAGCAAGACTTCCGTGTCGCTGTGGGTACGGAACACCACGCCGCGCGCCATCAACTCCTCGCGCAACTCCCGAAAGTTGTAGATCTCGCCATTGAACACCACGGCGTACCGGTTGCCCGCATCCCACATGGGTTGATCGCTGCGCGCATCGAGATCGACCAGCGAGAGCCGGGTATGCGCGAATCCGAATCCGGGTTCGCTGTGGACGCCGTGCCCGTCCGGTCCGCGATGGGCGATCTGGCGCGCCGATGCCATCAATCGGGCCTTGTCCGGAACGTGGGTGCCGTCCTTGAAAATCACACCGAAGATGCCACACATGGTTGCTTACACCCCTGTTCAACGCGCTTCTGCCTAGCTTGCACTATAGCCCCCGGCTTCTGCCCGCTTCTGCCGGCTTCTGCCTGCTTCCGCAGATACCCGGGTCGACGCAGGTGCAACGGGCGGTTGTCAGTATGATCGCAGGCACCGCTCCGCTGCTGCGTCGATGTCGCGGCAAAACCCAGGCCAACGCCGGCATCCATTGGTGCAGTTCCGCGCGCGGCGGGCATTTTTTGAGAAGGTCAACCCGACAATATGAATGGCACGATGGAAAGCCTGTTGCATGGTCCTGCGGCAACCGCGCTGCTGCGCGATGACCGATTCCTGTCGCAATGGGGCGCACTGCTCGCCCGCTGCCCGCATGCAACGGCGTACCAGTCGCCGGGATTCCTTTGCGCATGGTATGCGGCGTACGCGTCGCAATGGCAACCCGTCATCGCCCTGGCCCGCGATGGTGCAGGCGAACTCGATGGTCTCTGGCTGTTGGCCTATGACTCGGCCGCTCGCAATCTGGCTCATGCTGGCACGCACCAGGCGGAATACCAGACATGGCTCGCCGCGCCCGGAGCCGATGCAGCGTTCATCGAAGCCGCCTGGTCGCAGCTCAAACGCGAGTTGGAATTCGCCACGCTCAGTTTCAAGTTCCTGCCGCGCCAGGGCCTTGCCGAGACCTTGTCGAATATCGATGGCATGCGCCATTGCATCCATGTGCGCAGCCATCGACGCCCGCTGTTGACGCTGGACGCCGACGCGGTGAAGGCCTCGTTTGCCAAGAAAAGCAACAAGAGTCGCGTCAACCGGCTCAAGCGGCTCGGCACAGTCGCCTTCCGCAAGGTAACCGATCCGATCGAGCTCGATCGCATCTTCGATACTTTGATTGGCTACTACGACTTTCGGCAGGGCGCCGTCAACAGCAGCGTGCCATTCCAGGAGGACCCGTACAAGCGCGATTTCCATCGGGAACTGCTGCGCAATGGCACCAGCG
Source organism: uncultured Rhodoferax sp. (assembly GCA_963974265.1). Classification (GTDB taxonomy): domain Bacteria; phylum Pseudomonadota; class Gammaproteobacteria; order Burkholderiales; family Burkholderiaceae_C; genus CAISIP01. The sequence continues at coordinate 20,538 of CAXBDR010000005.1, forward strand.
GCGCATACATCACGGTCACGTTTCTCGACGAAGAGCCGATTGCGGCATTCTGGGGCGCCGACAGCGGTGACACGGTGCACCTCGGCATGTTGTTCTACTCGCCATTCCTTGCGGAGCACTCCCCCGGAAAGCTGCACATCATGGACCTGAGTCTGCAACTGCTCCGCGACGGCAAGAGCGCGCTGGACCTGACACCTGGCGGCGACGCATGGAAGGATCGTTTCGCCAACGACCACGATATCGTTCTGGAAGTGACGGTCCATGTATCGGCCATGAACCGGAAACTGGCCGCCGGCAAAGAGACCGTGCTGCGATGGGGTCGTCGTTGCGTCACATCTGCCGGCCTGTCTCCGGCACAGCTGAAATCTCTGGCGGCCAAGCTCCCCCGTGTCAGGATATCGTCCGTCTTGCGCAAGCTGACGGGCTGGATCAACGCCGACCGCGAGTTCCGCGTCTACCGGGCAAACCGTGCGCTGGCCGGCACGCAGCGGCAACAGGACACGCGTGTACAGCGCAACGCATTGCCGGACCTCCTGGCTTTCCAGCCCGGCGAGTCCTGGCAGAGCCGCGACGGGTTTCTCTCCAGCGCGCTGTCGCGCCTCGAGCACGGCACCGTCGCCTACACCGTGGCCATGGACAACCGACTGGCACACGTGGGCTGGCTCGCACATGGCACAACGTCCTATATGACAGAAGTCGGGCAGTCGATCACGTTCCCGCCAGGCAGTGTCGCGTTCTTCGATTTCTACTCGCACCCTGACTTCAGGGGTCGGGGACTCTACCGCACCACGATCCGGCACATGCTGGGCGAAGCGTTTGCCGATGACGCCGTCGAGTACGCCTACATTTCGGTCCTGGCGGACAATGGCCCGTCGCGCCACGTCATCGAAACCTTGGGATTCGAATACCAGGGGTCGTTCCATTGGCAGCGCCGTTTCGGCAAGGTGCGCAAGTGGGCCAGCCCCTCGTTCACATCTTCCGAGGTCGCGCATGCATGAGTTCAAGTTGCTCTTTCTGCAGGCCTGCAAGTGGGTCGGGCTGTTTCGCCTTGCCCAATGGTTGACGCGCGGTCGACTGAAGATCCTGTGTTATCACGGGTTCGAACTGGCCGACGAGGCCGCGTTTCGCCCCAAGCTGTTCATCCGAGGCCAACAGTTCGCACGGCGTCTCGAGGCGATCGCGCGATACGGCTTGCACGTATTGCCCCTTGACGAAGCCGTTGCGCGACTGTACGCACGCAACCTGCCGGACAACGCTCTGGTGATCACCATCGACGACGGGTTCGAATCCGTGCATCGCGTCGCGGTGCCCCACTTGCGTCGCCACCGTTACCCAGCCACCGTCTACGTCACGACGTATTACGTACAACACGCCAATCCGGTCTTTCGTCTTGCGGTGCAATACATGTTCTGGAAGACGACTTGCACCCGGCTCGATCTGGTCGACCTCCCATGGAGCCAGGATCGTTCGGTGGACATGAGCGATCCCGCACAGCGAGACCGCGCGATGTGGGACTGCATCCGCCATGGGGAACGTGCCGATGCGACCGAGCAGGAGCGTTGCCAACTGTGCGAGAACATCGGGCGCTTGCTGGACACGCCGTATGACGACATCGTCCAGTCACGCATGCTGCACCTGATGGCGCCGCAGACGCTGCGCACATTGAACGCCGACCGTGTCAGCGTCGAACTTCATACCCATCGACACACCTTTTCGGGCGACGACGCGCAGCGCGCGGAACGCGAGATTGCCGACAACCGCGCAGCCCTTCGGCAATGGATCGCGCACGAACCTCGGCATTTTTGTTATCCCAGCGGACTGTGGGAAGAGCGCCAATGGCAATGGCTCGACTCCATGCAGGTGAAGAGCTCCACCACCTGTGTGCCAGGCCTGAACTCCCACGCAACGCCGCGACACGCGCTGCGCCGCTTCCTGGATGGCGAAAACATCCACCAACTGGAGTTCGAGGCGGCGTTATGCGGCTTCTCGGATCTGCTCAGATCCGCGCGCGCGCTGATGCGCGTCGGACGTACGTCAAGCCCCGGCCCGATGAATTGAGCCATGCGGCGTGATCGCTTCAGACCCGCACGCGCTAGACCAGTCAGGTGGGAGCGCTCGACCCGGCTCAGCCCTTTCGGGAGGCTGGCCGCTTCACGAAGGAGCTTGGCGCCATCGCCATCGCGCGCATCCCGGGATACGTCGACGGTTGCGGTTCTCCGATCGCCGGAAGCACCGTCGACTGTGGGCTTGCCGACGGCCGCAATCGAGTGCGAACGATACGGGTCATGCCCTGGCGTGGGCGAGACCCCGGCGCGTCATGGCTGGGCAGTACGGTACACCGTGCCGACAGGTGCCGTCCCGTGCCAGCCGTTACCCGCGAGTGGGCTACAGTTGAACCGACGGGCGCAGGTGTTTCGCCGCAGGAGGATTCATGGAACTTACCGACTACCGCAACAGTGACTCCGAACAGGCGCGCATCGCAGATCTGATGCGCATGGCACCCGCCGTTGGGGCCAGCGCGCTGGATGTTGGTGCGCGCGACGGCTACCTGTCGAAACTGCTCGCAAAACGCTTCGAACAGGTCACCGCACTGGACCTGACCCTCCCGGAGTTCGATTTCCCGCGCGTGACCTGCGTACAAGGCGATATCACCGCGCTGCAATTTGCCGATGCCAGCTTCGACCTCGTGTTCTGCGCCGAGGTACTCGAGCACATTCCATCGAACTTGCTGGCCACCGCCTGTCGCGAGCTGGCGCGTGTCAGCAAGAACCACGTCCTGATTGGCGTTCCCTACAGGCAGGACATCCGGCTAGGCCGCACGACCTGCGGCCATTGCGGCGGAATCAATCCGCCATGGGGACATGTCAACACCTTCGACGAGCACCGGTTGGCCGGGTTGTTCCCGGGTTTCACCGTAGCATCGCAGTCCTTCGTAGGGACCAATGCCGCCGCCACCAACAATCTGTCCACCTGGCTGATGGACCTCGCCGGTAATCCTTATGGAACCTATGTTCAGGACGAGCCCTGCATCCATTGCGACCACAAGCTCCTGCCACCACCCGAACGGCGGCTGTGGCAGAAGATCGCCACCAAGTTGGCCTTTGCCGGTACACGACTGCAAAAGCCGTTCCTCAAGCCTCATGGCAACTGGATTCACATTCTGTTGACGCGGCAAGCCCCCTGATGCGGCTTTGCATGGCTGACCCCATGCGATCAGTTACGCGAAGGCCTGAGCTTTTGCCACATCACGACGAACTCCTCTCGCAGGGGGTGCCGCGACAACCAGACGCCGGCAACGAACCCGGCCAGGCCGGTCAGTCCACCAAGCAGCAACGGTTGCAGCACACCGACGGGAACGGGGCCATACACCCACACGGCCATGGCCGGTCCGACTGCCGCACAACAGGCGACACATCCGCTGCGCCCGAAGACGCGCCACAACGCCGGCAAGGGCACATTCACGTGCCGCACCGTGGTGCGCAACCAGATGACGGCAGTCACGGCGGCCGCCGCCGTCATGGCAATGCCGACGCCCATGAGACCTTGCGACGCACCAATGACGACCAAGGCCACGCTTTGTACGGCACTCGCCACCGTGACACGCGCGATCGACGACACGGCCCCCGAAGAGAGCAGAGCGGTCTGGCACAAGGCGGCCGGAACGGTGAATGCCATGGCCGCCGCGAGTATCCGGGCGAGATCGACCGACTCGCCCCACTGGTCGCCGTACAGCACACGGATCACCGGGGACGCCAGGCAGATGATGCCCAGGCAAAACGACCAGCCGAACGCCGTGACATAGGCCGTCGCCTTGAGAAAGGGCTCTGCATAACAGCCCTGCTCCCGCGACTTCTTGGCAAACCACGGCAGACAGACGGCAGCGACGGCATCGACAAACAGCCGGTGGAACATCTGCACCAGGCCACTGGAGCGCGAATAGAGCCCGGCCGCCGTCAACCCTTGCAACTTGCCAACCAGCAACTCGGGCGCTCCATTGGCAATGACCGTGACGATGGTGCTTCCGGTCAACCTTGAACCAAAGGCCAATACCCGCCGGATCTCCTCGACCCCTGGCAACCAGGGAAACGACCGGGGCCGAAAATACACTGCCACCAGCGCATTCACGAAGGTGGACGTCAAGGCGCCATAAGCCAGGCTGATGGCGCCCAGGTCATGCCACGCCAACCAGACAGACACCATGGCGCCGCATGTCGACGACGAGAACCGCATCAGTGCGACATGGTTGAACCGCATCTCGCGCATGAGCCATGCATAGGTGAGAGATCCGAACGGATTGATGGCATAGCTAAGCGCGACCACCAGCATGATGTCGCGCATGCGCGGCTCGTCATAAAACGCGGCAACGGGACGACTGGCCAGGAATACGAGAATGGCCAACGCCAAACCCAGTCCCAGTTGTACCGCCCACACAGCGCGAATCCGCGTCGTGGTCAGATCGCGCTCCTGGACCAGATACTGGCCGGCGCCGAGATCTCGAACGGTGTTGACGAAGACGAGCAACACCATCGTCACCGAAAAGACACCCAGTTCCTCCGGAGTCAACAGCCGTGCAATGAGCATCGACGACACGATGCTGACGAACAGAGTGGCGTAGCGGTCGAGAAAAGAAAAGACCAAGGACAGACGGGTGGACATGACAGGTATTCAGCGGACGTTTCGGCCAGGCAACCCGGGTCGGGCCGCCCGTGCGCCGCAGTCGGTGGGCGATTTCACCGTTGCGCCGAGCCGACGACGCGCGCGAACAGTTCTGCCATGGACCTGGAGCGCCCTTGCCGCGACGCGGCTTGCACTGCCTGGGCCGACGCCAGCTCCGCGGATCCGTCGCGTACGTCGCGAAGGAATCGCAACAACAACGCGCTGATCTCGTCGATTGCATCAATGGGCGCGATGGCAGATAGTCCAGCATCGCGCAGCACCTGCGCCGTGTCTCCGCGCGGGTCGGTCAACCCGAGGATGGGCGTGCCCGCCCGCAGGTACTCGTAGACCTTTGCGGGGATCTGCGCATTGCAGTTGCTCGCCTGCATGACCAGCAGGCCGTCCACCGCCATCATTTCGGCCAGCGCCTCGCGGTAGGCGATTGCCGGTGCCAGTTCAATCACGGCGTCAAGGCCGTGCTCGCGTGCCAGGCCACGCAACAGCCCATCGTGAACGGCCGCCCGAAATCGGATGCGCAGGTCGTCTGGCTGCAACTGGCCGGACTTCAGCAACTGTCCGACAGCAGCGAACAACTGCGTCGGATCGCGTTCGGACGGATAGACGATGCCACTGTGCAAAAGTACCAGAGGGCGGCCTGCCGACGCGGATCGACGGGGTGCAAGGGCACTTGCAGCGGAAAAGCTCTCCTCGTCGAAACCGTTCTCCAGCACGACCGTCCGCTCGGCTGCCAATGGATAACGTTGGCGATAGTCCTGGGCGGCCCCTGGCGTCGTGAACACGCACAAGGCTGCGTTTTCGGCTGCGCCTTGTTCGATCCGCAGGAAATGGCTGCGAGTCACCGGGTCCGGCGGGTAGTCCACCTGCGCCATGGGATCGCGGAAGTCCGCGACCCATGGGATTCCACTGCTGCGATGCAGCGCCTGGGCAATGACGTGTGCGGTGGCAATCGGGTAGGTCGACCAGATCACATCCGGCCTGAACTCCCGGATCATCTTCCTGCCTTCGCGGATGCCGGCGAACTTCCAGCTGATCCATCGGTCTGGTCTGGCCATCCACGCCAGGTAACGGCCTCCCAGTGTCAGATGACGCGCCGTGTCGAGCGCGAACGGACGCCTGACGACCATGTCAGGCGGGACCTCGCGCATCAGGTCGGCACTCGTCAATTCGTATGCTCTCGGGTCGGCACTCAGAACCAGGGGCTGCCAGCCCAGCGCCGGCAGATGCTGCGCGAAACGCAGCGTGCGCTGAATGCCACTGCTTCCCGCCAAGGGTGGGAAGTGGTAGGCCACCATCAAGACTCGCTTCACTCGATCTCCTGCAATAGTCCGTTGGCCAAAGTATCGGGCAGGTCACCTGTGATGACCCGTCGTTTGCGGGACTGGCCCGCCGACCATGCCAGGCGCCACCCTCCGACGAGCTTGACGACGCTTGAAACGACCACCCCAGAATGTATAACGACGGCGCTCGACCCGGAATATGCCAGTCAACCCCTGGCTCGTGGGACTCTGTCGATGCGGCCGCGGGTGCGCACGCGGCTCACGGACTGTATCGCGGCTTTGGCGCAACGCCACAATCGGCAGCGCCACTGACTCGGTTAGCATCGGACACGTCCGCAGCTTGGAAAACGTTTGGTTCGAGCCATGGCTATACCCCGACCTCATTTTCATTTCTTGGCCTGTTCGATATGCAGCTGTACCTGACTTTCGACGTCGAGGTCTGGTGCGGCGACTGGAGCGATCTCGACGGGCGATTTCCGACGAGTTTCGATCGCTACGTTTATGGCAAGTCGTCGAAGGGCGAGTACGCGCTTCCCATGACCCTGGAAATACTGAATCGCCACGGGCTCAAGGGTGTTTTTTTTGTCGAACCACTCTTTGCCGCGCGTTTCGGAACCCGATATCTGCGCACCATTGTGGACATGATCCGAGACAAGGGCCATGACGTCCAGCTCCATCTGCATCCGGAATGGACCGATGAAATCCGTCCCCTGGTGTTTGCGGGTGCGACCACGAAGCGACAGAACCTGTCGTTTTATTCACTGCCTGAGCAGACGACCCTGATCGCACTGGGACGCAGCCTGCTGGCCGAGGCAGGCGTTGGCGAAGTCCATGCCTTCCGGGCTGGAAGCTTTGCCAGCAACCATGACACCTATCGCGCCCTGGCTGCGTTGGGAATCGGCATCGACAGCAGCCTGCATGCCGTGCTTCCGGCCAGTGGGCCCGACCTGCGGGACAAACTGGACTTCCGATATCCAATCGAATTCGAGCACGTACGGATCCTGCCCATGACCGTATTCCAGGATGGAATCGGGCGCCTGCGGCCCGCTCAGGTCGGCGCGTGTGGATTCGAGGAAATGCGCGACGCGATCTCCTCGGCGCATCGAAATGGCCACCAGCATTTCGTGATCCTGTCGCACAACTTCGAGTTGCTGAAGCAGCAAAGCCTCGAACCTGACATGCTGGTCGTGGCGCGTTTCGAGCGACTTTGCGCCTATCTCGAACGGCAGCAGGACCGGATCGCCCTGCGCACCTTCGCCGATGGCAACATCGACATCGACAACGCCCCCCCAGCGCCTTTGGGCTGCGCAAGGTTGCCGTCGACGCTGCGACGCCTGGGCGAACAGGCTGTGCGCAGGATATGGGGATGAACGCAGCCATGAACCGTCCGTTTTCGGTCTATCTGGACCTGGTGCGGTTCGCCGCCGCAGTTCTGGTCTACATGTGGCATTCCAACCAGCGTTTTCTCACTGCAGACAAGCTGCCGGCCAGTGACTACGGCCACAGTGCCGTGATCGTGTTTTTCGTGCTGTCCGGCTTCGTGATTGCGTTCGTCACGGACACCAAGGAGAACAGGCTGGCTGAATTTGCCGCCAGCCGCATTTCTCGTGTGTACTCGGTTGCGGCGCCGACGCTGGTGATTACGATCGTCCTCGACGCCATAGGTCGCAGCTTGTATCCTGCGATCTACCAGTACCCCTTCGACCAATTTGCCGTGCGCCTGCTGGCCAGTTTGTTGATGCTCAACGAGGTGTGGCTGATCTCCATCACCAGCTTCTCGAACGTGCCATATTGGTCGATCTGCTTCGAGTGGTGGAATTACGTCACATTTGCCATGGTCATGTTCCTGCCCGCCCGGGTTGGCTGGCTGCTGGTAGCGATCACGGCCCTGGTGATCGGCCCCAAGGTCGTCATGCTCGCGCCGATCTGGTGGATGGGCGTTGCGTTATACCGATGGCGCGGATTGCGCAATTTGTCGCTTCCCCTGGCCTGGGTAATGGCCTCACTTTCCATCGTCGGCCTTGTCATGTTTCACCGCTACAACATGATGGCAGTTGCCGAAGGTTGGCTCGCAGCGCTCGTAGGCCCGGATCTGACGTACCAGCTCACATTTGCAAAGCGGGTATTTGCCGACTACCTGCTGGGTGCAATCGTGTTCGCCAACTTTGCCGCGGTGCGCCGTATCGTCGAGGTCCATGGAGGCGTGTTGATGGCAATTGCCGGTCCGGTGCGCTTCGTGGCAAATTACACTTTCTCGCTTTACCTGCTGCACCAGCCATTGTTTCTCTTCTGGGCCGCCGTGGTCCAGGGCGATCCGGAAGGCAGCGGGTATTGGTGGAGCGTCACGGCGCTGACGACGCTGTCCGTCGGCGTCATCGGTTTCTTTACTGAAACGCGGCGGCACGGCTTGCGGACCCGGATACTGCCGATGCTCGATCGCTGGGAAAAGGCCTGGGCATTGCCTGCCCGGTCGACGCGGTCCTGTTGACCTGGGCGCGAACAACATGCGCAGAGGCCGCCTTACGGCTACATGAAGGAAATGGAATAGCCCGCATGGGAAAAACCAACCACTCGATCGATGACCTGCTCGCATTGGACGACCGGGTAGAGCTCCGGGCCCGTCTGGCGCGTTCACGCATGCCGCTCAATACCGGCGACGTTTCCAGGTTGACGGAACGCGCCCTTGCACTGTCGCCGCCGACGCGAGAATTCCGGCTTGCAGTGGCACACTCCTATACCAGTGAGTTGATGAATCCGGCACTTGCGTTCGCTGCGGCGCTCGAAGGACTGGCCCTGCAAGCCTGGCATGCGCCGTACGGCACGCTGATGCAGCAGGCGCAGAGCGATTCCGCCCTGGTGCAGCAGCGGCCGGACATGACCTTGCTGATGCTGCAGCGCGAGGAACTGCATCCCGACCTGTCTGCGCCCGTGAGCCGATTCGATCCCGCCGGGCAGGCAGCGTTGCAAAACGAGGCACTGGCGCGCCTGAAGACCCTGGTGCAGCAGTTCCGCAGCCACAAGGTAGGCCATTTGGTCGTGACCTTGTTGCCCGCGCTGCAAGGCCCCGGCGCCGGCATCTATGACGCGCAGTCCGAGCGATCCGAGTCCATGTGGTGGTCCAGCCTGAAATCCGCGATGGGCGCCTTCATGCGCGAAAGCATCGCCTCTTCCACGTTCCTGGATCTGGACGAAGTCATGCTGCAGGTCGGCCGGGCCCGCTTTTTCGACCAGCGACTGTGGTATTCGGCCCGTTACCCGTTCTCGCCGGAGGCGGCACACGAATTCGCCAGGCGCCTGATGGCATTGGCCGCCGTAATGCAGCGTCCCAAAGCCAAGGTGATCGTCCTGGACGCAGACAACACGCTCTGGGGAGGTATTGTTGGAGAAGACGGTATCGAAGGCATCGCCCTGGGGCCGGACTATCCTGGCAACGCGTTCGTCCAGTTTCAGCGCCGCCTGCTCGACTACCAGCAACGCGGTTTCCTGCTGGCACTGTGCAGCAAGAACAACGAACACGACGTGGATGAAGTACTTGCGACCCACCCTCACCAGTTGTTGCGAAGTACCCATTTTGCCGCCCGGCGAATCAACTGGCTGCCGAAACCCGACAACCTGGAGTCACTTGCCGCTGAACTCAATCTCGGTCTCGAATCCTTCCTGTTCGTCGACGACAGCGATCACGAATGTGCCGCAGTCCGGCAGCGACTACCGCAAGTCGAGGTGATCCAGACACCGGCGCGGCCCATCGAGATTCCGGATTGCCTTGAGCATGTGGCGCGGCTGGAGATCTTGTCACTGACCGACGAAGACCTGGCCAAGACACAGATGTACGCACAGGAGCGACAGCGCCGCGAAGCCCGTGACGCTGTCGCCAACGGTGCCGTTTCCGCCAGCGACTACCTCGAATCTCTCGGCATGAAGATGGAGGTCAGCTTCGACAAGGCAGCCCACCTGACGCGGCTCAGCCAGATGACCCAGAAGACCAACCAGTTCAACCTGACGACCCGTCGGTACGACGAACGGCAGATGCAGGCCTTCATCGCGTCCGAACAGTACCTGGTCGCGGACTTCGCGCTGTCGGACGTGTTTGGCCATAGCGGGGTGGTGGGACTTGCCATCGTGCGACTGAACGATCAGGGCGGCGCGGAGCTCGACACCTTTCTCATGTCGTGCCGGGTCATCGGGCGCCAGGCAGAATCAGCGTTCTTGAACTGCGTCATGCGTCGTCTGGTTGAACGGGGTTGTCGCGAACTGGTCGCCGAATTCATCCCGACGCCCAAGAACGAACTTGTCAGGACCTTTCTGCCGGACCATGGATTCACGCCCAGGTCGGATGGCCGATTCGGCTGGCTTCTGGCCGACATGCCACCGCCAGCGCAATCGGCGTACCCGATTGCCATTCTCGTTTCGGACTGATGCGACAGCCTTCGTAGTCCCATCCGATCAATCCCTCTGCAGGAAGACCCACCATGAGCATTTACACGCAAGTGCAATCCGTGATCGCAATGACACTCAAGGTTGCTCCGGACAAGGTAACCGCGACAACGACGAACGAGGATCTTGTCGCATGGGACTCGCTGGGGCACGTCAACCTGATGATTGCGCTTGAGCAGGAGTTCGACGTTTTTCTGGACGTGGAAGATTTCCCGAAACTCAACTCCGTGCCGGCCATCGTGCAATACCTGCAGGACAACGGCGCAGCGCCATGAGTCCGCTGGAGGCCCTGTCCGGGCTCGCAGTCCGCTATCTCGATCGGCGTCGCATCGACGCGTTGCGCTCTGTGTATTTCACGGCGCGCAGCAAGCTGCACCCATTGATGCGCATGGTGCACGGCACCTTTGATGCTGCTGACCTGCGCAAGCATCTGGAGCAGCGGGTTGGCTCGGATTTCAGCATCCTGATGGTCCACAGCTCCGTCAACCACTTGCACCCAATGTATACCGGTGGACCACTCGACCTCGTCAAGATGCTGATGGAATTCTGCGGCCCGGACAAGACGCTGGTGATGCCGACCTTCTACTTCGGCGACCCGGCAATCGGTGGTGCCTATGCCACCCTCGTCCAGCGACCGCGTTACGATCTCAAACGCAGCCCGTCGCAAATGGGCATTGCGACCGAACTGTTCCGTCGCATGCCGGGTGTCGTACAAAGCCGGCATCCGGTGTACCGGGTCGCGGCGCTCGGACCATTGGCCCGGGAACTGACGCGGGGGCACGAACTGGCCGACTATCCCGCTGGTATCGGGTCGCCCTTCGACTTCATGGCCAAGCACGATACCCGCATCATCGGAATCGGCAAGACCTACCAGGTCCTGACGCAGGCGCACCATGTGGAAGGGCTCATGGGAGACGCGTTTCCCGTTCCCAGGGGCAATGGTACGGATCTGGAGGTCACGGTGGTCGACGGAAAGGAAGAGGTCCAGGCGCGTCTGACCGGCCGCGGCTTGTTGTGGGAATTCAACATCTGGAAGATTCGCGACATCATGAGCGCGGAACAATTGCAGGAATGGAAGTTCCACCACGTTCCCCTGTTCTCGACGCGCGCTGCCGATGTGACCAATAGCCTGCTCGATGCTGCCCGCCGTGGCGTGACCTTGTACGACAAACCATGACCGACACAGCCAAGCCGCTCGGCACGACCTGTTATCAACCACGCGACCAGGACGCGTTTGCGCGCGTATCGCGGGACGTCAATCCGATCCACGTGGATCCGTTGGCTGCACGCCGCTTGCTCACGGGCCGGCAGGTCGTGCATGGCATCCATGTTCTGCTCGATGCGATCGAACGCTGGGCGCAAGCAACCGGCAGTCCGTTGACCCACATCGAGTGCGTGTTCCGCAACCCCGTCAGTGTCGGCGACCAGGTCGAATTCATCTACCACTCCAGCTCCCACCAGACAACGGTCGTCGAGGCCAATGTCGGCGCACTGAACTGCGCGCATGTCACCTTGTCGCACGCCCCCCCAACGGACACGGACCGGCCATCGCCGTCGGAAACGGCAGCAGTGGTGGAGGATGCGCGAAACCTTGATGCCGCAATGTCCATTCCGATGGACGAAAAACCTGATGCCCATGCAGGGCAGCATTACGTGCTGCCGATCGAAGACGGCGGCGCCCAGGAAGCGTTTCCCCATTGCTGCCGCCTGGTCGGAGCCGACGCGGTGGCTTCGCTGATGGCGCTGTCGTACTTCGTCGGCATGGTCTGTCCAGGTCTCCATTCCGTGTTCTCGTCGCTGACGTTGCGCCCGACGCCGCGCGAGGCGCAGAGTCGACACCTGCGCTTTCACGTGCGCAGTTTCGACCCACGTTTCCGGCTGTTTGACGTCCGCTTCGCAGGCGAGATTTCCGGCCGCCTGCAAGCCTTCCAGCGACCGCCGGCGCAGCGCCAGGCGTCGATGCTGGAGCTGTCCCGGCAGGTCCAGCCTCGCGAATTCGCGCAGTCCTGCTCGTTGGTGATCGGAGGCTCGCGGGGACTGGGCGAACTGGTCGCGAAAATCCTGGCCGCCGGCAACGGCAACAGCGTCATCACTTACGCGAGCGGCCACGACGATGCAAGGCGAGTCGCCGACGAGATCAATGCGGCTGGCGGGGGCAGTTGCCAGATTCGGAAACTGGACCTGTCGCATGACCGGCTGTTTGACCTGGCGCTCGACTGGTCGGATGTCGACGCCGTGTACTATTTTGCAACACCCCGCATTTTCAGGAAGCGGCCAGGCACCTTCGATCCACAACTGTTCGAGGAATTCTGCGCCACTTACGTGACCCGGTTTCATGAACTGTGCCTGTTTCTCGAATCCGCCCGCACGGATGGCGTCATCAAGGTCTGCCTTCCATCCACGGTGGCCATCGATGAACGCCCGAGGGGCATGACCGAATATGCCATGGCCAAGTCGGCCGCCGAAATCCTGGCCCAGGACATCAACCGCACCTTCAAGCATGTGCGGGTCGAGACGACTCGGCTGCCACGACTCAATACCGACCAGACGGCCGGCATCGTGTCCGTGCCGACCGACTCGAACGAGGCCACGCTTCTGCCACTGATCCGGTCCATGCACGCGAAGCCACCACCCGCCGGGCACGCCTAGTCCTTCGGACCAGCCGGGCGAACGGGGGTTTGACTCTCTCGAGCGTCAACCGATTGCGACACATTCACCTGTCGCTGCCGAGAGCCATGTCACGTGTCCACCTACGAACGCAAATGCGTTCGTCATACCGATTAGCATTGCCGCTGGCGCTCGACGCCATCGATCGGCTTTCGGAACAGGCGAGTTGCACCATGCATGACGGCCTTTGCACTGACACTCCAGGTCCCGTGGTGACGAGGCACGGCGCAAGCGGCCGTTTCGTGCGAAGTCCGGCATGGGCCGCGACGCACGTCAGAACGCCCCATATGGCGGCCGCCCCGTTGTTCCGCTCATGAAAAGGCTCTCGCCCACGATGATCGCCACCTTGCACCAAACCCGGGCGCAGTCCATCTACCGCTGGGCAGGCTTGATCTGGATGCTGTTTCTCGTGTACGGCAGCGTGCTTCCGCTTGACTTTCGGATCTTGCCGCTGTCAGACATCGGACTGATCTTCCGGCAGGGCCTGGCCACCATCAGCCAGCACCGATCGGCCACGGACTGGTTAACGAACGTCGCCATCTTCATTCCGCTGGGCGCGTCATGGAGCCTGGCGCGGCGCCGATCGGACGGCACAGGCCCACGCGTGGTGGACCTGCTGTCTGTTTGGGGCCGATGCATGGCGGTCAGCATTGGCATCGAATGGGCGCAGGCGTTCACCATGGCGCGCGTCAGTTCGCCCGCCGATCTGGTTGCCAATGGTATCGGTGCAGCCGCAGGCATGGCCCTGGCGCGGCCATTGGGTGGCATCTGCGACAGGGCGCTGAGTGCGATGATCGATGCGAACGCAACGCAACACCCACCTGCCAGGATGCGCTTTGGCGCCATGTGCACCTTCGTGCTGTGCGGCTTGCTGCTCGCCGCATGGGGCGGCCTGTTCACGACGGACTGGGCGTCCTGGACCGTGGCCTGGATGCGCTTGCGCGATCTGCAGCCGCTGCCGTTCGTACGCCACCAGGCGGCCGACATCTTGCTGGCAACATCAAGCACGGCGCTGGCTGTTGCAGCCTTTGCGCCGTTGGGAGCCGGGTTGTGGATGCACGGCGTGTTGCGCGTGCGGCGCTGGGGCGACGGCCTGGCCGGTGCAGCCGTCGTGGGCGCAGCCGTTGCGGGCGTCCTGGAGACCATCAAACTCTTTCTTCCGGCCAAGACGCCGGATTCCGGCAACATCGTCGTCGCCGCGGTTGCCTGTGCCGGTGCTTTCGGATTTGCGCCTCTGGCATGGCGCATCATCTCGGGCCAGGGATTCGATCCGCCGCGGACGGATGTTGCGTCTACGACATCGCTGCCGGTGTCGGGGCGTCCGCATCATGGTGGAGCGCCGCACATGGGCACCTTGCTTGGTCGGTCGGGTGCGGCACTGTGCCTCTTGGCCGGCGCCGCCTTGGTCCTGCACTATCCCGTCGCGCCCTGGCTGCTGGGCACGGTGCTGGCCTGCTATGCGGGTCTGCTGGTCCGGTATCCAACGGCATGGCTGCTGGTACTGCCCGCGCTGTTGCCGGTGCTGGACCTCGCGCCCTGGACAGGCTGGCACTATGTCGACGAATTCGACGCGTTCGTACTGGTCACGTTGGCCACCTGCTTATGGCGGCCGGTTGCAACGCAACTGCACCGTCGCACGCGGTGGATGACCTGGCTGCCACTGGTCGGGTTCGGCATCTCGTTCTTCGCCAGCGCGTTATTCGCCGCATGGCCGTTGACAGCGATGGACGGCAATGCCCTGGGCAACCCCTACAGTCCGTACGCCGGCCTGGGCATGGCCAAGGCGTTGTTACTGGCTGGCGCATTGGCGGGCGTGCTGGTACGCCTCGACGACGAAGGCCTGCGCTGGAAAGCGCCACTGGGGCTGGGCATGAACCTGGGCTTGGCAGGAGCCAGCGCCAGCGTCATCGTGGAGCGTCTGGCATATGCAGGGCTTGCGGACTTCTCGGCGCCGTACCGGGCCGTCGGCATGTTCTCCACCATGCAGACGGGCGGTGCACACCTGGACGCTTACCTGCTGGTGGCCTTGCCATTTGCTGCCATCGGCGTGCTGCATGCCGAGCGCCGATGGCAACGCGCCATGGCTCTGATCGCCCTGACCATGGGCACGTATGCGGTCATGGTGACCTTCTCGCGCGCATCCGTGTTTGCGATGGCTTTGCAGGCTCTGGTGCTGGCCATGTGCATCGTCATCGCTTCTCGCCACAACGTGCGCCGCGCAGGCAGTGGCGCGACATTGACTCTGGTCGGCATCGTGCTCCTGGCTGCCGTCGTGGCGCCCGCCATGCTGGGCACGTTCATGCAGAGCCGCCTGGCAACGACGGGCTCCGACATGCAGGTACGCACGGGTCACTGGCGCGACACGTACGGCATGGTGACGGACGACTGGCAATCCAGGCTGTTCGGCATGGGCGTCGGCAGTTTCCCGCGCATCTACCAAAGCCTGGGTCCGCCTTCGCTGCGGCCTGCCGTCCACCGGTTTACGACGCAGGACGGCAACACGTTTCTGCGCCTGCACAGTGGTGCCACGGTGTATGTCGAGCAGGCGGTGACGGTGGAGCCTCGTCAAGTCTATTCCGTTGCACTGCGTGCCCGTGCGCGCGGTGGTCCGGGCACGGTGAACGTACTGCTTTGCGACCGTACGCTTCTGCAGGGATATGGCTGTGAGTCGATCACGTTCCAGTGGGACACTGACTCGATCGACTGGATGCCATTCGAGGCGAAGCTGAACTCGGATTCGGTCGGTGAGCACGCCTTGCGCGTCAGCAAACTGTCCCTGGAAAACGCCAGCCCTGAGGCCATGGTTGACATCGACTCGGTGCGGCTGAGCGATCCGGCGGGCGTCGAACTCCTGTCCAACGGCGATTTCGAAGCTGGCGCCAATCGCTGGCACTTTTCGTCGCCTTTCAACCACCTTCCTTGGCACATCAAGAACATCTGGCTCGAAGTGGTGTTCAACCAGGGCTGGATCGGCCTTGCGCTGTTCGTCCTGCTGATCGGCAGCGCGGCGCTACGGCAATTGAGAGAGGCATTGCGGGGTAATTCCACGGCAACGGCGTTGCTGTCCTCCGTGCTGGGACTACTCGCAGTAGGCGCCTTCGACAGCGTGCTCGATGCTCCCCGACTGGTCCTGCTGCTGACCATGCTGATGGCCGTCTCCTTCATGACCCGCCCAGACCATGCCCGGCGAATCAGGCTCGCCAGGTCGGCAGCTGCAGCCGATCAGCCCGCAACGCCATCACGCCATCCAGTGCCTGTGGATCGTGAAATCGCGTCACGTCCAGAGGCGACGCCGGGCCCCGCGCTGGTGCCACTGGCACCGACGGCGCAGCTGGCCAGGTTCGTGCCGCACCTTTTGGCCATGACCGCCGGTATCGCCCTCGTTACCAGTCTGCCCGCGGTTCCCTACAACGTACGCGAATTGCCGAACCCACTCCATCCGGTGATAGCACCGGTGCTGCTCGCGATGATCGTATTCCTGGTGTTCGGCTTCCCTGCATGGGCTGCGAGGTGGCTGTCCGGCTCGGCAGCCCGGTCGCTGCTGTTCCCCGGCGTGCTGGCCTTGCACGGGCTCGCCACGTGGATCCTGTTGCGTTACGCTGTCCTGCCGGAATCCATCCATGACGTCATCGGCTCTCCGGTCCTTGACTTGCCATGGGAAACGGAGTCCATCGTTCGCATGTTGCCATTGTTGGCCTGGGTGGTGATGCCCATGGTTTGCAGTGCAACGCTGGCAGCAGCAGCGCAGGGGCGACCTGTCGGCGCTGCTCCGATCGGATCACTGTTGCTGATGGCGTTGCTGCTGCCAGCCCAGTATGCAGTCGTCGTCGCATGGGCGGGCACGGACAATCTGACCGAACTGATAGCTGCCAATGCCAGCTTCGGGGCGTTTGCGGTGCTGGCCCTTTACTTCATGCTCATAGGTCTTGTCGCCTCCAACATGGCATTGCTGCGCTGGAATGCCACGGCTGCGCGTATCGCTGCCGCGAGCGTCGGCCTTCTGGTATCGCTTCCGATCGGCTACCTGCTGCTAGGGGCCGGCACCGAGCCCGTCTTGCTCAAGCACGGCCAGGTTTATTCGGCGCTGCAGTTCATGTTCAGCGCCGATCGCACGCATCTTGCCAGCGAAGCCGACCTGTTGATCCGGTTCTCCGTATTCCACGTCGCATTCGTGCTGCTGGTGGCCTGGTCGCAATGGCCGATCTGGCGGCCGGCCCATCAGAGGCGAGGTCGCAGGCATGGGGTTCGCTCGCATGGGTAACGGTACTGCCGTGGCGCAAGCAGGTGCACGATGATCACGCGACGGCAATTGGCACTCGCCTCTGCGCTGCAGGCTGCGGCGTGGACGCCGTTCACAGCCAACGCGGCGTCAACCGCGGCCAACGGATTGCCTCCCCGCGCAGCGCCGGTATTGGCCGTAGGCCCACGACGGCCCGTCACGTCCTTGCGGGATGCGGCGCGGCTGGCGCCACCGGGTTCGGTGATCGAGGTCGATGCGGGCGACTATCCAGGCGATGTTGCAGTCTGGACGCAGGACGATGTGACGCTTCGCGCCGTTGGCGGTCGTGTCCGACTGCCGGCGGATGGACATGCGGCGGAAGGCAAGGGTATCTGGGTGGTACGAGCACGCCGCATGCGGGTGGAAGGATTCGACTTCGAGAACGCGCGGGTCCGCGACCGCAACGGTGCGGGCATCAGGCTGGACAAGGGATCATTGCACGTGCGCGACTGCCGCTTCCTGCATAACGAAATGGGCTTGCTGACCAACAACGATCCGGATACGGAACTGCAGGTGGAGAACTGCGAATTCGGTTTCAATCAAAGGCCCGATGGTCACAACCACAACCTGTATGCGGGACGGATCGCGCGCCTGACGGTAACCGGGAGCTACTTTCACCACGCACGGAGCGGACACCTGCTCAAGAGCCGCGCGGAGGTCAACGTCATTCGTTACAACCGGCTCACTGACGAAGCGGGCGGCAGTGCGAGCTACGAACTGGAGTTCCCCGACGGGGGCCTGGCGGTCGTCGTGGGAAACATCGTCGCGCAGTCGCCCGACACCGACAACCGCCACCTGATTTCGTTTGGCGCGGAGTCCTATGCATGGCAGCGCAACGCGCTGTATCTCGCCCATAACACCTTGGTCGATCCCTTGGCCTGGGGGGGCATCTTCGTGCGTGTCGCGGACGGCGCGTCAACCGTTGCAATGGTCAACAATTTGCTGGTGGGCCGCGGGTCGCTGCACGTCCGCGCTGGATTCACCGAGCGCAACAACCTGCGGGCCCATCCCCAGGACTTCGTCGACATGCACCGGCACGACTATCGACTTCGCGAAACTTCGCACCTGGTCGGGTTGGCCGAAAACCCGGGGTCCATCGACGGCATGGCACTGAGACCCACGCACGAATATCGCCACCCCTGCGACACTCAGCGTCTGAGTCGGCTCACGCATAATCCAGGGGCGACACAGAGCGTCGCCCCTGCAATTCCCGTTCGTTGAATCCGTACCCACCCGATGCTTGATCTCATGCAACCCTTGATTTCCGGTCGCCCTGCATTTCCGAGCCAGGCCCTGCAGTCCATGGCCAAAGACCAGGGCGAACTCGCAGCATGGCGCGAAGCACTCGGCAGCGATCCAGCCAAGGCATTGGCGGATATCAACGGAGACTTCGCGATCGGCATGCATGCGGAGAACGGACGATCGGTGATCGCAGTCGATCGATTCGCCACCCATCCGCTGTGTTATCGCGTCAGGGACGGGCAACTGCATTTCGCGCGGCACGCAGATACATTGGCGGACTCGCAGTCGGAGATCGACCCCCAGGCGATTTTCGACTACCTGTATTTCCACATGATCCCTGGTCCGCGCACGATATACAAGGACATCTTCCGCCTGCTACCGGGACATTGCGGCGTCTTCGCCGATGGCAGGCTGGTGATCTCCCCTTACTGGAATCCGACTTTCTCCGAGGCGGAAAAACCATCGTTTGACAGCTTGAAGACCCAGTTCCGGGACTTGCTGCGAGACGCTGTCGGCAGCCAGCTCGACAGTGGCAAAGCGGCATGTTTTTTGAGCGGCGGGACCGACAGCAGTACGGTGGCTGGCATGGTAGCTGTCGCGTCCGGCCGGACGGCATCGACCTACTCCATCGGATTTGACGCCCAGGGCTACGACGAGATGGAGTTTGCGCGGCTGGCATCGCGGCACTTCAAGACCATGCACCATGAGTATTACGTCACGCCGGACGATCTCGTGCGAGGCATTCCGTCGGTTGCGGCGTCCTGCGACCAGCCATTTGGAAACTCTTCGCTGCTGCCAGCCTATTACTGCGCCAAGATGGCCCGGGAAGATGGTGTCGAACGGATGCTGGCCGGGGACGGTGGCGACGAATTGTTTGGCGGCAACTCCCGTTATGCAAAGCAACGCATCTTCGGCTGGTACGGCCATGTGCCAGAGCTGCTGCGCGAATCACTCATGGAGCCGTTGTTGAAGACCCGTGCCGCTGGACGCTTCGCCTTGACACGCAAGGCAGGCAGTTATGTGGAGCAAGCAGGTGCACCCATGCCCGATCGGCTGCAGTTGTACAACCTCGTCATGCGTCTCGGATTGGACAACGTGTTGACGCCTGAATTGCTGGAAAGAGTGGATGTGACCGTTCCACTGCAATTGCAACGCGACGTGTGGCATAACACCAGCGGTTGCAGTGACCTCAACAAGGAACTTGCGTTTGATTGGCGGTTCACGCTGGCGGACAGCGATCTTCCCAAGGTTAGATATGCGACAGAATTCGCGGGCGTTGCCGTTGGTTTTCCAATGCTCGACAGCCGTCTGCTCGACTTTTCGCTACGCTTGCCAACCGAATACAAGCTCAAGAACCTGACGCTGCGCTGGTTCTTCAAGGAGGCGTTGCGCGGTTTCCTTCCGGACGAGATCATTGCGAAGAAGAAGCAGGGGTTCGGCTTGCCCTTCGGCGTATGGGCGAACAACACGCCAACGCTGCACGCCTTGGCCAAGGAGTCGCTGCACAACCTGGCGGACAGGGGCATCGTGCGGCGTGCATTCATACAGACCTTGCTCACCGAGCGCCTGTCCGAGCACCCAGGTTATTTCGGCGAGATGGTGTGGATCCTGATGATGCTGGAACAGTGGTTCGCCGCCAAGGCGCCGGCGTTTCGCATTGCATGACGGATGCCTCAGCTGCTTGGCCTGGCGGAACCACGCGCAGGAACCAGGCAAGCCACGCTACGCCAGATGGGGTTGCGTGTTGCGCAGATTGGCTACCAGTCGAACACCAAACCGCGTACTGTCCGTGCCCCAGGGCGTATAGCGGGGCAGTTGGTACTTGTCCGACTCGGCGGTCGACACGCCAGGAGCCGTCGACACGGCGGCCGTGAAGCCGGCCTGTCTTGCCATGCGCGCATGCACCGCAAGGTAGTCATTTCCGGGCTTGCCATTGGGATAAGCGAACAAGGTGACCGATTCGTCAAGCAGCGCCTCCAAGTGGATCTTGCTGTCGACTATTTCCCGCTGAGCCTCATCGTTCGGCAAGCGCGCCAGTATGGGATGGCTACGGGTATGTGCGCCAACCTGCATCCCGGCCTTGCGCAGGTCGCGGACTTGCGCTGTCGTCATCATCTGCGTCGGTGGTCTCGTCAGCCTCGCCTGTTGTGCAACGTAGGCAACCGCATCGGCCCGTTCAGTCGATCCCAGATGCTTGATCCGGACCAGTAACTCGTCAATGGCCCGACGGCGCGCACCGTTGCTTTCGACGCGGTAGTGGCCCAGATCCCGGTCACGCAAATCCAGCGAATCGCCGTCGAACCTGCGGACCGACTCGATGATGCTGTCATTCCACATGCAGCCGCCATCCAGAAATCCGGTGGCAACAAAAAAGGTCGCCGTCATGCCGTGGCGTTGCAGCAAAGGCAGCGCGATCGTCGCGTTGTCAGCATACCCATCGTCGAACGTGATCGCCGCGGCGCGCGAAGGCAGGCTCCGTTCGCTGAGGCGCGAAACGGCTTCGTCCAGCGGTAACACGCGGAACCATCGGCGCAGCCAGCCGAGCGTCGCATCGAATCGCCTTTCGTCCACGTCCTCCGGAAAAAGCGGATCGATTGCGGGCAACACCCGATGAAAGATCAGGATCGACAACCGGGCCCGGCTGCCAGCGGGAGCCAGCACGCTGGCTACGGCTTTGAGGACCATCGAGAGACTCTCTTCCTGACATCGTTGCGGATCTCGCTGTGTGGCGCAAGTGAACCAAACGCCCCCTGCGGTTCTTCCTCCCATCGCTTTTCCCGCAACCAACGTTGCGCCACGACCAGCACGACAACAATGTTGTACGGGAGGTCGAAGTAGGCGAGGCTCAGGAATGCGCCACCGACGGCAAAACCCACCAGGGACACCTGGCACATGCCCGCCAGATGGAACAACCACTGCGTCTCCGGCCTCTTGGCTGCCTCCTTGCGGATGTTCCGCGCAATGGCCAAAGCGCTGACGAAAATGCCAAGATACAGGAACAGGCCGATCCACCCGTGTTCGCCGAGGACCTGGAAATAAATGCTGTGCGCGGCATGCACGTCGTGTGGATCAGGCGCATACATGGCGAAGATGACCGGCGTGTAGATCTGGAAACCGCCTCCAAACACATGATCGTTCGCCAGATTGAACGCCATCAACCACGCATTGATGCGGCCCATCGCGGAACCGTCCTGCTCATAGTTCTGGATCGTGTTCATCCGGTCCCACCAGGTCTCGGGCATGAAGCCCAGCAACAGCGTGGCAAAAATGGCGAGTCCGATCGCGGAGACAAACTTGCTTTTCGAGCG
>CAXBDR010000006.1:0-41229 GCA_963974265.1 uncultured Rhodoferax sp.
CCATGCGTTGCAGCGGCAGGATGGCCGAACGCAGCGCATCGGTGCGGCGGCGCAGACGCGCGGGCATCACCTGCTCCAGCTTCACCAGCGCGCGCAACGAGGCTTCTTCGACACCACTCACCGTGCCGGCCGCCGCGACCTGCAGCGCAATGGCCACGGCCAGCGCTTCGTCATCGTCCAGCAACAGCGGCGGCAGCGCCTGCCCGGCACGGAACGCATAACCACCGGCCACGCCACTGGTCGCATGGATGGGGTAACCGAGCTGACGCAAGCGGTCGATGTCGCGTCGCAACGTGCGCGGGTTCACCGCGAGCCGTTCGGCCAGGTCCTGGCCCGACCAATGGCTGCGGGTCTGCAGCAGCGACAACACCCGCAGCAACCGTGAAGACGATGAAAGCATGGGCACAGCATACCTCGCATCGAGGGCAGAAACTGTCCGCAATAGAAGCGACAGTGCCAACACGGATTCGGCGCGGTGTCGAACCGGCATTCAACCCCTCGAAGGAGTCTTCCATGTCCAACAAGATCGTTTTCTACTGGTACCCCATGTCCAGCGCCACGCCCGTGGCCTGCGCCCTCGCCGAACTCGACGTACCGCACGAGCGCGTCAAGGTCGACATCAGAGCCGGCGAGCAGCACCGCCCGGACTTCCTGGCCCTCAACCCGAACGGCAAGGTGCCCACGCTGACGGTGGACGGCGCGCCGATGTTCGAAGCGCTGGCGATCGCGATATGGCTGGGCGAGCGCTACGGCGTCACGAGCGGCCTGTGGCCGGCAGCGGGCACACCCACACACCTGCAGGCGGTGTCGTGGTGTACCTGGGCCTACGTGACCTATGGTGCGCAGCTGACCCGCCTGCAGGCCGCGCACGACCTGGGTACGCCGCAGGATGCGCACGGCGCCTCGGCGCACCAGGCCATGGATCAATTGCTGGCCCTGCTCGACGCCCGCCTCGCCCGCCAGCCCTGGATGCTGGGCGAGGCCTATTCCCTGGTGGACCTGATCGTGGCCTCGGTCATCGGCTACAGCGCGTACATCGGCGCGCCGGTTGCCGCGCATCCGAATGCGCTGGCCTGGCTGCAGAAGGTGCAGGCACGGCCGTCCATGCAGATCGACGCCTGAAGCGGGATCGCAGCCTGGCTGCCTCCTGCCTCAGCCCAGCACCTGCTTGCCCACCATGCCCACGACAAACCCCAGCACCGCGCCCAGCGTCGGTGTCCAGTGCCGGCGCATGCGCGCCTGCGGCGCAATGTCCTGGAACACCAGGTAGAGGATGCCGCCGGCGGCGAACGCCATCAGCGCGGCCGTCACCGCCAGCTGGTCGTGCAGCAGCGTGTAACCGGCCAGCGCCCCCACGGGGCCGAACAGGCTGACGGCCAGCAGCGACCCCAACGCGACGCGCGGCGCTGAACCGGCCTTGCGGCTTTCGCGAAACGCGTTGAAACCTTCGGGCAGGTTCTGCGCGCCGATGAACAGCGCCAGCAACAGGCCGAGCCGGGCGTCGTGCGCGAACACCGCACCCATCGCGATCGCCTCGGGCACGAAGTCGAGCATCATCGCCATCACCTGCGCATGGGTGCCGCCGCGCCGGCCCAGCCAGTAGTCGAGCACGCAAAACACGCCGCCACCGGCCACGAACACCAAGCCCAGCGTCGCGGGATGCAGGTGCTCCATGCCCAGCGGCGTCAGCGCAAACGCGACCGCCGCCACCAGGATGCCGCCACCGAAAGCCACCACGCCGTGCACGAACTCACGCTTGCCTTCGGTTTCGGCGCTGCCTTCCCACCGGGCGGCCAGTCCACCGGCGAAGGCGGCCAGGCCGGCGAGCCAGGCGGCTAGCAGGGCGGTCCAGAGGGATGACTGGGGCAAGGTGGTCATGGGGCAAGCGTAGCCGATGGCGATGCCGACAATGGGATGCGGGGCAAGTACCTTGCGATCCAGCGCGAGGCTCAGACCAATGACCCATGTTGTCTATCTCTACCGTGCCGGCTGGGTTGGCATTGCAGCGGTTGCGGTCCCTCGGCCGCAAGTTACCAATGCATGCTGACCGTCATGAAGCGGCCACTCGGCTCAACCACCGCTGACAGCGCGAAGATCGGAGATACGTTGTGGAACAGCCCGTACGGCCGCGCGCCGGAACTGTGCACCCCGTCAACGGTAAGCGCGGCATGATCCCAATGCCTACCGAAGTGACGTTCTAAAACGCCATGGCGGCTGAATAGTCTCGAAGAGTTGTTTCCTCATCGCTTGCACCTGCGCTGGTCGAATCCTTCTTCGTCGGCGTGCCGGCGTCAAGACAGCGCGGCCAGCCGCTTAAACCAGTTCGATGTTCCAACCCTTGCTCAAGAGCGCCGTTCGCAATCCTGTCGGAACTCGCTCTTCGTTTGCCGCTAGGCACAACAACGCCGCTGGGCGGGACATCGCAACGTAGAGATTCCGCATTTGGGCCTGCTGTGTCTTTGGGAGCTTGTCGAGCTTCTTCGAAGCAATCCCGGAGATGTATTCAAGCCCCAGCGCGACGTCAAACTTCCTGCTGGTGCCACCGTAGGATTCCAAGACCAGGGATGCAGAGTGCGTCTCGCCCTTCATCCCAGCTGTCGTGCCCAGTCCAAACTCAAGACTCCGTCCCAAGTGGGAGACCTGACACCTCGTCGAGGCGGTCGAGCTCGTCGTCCCTTGCGGTCCCTGTTCATCAAATACGCTCAGAGCTGAGAACTCATCTAACTCGAGTTCATCCGGGAGGTACGGCTTTAGTCCTACATACACAAGCTGGATGGCCGCATCGCGCTGGCCCACGACACAGAGCCGCTCGCCAGAAATCGCCAGGTACCGGGTGAGACCTTCAATCGGCCCTGATGCCCCGAACTCTCTTGCGGCCCGAGGTAGCGCACGTGCATCTCGAACACCGTCCGCCAGAGGCGACCCTGCCGCGCGAAGCACCAGCAGCAGTGCCCTTCGAACGTCGGAAACACGCGAGCTGAGCGATGCCTCCATCAGGGTCTTCTTGGCATCCCCAACGAGCCCCCAGAAGCGTACAGAACGCATGCTGGTGATTTGTTGGCCTTCAGCATAGGCCGGCCAGTAATCCACAAGATGGCGCCCAGCCGCAACCTTGCCATCTCCAGCCTTGCGAGTGCACATCGCCTTCACCTCGCGGGCCTCAGCTTCGTCCTCGGTCAGGCGGTCGATGACCAGGCGGCCGTAGTGCGGCACCACCTTCGCTGCATCTGCCGTGGAGTACAAGAGTAGGACCGGCGCGTGGGTGCCAGTTCCCTCTCCAACAACAGTGTCGCCGCTCATGCGCACGCTACCCACCGCACTTGCGATGGCCGGACCAAACCGCTTGCTGGTGCTGATGCAACCGTACCCGCCCCGCGGGAACGTGAGGAGGTCGGCGTTCTCCTCGTCCGAGAGAATCTTCTGGTCTATATCCCCGAACCGTTGCATCACCGACTTTCCATCAAAGATGCGATTCAGGAAGGATTCCTGGTCCCAGGACGTGTCCTGCATCTCGTCGATGAACACCATCGGGAACCGCCGATGAACGACGTCTACGAGATGGGAACAGGTCTTGAGCGAGCGGTCGGCATACGCAAACATGTCTCGATGCCGAAAGATGCCGTCCTTGGTCAGCATCTTCTTAAGCGCCATCAACGACTTATATGAAGCCGTGTGGGTGCCAGGCAGCGTTCCGCTCTCGACCTGCACTTGCAGGTCCGCCGTCCGATAGAACAAGGACGCGGCGATGGCGTCGCCATTGTTCTGATTCTCCAGATACACACGCAGGCCCGAGAACATGCCCAACTGAAGAAGCGACTTGGCCTTATCGGCGAAGACGACGTCATCGATGACATCAACGTTTTGGCCCAAGCTTCGCAGCATAGGCATCGCGAAGAACTGGTTGACGAAGGCATGGATGGTGCCAACGAAATGGGGGTAGCTCAGTAGCTGCGCGCCCTCAGCGCTCCCCGCCAGACGCTGCGCAATCTCGTCCCGCGCCACGTTGGTGTGGCTGAGAACACAGATGCCGCGTCGCGCATGTGGCCACTTCTTGGCCAGCAAGAGCAGCTTGGCCGCGAGCAGTGAAGTCTTCCCGCTACCCGGAACCGCATTGAAGTCACGCGAACCGTTCTCCAGCAGCGCGCTCTGACGTTCCACATCATCGAAGTTCAGGTCCTTGGCTAGGGTCGCGAGGTCGGCCAGGTCCGCCGGCTCAAGGCTGACCGCGCTCACGTTCCATTCCCCTGCGTGCCATCCGTCGACGCGCTTGGTGGAACGACTGGGGCCACCGGCGCGGTTCCAGCTTGACCAGGTTTCTGGGCACTTGCCGCAACGGTGCCCTGCGGGGCAGTCTCGGTTGAGATGGCCGACGGAACTGACGGGAACACCGCAGGCACCGGAGGCAGCGTGGAGCTTGAGACTGACGCTGCAGCTGCTGGCACGGTGAGCGCGGTTGGCACTGCCACTCCCGCGCCGGCCGTCGCTGCAGGCTTCGCGGCTGGCGCGATGGTCAAGTGGGATAGTGCTGCCTGCAGATAAGGAGGCAAAGCCTTGAACAGGTCTTCGCCCGCGCCATACTTCCCCGTGCTGACTAGGTGAGCCGCGTACTGGGCCGCGATGGCCTTTGACGCGTCCTTCTCTTGGAGCGGCTTGTAAATGATGGCCGCCAGTTCCTCTTTGGTGTGCCCCGCACCTTCCAACGAGGTCCAACTCAACTCAGCTGCGGCCAGCGTCTCAGTCTCATCGGCTTCTTCAAGGCGTTCATCGCGAGACTTTGCCTTGGCTGCCAAAGAAATTGCCAAGTGCATCAGCTTTGCGCAGCCATGTAGTGCCAAGTCGAACTCAAGCGTCCAGCGGTCAGAAACACACACGATGGTCTTGCCGCCTTCAGCTCGCTCCTTCTTCCTCTGTACCGCTTCAGCCATCTGAGGCGCGGAGTAATCAGAATCGAAGCGCTTCCCCTTGGCGGGCTTAGCGACGTATGTCTTCGCGACGTCGGGCACGATGTCCCGGTCCGTCAGGCAGACGACCGGAATCGGAATCTCCGGGCCGGCTCCCTCGCGCTGAAGGATGCGAGCGTAGTGATACAGACCAGTGTGTCCGACGTTGACCATGGACACGCCATGCTTTGAAAAAGACCGGCCACACATCTCAGCGATTGCGGGAACCAAGATGGCCTCGGCGGGTCCCTCCACCATCATGACGCCGCGTGCGAAGAACAAGTTCGCCTTGGTCGCGTCGATGAAGCGGCGCAGGAACGAGTAGTCGGTGCGATTGAGCTTGGTTTTTCCGGCGGCCAGCGGGAAGGTCTGAGCCTTGTGCACGAGAGTCATGTCTTCGATGCGCGCGGTCGACACCAGCGAAGGGCTATGGGTCGTCATGATGACCTGCACGCGCTTCTCCGCCTGCTCCTCGTTGGAATATTCCTTTAGCAGGTCCATCACGCGCTCCTGCAACTGTGGATGGAGGTGAGCCTCAGGCTCTTCGACGAGCAGCAGGGCGAGCTCCTCGCCGTCCCGAAGCAGGACCAGCTCGGTGGCCATGAACAGCGCGTTGTTGTAGCCAAGTCCTCGCGCACAGCGTTCGTCCGGATGGATGTGTGCGCCGGGCAGCAGGGACAGCTCGAACTTCTCGAGGATTGGCGTCAGCGACAGGTCGGGGGCGATGCGAATGCGAGACTGAAGCTCCTCTCCGGAGAACGCGAACTGACCGAGGTAGTTCTCGTTGATGTCCTTCTCTACGCCCTTGACGACCTCGTGTTCACCTAGGTGGTGCTGCGCGAACGCCATCAATCCGACCAAGCGCCCAGGCACGTCCTTAGGCGATGCCTTGTCGAAGTCGTTCACCTCCTGGCCGACAATGGCGTTGTGGGCACCAAGAATCTGCGAAAGACGCGATTGACGGCCTGGTCGAAGCTCCGCCTCGGCATCACGCAGTGGCCGCAGGTAGGTCGCGCGCACAAGCTCTCTGACCGCGTAGCCGACCTCCGGTCCAGTGCCAGCAGCGCCGGTTCGAACGACGGTGTCGACGCGCGCTCGCTTAGTCGCTTGCGGCGGGTGATAACGCGCCTCGAGATGGAGGATTAGCGAGCAGGTTCCGTCCGCGCCGAGGGTAAGCCATTCGAGGACCGATGCCTCTTGGTCTGGGCTCAATCCACAAAGCGATGCTTCGATGCTGAGCGTTTGAGCGCGGCTCTTGCCTTCGATGTGGAAGTCCTGCTCGAAGAGCCTGACGGGCTCATAGCTGGTTGTCAGCAGTACCTGCCGGATGGCATCAATGATGCCGGTCTTGCCCGCATCGTTCTCGCCGACAAGGATGTTGAGCCCGGGATTGAGCTCCCAGTTCAGTTCAGGCGCAGTCGTGCCGTCCCCGAACGTGCGATAGTTGCGCGCCCGGATGTGCCTCAGGTACATGCTCTCTCCCCACTTGTTCGACGGCATCACCTGCAAAAATTTGCAGGCTCCCTCCGACTTCGGTTCTCATTCATCGCATAGGTCATTCACGCCCTTGCAACGTCGTCTTCAATGTCTCGTCGCACGGAACTAGGCTCCGTACCGGATAGGCCCCTCAGCTGAGGTGGTTGGACGCGTTCGGCGCCAAACATCTTGGCGCTACTGCAACACTATCACCTCTCCGCGCCCATTCGGGTGAATCGAAAGTTCGCATCGAACGTCCGCTAGTGCTCGTCACGGCCATTTGAGTCGCCGTTCGCAAAGGACTCAGTTCAGCCTGAAGCGGGTACCCGGCAGGCCCCGACCCAGAACAGCTATTGGCCGGCCTCGCCCCGTCATTGCAAGCATCAAGCCACCACTCGCAGCCAACGCGGCAATTGCGCCTGCGCCCTCACCGCCCCGCCGCCCGCAACGTCCGACTCAGCATCACCACCGGAATCAACCCCACCAGCACCAGCGCCAGCGACGGCAGGGCCGCCTCGCCCAGGCGTTCGTCGCGCGCCAGCTGGTAGGCCACGACGGCCAGCGTGTCGGAGTCGAACGGGCGCAGCACCAGCGTGGCGGGCAGTTCCTTCATCACGTCGACGAACACCAGCAGGGCCGCGGCGGCGGTGGAGCGCCGCAGCAGCGGCCAGTGCACGCGGCGCATCAGTTCCAGGCCGGCCGCGCCCATGGTGCGGGCGGAGTCGTCGAAACTCGGCGGGATGCGGGTGTAGCCGCTTTGCACCGACTGCAGCGCCACGGAGCAGAACCGCACCAGGTAGGCCCAGACCAGGCCGAACGAGGTGGCGGTGACCAGCGTGGCCACACCCAGGCCGGGCGCGGCGGCCTGCAGCCAGCCCACCGGCAGCAACACGCCAACGACGATCACCGCGCCGGGCACGGCGTAACCGAGACCGACCAGCTGCCCCACGACGCGGATCACGGCCTGTTTCGATCGCCGCAACGCGAACGCCAGCGACAAGGCAATACCCACCGCCAGCACCGCCGTGACCAGGCCCAGTCGCAGGCTGTTGCCCGCCCATTCGGCGAAGCGGTCCCAGGCCAGCAGGTCCCAGTCGGCCATCAGCGGGCGGAACATGAACAGCACCGGCAGCACGAAACCCATCAGCACCGGCACGCCGCACACCAGCCAGGCCAGCGCCAGGGCCCCGCCACGCAGGCGCACGGGCTGCGCATCGGAGGCGCCGGCCCGCGCACCGCGGCTGCTGTCGAACCGCGCGCGGCGCCGGGCGCGTTGCTCGAGCTGCAGCAGCAACACGACCAGCACCAGCAGCATGGTGGCCAGCTGCGCCGCGGCGAGCCGGTTGTCCATGGCCAGCCAGGCCTTGTAGATGCCGGCGGTGAAGGTCTGGATGCCGAAATAACTGACCACGCCGAAGTCGGCCAGCGTCTCCATCAGGGCCAGTGCCGCGCCGGCGGCCACGGCCGGGCGGGCCAGTGGCAAGGCCACCTCGCGGATGCGCCGCGACAAGGGTGCACCGAGCAGCCGCGCGGCCTCCATCAGGTGGGCGGCGCGTTCGCTCAGCGCGCTGCGCGCGAGCAGGTAGACATAGGGATACAACGCGAACGTGAACACCCAGGCCGCCCCGCCCAGGCTGCGCACCTCCGGCAACATGCGCCCTTCCAGGCCGGTCCACGCGCGCAGGCTGGTCTGCAGCGGGCCGCCGAACTGCAGGAAATCGGTATACGCATACGCGACGACGTAGGCCGGCATCGCCAGCGGCAGCAGCAGCGCCCACTCCAGCGTGCGCCGGCCGGCAAAGTCGAACAAGGTCACGGCCGCGGCCGTGGCCGACCCCACCGCGATGACGCCGATGCCCACCAGCACGCACAAGGCCACCGTGGTCCACAGGTAGTCGGGCAAGACGGTGCGCGACATCTCGGCCAGGATCTGCGCATTGGTCGCGTCCCATTGCAGCCACGACGCCAGCACGGCCAGCACCGGCAGGCACAGGAGCACGGCTAGCAGGACAAAAGCGGATGGGGTGAGGAGCCGACGCAGCGGCATGGAGGAAACCGATCAGGAGCAGGTCAAATGAGAATTGTATTCATCTAGAATCGACCCATGTTTCTCGAAGTCGCCCAGTTGCAGGTGCGGTACGCGGGCGCAGCCAAGCCGGCTGTGCACGATGTCTCGTTCGGCCTGCAGGCGGGCGAGATCGGCGTGCTGATCGGCCCCTCGGGCTGCGGCAAGACCACCTTGCTGCGCGCCGTGGCCGGGCTCGAATCCGCCGATGCCGGCACGATCCGGCTCGGCGAGGTGCAGGTCAGCGGCCCGCAGCACCATGTGCCGGCCGAGGCCCGGCGCATCGGCATGGTGTTCCAGGACTACGCGCTGTTTCCGCATCTCGACGTGGGCCGCAACGTGGCCTTCGGCATCCACCAGCTGCCGCGCAAGCAGCGCCAGGCGCGGGTGGCCGAGGTGCTGGAGCTGGTCGGCCTGGCCGGCTACGAGACCCGTTTCGCGCACGAACTCTCGGGCGGCCAGCAGCAACGCGTGGCCCTGGCCCGCGCCCTGGCGCCGGCGCCGCAGCTGCTGCTGCTCGACGAACCTTTCTCCAACCTCGACGTCGACCTGCGCGAGCGGCTGGCGATCGAGGTGCGCGCCATCCTCAAGGCCGCCAACGCGACCGCGCTGTTCGTCACGCATGACCAACTCGAGGCATTCGCCGTCGGCGACCGCATCGGCGTGATGCAGGACGGCGCGCTGCACCAGTGGGACGACGCCTACACGCTGTACCACCGGCCGGCCACGCGTTTCGTCGCCGACTTCATCGGCCACGGCGTGTTCACGCCGGCGACCATCCGCGAAGTCGATGGCCAGGTCGTCGTGCATACGGCACTCGGCGATTTGACCGACATCGCCGAATGCCCGCTGCCCTGCGCCTTCGACGACGGGCAATGCGACGTGTTGCTGCGCGCCGACGACATCGTGCACGACGACAACGCGCGCGTGAAGGCGCAGATCGTGCGCAAGGCCTTCCGCGGCTCGGAGTTTCTCTACACCTTGCGCCTGCGCAGCGGCGAGACCGTGCTGGCGCACGTGCCCAGCCACCACGACCATCGCGTCGGCGAGTGGATCGGCATCCGGGCCGAGGTGGATCACGTGGTCACGTTCGACCGCGCCTGCCCCGTCGACCAGCGCGCCATGTGCCAGCTACCGTGCCAGGCCCGCGAGGGTGGCGACTGCGAGCGCATCGTGCCCGATGCCGTCGTCAGCCCGCCGGTCTCGCTGACCGCCTCGCGCCACACGCCGCTGCAGCAGCCCTGAACCGGCCCGCACGCGGCGCTGCGGGGCGGCTGCCTCAGCACCAGCCCGCATCGACGACGAACTCCTGCGCGGTGATCATGCGCGCGGTATCGGCCAGCCGCCCGCCCAGGCACTGGTTGCGGTCCAGCTCGCGTTCGCCCTGCGAGTCCAGCCACAGGCTCACCTGGCGCTCGGTCATGACCCAGCCCGGCACCACGCAGTTGACGCGGATGTTGTCGCGGCCCAGTTCGCCGGCCAGCACCCGGGTGAAACCCAGCATGGCCGACTTGCAGCTCGCGTAGACCGCATACCCCGAGCCCTTGATCTTCCAGCTCGCCGAACCCATGTTGACGATCGCGCCGCCGCCGCGTTCGCGCATGCCGGGCAATACCGCCTGCGTCGCGAAGAAATGCGGCCGGAAGTTGATCGCCACCCGCTCGTCAAAATATTCCGGGGTCACGTCTTCGATCGCGTGGCGGTCGTCGTTGGCGACGTTGTTGACCAGCACGTCGACCCCATCGAGCTTTGTGGTCAGCATGGTGATGGCCTGGCGCAGCGCCGGCACGTCGGTGACGTCGCAGGCGGCGAAGAAGACGTTTTCCAGCGCATCGGCCAGGGCCTGGCCGGCCACGGCGTCGCGGTCGACGAAGCCGACCCGGCATCCCTGGGCCGCAAAGCCGCGCACGATGTCGGCGCCGATGCCGCTGGCACCCCCGGTGACCAGCACGCCCTGGCCCCGCAGGCTGTGGAAGACGACACCGGCAAAGTCGACGACGGGGATGGCGGGGTGCGGCATGGCGTTCGGGCTCCGGGTGGATCGGGGATCGGTCCGTGCATCGTAGCCGGTCGCTGTGGCCACGCGCGTCGCCGACTATGATCGACGCCGTCGCCGGGCGGACACGAACCGCGCATCGGCCATCCCCGTTTCCCCACCACCCATGACGCGTTCACCCACCGGAACGACGGACTCCGTCAGCCACCGCACGATCCTGGGCATCGCCGTGCCGATCATGTTGTCCAACGTGTCGACGCCGCTGCTGGGTGCCATCGACACCGCGGTCGTCGGCCAGATCCCCGATCCGGCCCACATCGGCGCGGTGGCGGTCGGCTCGCTGGTGTTCACCTTCGTGTTCTGGGCCTTCGGTTTCCTGCGCATGGGCACGACCGGCCTGACCGCCCAGGCGCTGGGCGCGCAGGACGCCGACGAGATGGTCGCCGCGCTGGGCCGCGCCCTGCTGGTGGCCGCGCTGGCCGGCGCGAGCATGGTGGTGCTGCAATGGCCGATCCGGGAAACGGCGTTCGCATTGCTGGAAGCCAGCGATGCCGTCGAAGGCCTGGGCCGCAGCTATTTCGACATCCGCATCTGGGCGGCGCCGGCGACGCTGGCCAACTATGCCTTGCTGGGCTGGTTCATCGGCCTGGGCCGCACCGACATCGCGCTGGTGCTGCAGCTGCTGCTGAACCTGACCAACATCGTGCTCGACCTGTGGTTCGTGCTCGGCCTGGGCTGGGGCGTGCCCGGCGTGGCGGCCGGAACCGTGCTGGCCGAAGTGCTGGCGGCCACGGTCGGCGTGGTCATCGCGCTGCGCCATGCGCGTGGCATGGGCGCGCGCTGGGAGCCGCGCCGGCTGCTGGCGCCGGCGCAACTCAAACGCACGCTGGTC
The DNA here is from genome assembly GCA_963974265.1 of uncultured Rhodoferax sp. Taxonomy (GTDB): domain Bacteria; phylum Pseudomonadota; class Gammaproteobacteria; order Burkholderiales; family Burkholderiaceae_C; genus CAISIP01. The sequence goes on from CAXBDR010000006.1 coordinate 11,370, forward strand.
GTCAACAGCGACATCATGGTGCGTTCGCTGGCGCTGATCTTCGTCTTCGTCTGGTTCATGTCGCAGGGCGCGGCCCAGGGCGACGTGCGGCTGGCGGCCAACGCGGTGCTGATGCAGTTCATCTCGATCAGCGCGTATTTCCTGGACGGGCTGGCCTTTGCCGCCGAAGCCCTGGTCGGGCGCGCCGTGGGCGCGATGCGCCGCGGTGCACTGGCGGCCGCGGCCACGATGACCAGCCTGTGGGCCGGCGGCATCGCCGCGCTGATGTCGCTGACCTTGTGGCTGCTGGGCCCGACCCTGATCGACCTGCTCAGTGTCGACGCCGCGGTGCGCGAGGCCGCACGCACCTACCTGCCCTGGGCCGCCGGCGCGCCACTGCTCGGCGTGTGGGCGTTCCAGCTCGACGGCATCTTCATCGGCGCCACGCGCACCGCCGACATGCGCAATGCGATGCTGGTGTCCACCGCCATCTTCCTGCTCGCGTGGTGGCTGCTGCAGCCGTGGGAGAACCACGGCCTGTGGGCCGCGCTGTATGTGAACTATCTCGCGCGCACGGCAACGCTGCTGTGGCATTACCCAGGGCTGTTGCGCTCGGTTCCGGACTGAATCCCGGCCCAGCCCGCGGTCGCCGCCAGGCCCGCAGGCAGGGGCTTCCTACAATGGTCCGCAGACCGCGCAATCACCCTAGGAGGAAACGACATGATCGTCGAACGCATCTGGACCGGCAACGCCTACCGCAACTACAACTACCTGATCGCCTGCCCCGAGACCGGCGAGGCACTGGCCATCGATCCGCTGGACCACGAGAAGTGCCTGCACGCGGCCAAGGTACGTGGCTGGCAGATCACGCAGCTGCTCAACACCCACGAACACCAGGACCACACCGGCGGGAACGACGCCATCGTCGCGGCCACCGGCGCCAAGGTCATCGCCCACCACAAGGCCGGCGGCAAGATCGCCGGCATGGACCGCGGCGTCAAGGCCGGCGACGTCATCAAGGTCGGAAAGACGGTCGAACTCGAATGCCTGGACACGCCCGGTCACACCATGTGCCACATCTGCCTGCGTTCGCACACCGACCAGCCCGCGCTGTTCTCGGGCGACACGCTGTTCAACGCCGGCGCCGGCAACTGCCACAACGGCGGCAACGTCGACGACATGTACACCAGCTTCGTCGCCCAGCTGGCCAAGCTGCCCGAGAACACCCAGGTCTATCCCGGCCACGACTACATCGAGAACAACCTGAAATTCACGCTCGACCGCGAGCCCGACAACAGCGCCGCCCAGGCCTTGCTGCCGAAGGTCGCGGACCACGACCCGGCCACGTCCATCGTGACCACGCTGGCCCAGGAGATGCAGCACAACACCTTCTTCCGGCTCGCGAATCCAACCGTGATCGCGCGGCTGCGCGAACGTTTTCCCGATCTGCCGGAGAACCCGGACGCACGCACGGTGTTCACCAAGCTGCGCGAACTGCGCAACAGCTGGTAATCACGACTTCGCACGCGGCCATGCAGCACGACGCACAACTGCGGGAATCGGTTTCCGCGGCACTGCGCCGGTTTCCACCGCACGCGCTGCCAGATGGCCTGAACGGCCGCGCTGCCGTGACGCTCGTGCTCACCCACGCGGGCCATGGCGCAGATTGGGGCGGACTGCCGCACCATGCGCAATGGAGCACCGATGCGGCCTTGATCCTGACCCGCCGCGCCGTGCACCTGCGCCGCCACGCCAATCAGTGGGCGCTGCCCGGTGGCCGCATAGACGGCAATGAGACGCCGGAGCAGGCCGCACTGCGCGAACTGCGTGAAGAGGTCGCGCTGGAGCTGCCACCGGATGCGGTGCTCGGCCGCCTAGACGATTTCTCGACGCGTTCCGGCTTCACCATCACACCGGTGGTGTTGTGGGCCGACGACGCACGTGCGATGGTCGCCAATGCCGACGAGGTCGCGTCCATCCACCGCATTGCGCTGGAAGAATTCCTGCGCCCGGACGCGCCGATGCTCGAGCGCGGCGACCATGTGGAGCCGGTGTTGCGCATGCCGCTGGGCGACAGTTGGATCGCCGCGCCGACCGCAGCCTTTTTGTACCAGTTTCGCGAGGTCTGCCTGCGGGGCCACGCCACCCGGGTGGCGCATTTCGAGCAACCGGACTTCGCCTGGCGCTGAGCGCAGGACTCGGAGCGCGGTGCTTGCCACAGTCCCCGCTTCAGCGTCAGGAAAGCACCAGTGTCATCACGGGTACGGCACGTAGGCCCGCACGGCCTTGATCCGCCCGACAGGATCGAACTGCAAAGTCAGCTCCCAACGGGTGTCGTTGTCCGACACGAGACACTGCCCGGTCGATAGCTCCACACCTTGCGTGTGTTTGTTGAAGAACACACGCCACACGGGAAAACGTTCGGGTCGGTGGTGATCAAGCTTCTTGATTACAGTTCGCAGTTCGTCCCGAGTACGGATCCCCGCCAATCCACGCAGCCCACGCAGCGCAGCGGCAGGAACGACCGCTTGGACGATTGTGCCTGCGTAGGTATGGAACACCGTGCCGTCCGGGGTCGTGAAACTGCAGCCGTACTCTTCATCGAGCATCTTCGCCCGTGCACAGTCGGTGCTGCGCGCCTCAAGGCGGAACAGGCGCGCGGCATCATCGCCCAATTTGAGTCCGGCAACCTGATAACGATCGTGAACATCCCGATACGTATGGACGCACACCTGGGCACTCAAGCTACCTCCCACCAGCATTCCGGCAAACGCCAAGACGACTGACACCACATTTCGGTTCATGCACGAGGCTCCTATCGCCAGGCCAGATGGCGGCCAGACAGCGTCGCGAAGCTGAGCGGCTTTCCTTTTCCAACCAACCAGAATAGTCTCAGCCCCTCTCGTTCAGCAAGCTTTTCAGCTCTTGCTTCAACGACGGTATATCCTCCATCACTGTCGTGAAGACGATCTCGTCATCGACAGAATCGTAGCCGTGGATGATGCGATTGCGCAGGTCGATCGCAAGCTTCAGGTTCGCCACCTTGGTCACCCATGCTGGCTCCAGTTTGGCCAGCCGCGCACAGGCTTCTCCAAGAATTTCCAGTTGACGTTCGACGGCCGACCTTCGCATCTTGTCGGCGATGTAGCTGTCCAGCGTGCAACCCGCGACAAACTCCTGTGCGAGCTCGATCGCCCCCAATGCATCAACCAGCAGCTTGGGCGTCTTGTCGGTCATAGATCGGCACGCGGGTGCTGTTGACGGCCCGAAGGAAATAGGGGTTGCGGATCGTTCGTGGGTTCACCAGGTCGACGGGACGTCCCAGCAAGCCCTCCAGCGCGTCGGCCAGGCCGAGCCACCGATGGCCGCGGGAGCCCGCAACCCGCTCATCCAGTTCCACCAGGAAATCATAGTCACTGGACTCGGGATCGAAGTCCGGCCCGGCCGCGGATCCGAACAATTCCAGGTGCGCAACACCGTACCGCTCGCACACGGCGACGATGTCCGGAATCTTGCGCGCCAGAACTGCGTCCATCGCGCGATTATCAGACAACTCCCCGCTGCACCCGCTGCAACAACCCCTCGACCGCGTCATGCAGGTCCCGCGCCCAACTGCGGCGGTCGCGGCCCGACGCCCGCTCCGGTTCGCCGAAAAACACGACCGCGCGCATGCCGTCGCTGCCGAGCAGGCGCCAGATCGAGCCGACCAGCGACTCGTCGCCGATGTAGCTGGCGGCCTGGCTGGTGTTGCCGTGCCGGTCGAGATACCGCAGCGCCACCGGCTGCACCGGCGCCGGCGCCGAGATCGCGGCCTGGATCAGGTTGGCGTGGAACGGCAGCAGCGCGGCGCCGTCGCCCGTCGTGCCTTCGGGGAACACCATCAGAATGTCACCGTCGCGCAGGGCCTGCACCATGTCGTGCACGACCCGCATCGCGTCGCGCCGCGAGCTGCGTTCGATGTACAGGGTGCCGGCGCCGGTGGCGAGACGGCCGACGATCGGCCAGCGCCCGACGTCGGCCTTGGAGACAAAACGGCAATGGTGGGCCGCATGCAGCACGATGATGTCGAGCCAGGACACATGGTTGCACACCAGCAGCATCGGCCCGACCACCGGCGGCGTGCCGGAGACCTCGAGCGTCACGCCGAGGCGCAGCAGCATCGCCGCCGACCAGGCCTGCACCCGCGCGTCGCGCCCCGCCGGTGTCAGGCGCGGAAACCGCCAGACGATGGTGGCCAGGCCACGCAGCAGGTGCACGAACACCCGCCAGGCGCGCCAGGCGACGCGCAGCGGTTTCACGACGCCGCTTCGAACGCGAGGTATCCGCCCACGATGGTGCAGCGCACCTGCGAGCGCATGGCGTAACCCGAGAACGGCGTGTGCTTGCCCTGGCTGCGCAAGGTGTCGGCGCTGATCACCCATTCGGCTTGCGGGTCGTAGACACACAGGTCGGCCACGCCGCCGACCACCAGCCGACCGGCGCCACCGGGCGCGGCGTCCTGCCCGCCGGCCATGATGGCCGCCGGTGCGCTGGTCAGTACCTGCAACGCGCGGCGCAGTTCGACACCGCTGGCCTGGGCCCACTTGAGCGACATGCCGAGCAGCAACTCCACGGCACTGGCGCCGGCCTCGCTTTCGGCAAACGGCAGCGTCTTCTGGTCCTCGTCGACCGGGCTGTGGTCGGACACCAGCGCATCGACGGTGCCGTCGGCCAGTGCCCGGCCGATGGCATCGCGGTCGCGTTGCTGGCGCAGCGGCGGCTTGAGGTGGGAGCGGCTGTCGAAATAACCGATGTCGGTGTCGATCAGGTGCAGCGAATGAATGCTGACGTCGCAGGTCAGCGGCAGGCCTTCGGCCTTGGCCTGGCGCACCAGTTCCAGGCCGGCCGCGCTGCTGATGCGGCACAGGTGCACCCGCGCGCCGGACGAACGCATCAACTCGACGATGCTGAAGATAGCGATCGTCTCGGCCGCCACCGGCACGCCGGACAGGCCCATGCGCGTGGCCAGCGGCCCGCTGGCCACGACACCCGAGCCCAGGTCGCGGTCCTGCGGACGCAGCCACACGGTGTAGCCGAAGGTGCTGGCGTATTGCAGTGCGCGCAACAACATCTGCAGCGTGGGCAGCGGCACGTCGGCCTGGCCGAAGCCGATGCAACCGGCCTGGGTCAGCGAAACCATCTCGGTCAGCACCTCGCCGCGCAGGCCGCGCGTCAGGGCGCCGAGCGGGAACACGCGGCACTGGTGCAGTTTCTCGGAGCGAAAACGCAGCATCTCGACCAGGCCGGGCTCGTCGAGCACCGGATCGGTGTCGGGCGGGCAGACCAGGCTGGTCACGCCGCCGGCCACCGCCGCCGCCATCTCCGACTGCAGCATGTGGGCGTGTTCGTGGCCCGGCTCGCGCAGCCGCACGGCCAGGTCAACCAGCCCGGGCACGACGACACACTGGCTCGCGTCGATGACCTTGTTGGGATGGAAATCCGCCGGCACGTCGCCGATGGCGACGATGCGGCCCGCCGCCACCGCCACGTCGCCGACCTGGTCCAGCCCGCTCGCGGGGTCGATGACCCTGCCGCCCTTGATCAGTATCTTCATGACTGCTCGCGCCTCAATTCGACTCGTTGCCCGCGACCAGGCTCATCACCGCCATGCGCACGGCGATGCCGAAGGTCACCTGCGGCAGGATCACGCTCTGCGTGCCGTCGACCACCTCGGAGGCGATCTCGACGCCGCGGTTGATCGGCCCCGGATGCATGACGATGGCATCCGGCCTGGCCAGCTGCAGCATCTCGCGCGTCAGGCCGTAACTCATGAAGTACTCCTGCGCCGACGGCAACAAGGCGCCGCTCATGCGTTCGTTCTGCAGCCGCAGCATGATGATGACGTCGCAGTCGCGGATGCCTTCCTTCAGGTTGTGGCAGACCCGCACGCCCATCTGCGCCAGGTCGGCCGGCACCAGGGTCTTGGGGCCGACCACGCGCACCTCGGCCGCGCCCAGCGTGGTCAGGCCGTGGATGTCGGAGCGCGCCACGCGCGAATGCAGCACGTCGCCGACGATGGCCACCGTGAGGTTGGAGAAATCCTTCTTGTAGTGCCGGATCGTGAACATGTCCAACAGGCCCTGCGTCGGATGCGAATGGCGGCCGTCGCCGGCGTTGATGACGTGCACGTGCGGCGCCACGTGCTTGGCGATCAGGTAGGGCGCGCCGGACTCGCTGTGGCGCACGACGAAGATGTCGGCCGCCATCGCGCTGAGGTTGGCGATGGTGTCGAGCAGCGACTCGCCCTTGGACGCCGACGAACGCGCGATGTCCAGGTTGATGACGTCGGCGCTCAGCCGCTTGGCCGCGATCTCGAAGGTGGTGCGGGTGCGGGTGGAGTTCTCGAAGAACAGGTTGAACACGCTGCGCCCGCGCAGCAGCGGCACCTTCTTGACCTCGCGGTCGTTGACGCTGACGAAGTTCTCGGCCGTGTCCAGCACCTGGCGCAGGATGTCGGCCGGCAGGCCTTCGACGGACAACAGGTGGACCAGTTCGCCGTTCTTGTTGAGCTGGGGGTTTCGTCGGTACAACACGCTGGATTCTTTCTTCTGCTCTGGTGGCCGGCTCACGCCATGCAGGCGAGACGCCGGTTGGCGGCCCTCATGCGCCCCGGGCCTCGATGACGACCGACAACACGCCGGCCGCGTCGCGGCGCACGGCCACCGACTGGTCGGCCGGCAGTTCGACCCGCACCGCGGCGAAGTCGGCCTGGATCGGCAACTCGCGCCCGTTGCGGTCGATCAGCACCGCCAGCCTGACGCTGGCCGGCCGGCCGAAGTCGTACAACTCGTTGACGACGGCGCGGATCGTGCGGCCGGTGTAGAGCACGTCGTCGATGACGATGATGTGCGCACCGTTGACGTCGAAACCCAGCCGCGTCGGCTCGCGCGCCGACAGGCCGCGCTGGGCGAAGTCGTCGCGGTGCAGGGCCGATGACAACACACCGTGTTCGCCCGGCAAACCCAGCTCGGCCTGCACGCGCTCGGCCAGCCAGGCGCCGCCGGTGGCGATGCCGACCAGCTGGCTGTCGCCCTGGCGCAAGGCATCGACGCCGCGCACCAGCGCCTGGACCAGCGCGGGGACGTCGCGTACGGCCTGGGCGGCGCGCCGGGCCATATCGTCAGCCGTCGATGGCGTGCTCATGGAAGACTCCGCAGAAACTGTTCGAGGATGATGCAGGCCGCGCCGGCATCGGGGTCGCGTGCGCCGTCGGACAAGGCTTCGGTCGTGCTGTAGCGCTCGTCGACCTCGTACACCGGCAACGGGAAGCGGCTGCGCAGGCTGCGCGCGAACTTGCGCGCCAGCCGGGTGTTTTCGTGCTCGGCTCCGTCGGGATGCAGTGGAACGCCGACCACCAGCGCCTGCGGCTGCCATTCGGCGACCTGCCGCGCGACCAGGTCCAGGCGCTGTTGCGTCTCGCGCGCCTGAATCGTGGCCAGCGGCCGGGCCTGGCCCAGCAAACGCGTGCCGAAGGCGACACCGGTGCGCCGGGTGCCGAAGTCCAGCGCGAGGAAACTCTGCAGGTCCGGGCGCACCGGCGATGACGGCTGCTGCGCCTGCACCACGGCCTCAGGCATGACCCGCCTGCGGCGACAACATCCAGACCTGCAGGCCGAGCAACTCCAGCGCCTTGTCGTACCGCTGGTCCACCGGGGTGTCGAAGATCACCGACAGGTCGGCATCCACCGTCAGCCAGCTGTTGTCGCCCAGTTCGGATTCGAGCTGGCCCTCGCCCCAGGCCGAATAACCGAGCGACACCAGCACCCGCCGCGGGCCGTTGCCGGTGGACAAGGCCTCGAGCACGTCCTTGGACGTGGTCATCTCCAGCCCGCCGGGGATGGACATCGTGGACGCGTACACCGGCTCGTCGGGCTTGTCGACCTCGGCGAAGAAGGCCTCGTGCAACACGAAGCCGCGGTCGGTCTGCACCGGCCCGCCCTGGAACACCGGCAGCTGCTGCAGGTCGTCACGGCCCAGCGGCAGTTGCACCTTGTCGAACAGCCCCTTGAGGTTGATGTCGCTGGGCTTGTTGATGACCAGGCCCAGCGCGCCGCGCTCACTGTGTTCGCACACATAGACCACGCTGCGCGAGAAAGACGCATCGTCGAGCCCGGGCATGGCGATCAGGAAATGATTCGTCAGGTTGATGGGCGCAGAATCCATGGGCATCAAGGAATTTTAGCGGCCCCCATGAACAAAGCCTTCGACACCGGCCTGGTTTGGTTGCGACGCGATTTGCGCGTCGACGACAACGCGGCGCTGCACCTGGCGCTGGCTTCGTGTCGCCACGTCCATTGCGCCTTCGTGTTCGACTCCGACATCCTCGATCCGCTGCCACGCGCGGACCGGCGCGTCGAGTTCATCCGCGAGTCCCTGGTCGACCTGGACCAGGCGCTGCGCGAGGCCAGCGGCAACCCGCACGCCGGCCTGGTCGTGCGCCAGGGCGCGGCCATCGAGACCATCACGACGCTGGCGCGGGCACTCGGCGTGCAGGCGGTGTTCGCGGCCCACGACTATGAACCCCGGGCGATCGAACGCGACCGCCAGGTGCTGGGAGCACTGGCGCGCTCCGGCATTGCAATGCACATGGTCAAGGACCAGGTGGTGTTCGAGCAGCGCGAGCTGCTCACGCGCACCGGCACGCCCTACACCGTGTTCACGCCGTACAAGAAGGCCTGGCTGGCGCTGGTCGACGAGCACCACCTGCGCAGCCACGACTGCCACGCGCATGTCGAAGCGCTGGCCCCCCGACCGCCGGCCATGCGCCAGCCGGTGCCCACGCTGGCCGAGATCGGTTTCGAGAAGACCAACCTGTCGCAGCTGCGCATTCCCACCGGCAGCACCGGGGCGCGCAGCCTGTTTGCCGAGTTCATCGAACGCATGGACCAGTACCACGACACGCGCGATTTCCCGGCCGTCAAGGGGCCGAGCTACCTGGGCGTGCATCTGCGTTTCGGCACCGTCTCCATCCGCCGGCTCGCGGCCGCCGCGCTGCAGGCCAGCATCGCCGGCAGCGCGGGTGCATCGACCTGGCTCGGCGAGCTGATCTGGCGCGAGTTCTATTTCCAGATCCTGACCCATTTCCCGCATGTCGCCGAGTCGAGCTTCAAGCCGGCGTTCGATGCGATCCGCTGGCGCCATGGTGCCAAGGCCGATGCCTTGTTCCAGGCCTGGTGCGAAGGGCGCACCGGTTACCCCATCGTCGACGCCGCGATGGCGCAGATCAACCAGACCGGCTACATGCACAACCGCCTGCGCATGGTGGCCGGAAGTTTCCTGGTCAAGGACCTCGGCATCGACTGGCGCCGGGGCGAACGGTATTTCGCCGAGCATCTCAACGACTTCGACCTGGCGGCCAACAACGGCGGCTGGCAATGGGTGGCTTCGAGCGGCTGCGACGCCCAGCCCTGGTTCCGGATCTTCAACCCGATCCGCCAGAGCGAGAAGTTCGATCCGCAGGGCAAGTTCATCGCGCGTTACCTGCCGCAGCTGGCCGCGCTGCCAGCATCGGCCATCCATGCGCCGTGGCGCTGCGGCGAGGTCGAGCTGGCCGCGGCCCAGGTGCGCCTGGGCGAGAACTACCCGCGCCCCATCGTCGACCATGACGAGGCGCGCGAGCAGACGCTGGCGCGTTATGCCGTGGTGCGCGCGCCCAAGGCCGACACCGAGGCTACGGCCACGAGCCGGACCCGTCGCTGACGACCGGCCCCGCCCGCAGACTCAGGCCGGCACCTCGGCCTGTACCGGAACGGCGCAGTAGTGCCGCAACAGGCCCAGCAGTTCGTCTTCCGCGTAGGGCTTGCCGAGGTAATGGTCGACACCGAGTTCGGTTGCCATCTCGCGGTGTTTTTCGGCAATGCGCGACGTGATCATGATGATGGGCAGGCCGCGCATGCGGTCGTCGCCGCGGATGTTGCGCGCCAGGTCGAAACCATCCATGCGTGGCATCTCGATGTCGGACAACACCACGGCCGGCAGTTCCTCCTGCAGCTTGGCCAGGGCCTGCAGGCCGTCGTTGGCCAGCACGACCCGATATCCCTCGCGCAGCAACAGGCGCTGCGTGACCCGGCGCACGGTGATCGAATCGTCGACCACCATCACCAACGGAGTCACCACGCCACCGGCCGGCGGCACCGCCTGCGGCGTGCCGGCCTCGGCCTCGACGCTCGCGGCAGCCCGGGCCTGGCGCGCGCTGGCCTGCATCTGCAGCGCCGCCTCGCCGTAGACCGTGGCCAGTGCCACCGGGTTGTAGATCAGCACGACAGCACCGGAGGCCAGCACCGACATGCCGGTGAGGCCGGGCATGCGCGAGAGTTGCGGCCCGAGGTTCTTGACCACCACCTCCTGGTTGCCCAGCACCTCGTCGACATGCACGGCAACCCGGCGCCCCGCGCTGCGGAACAGCAGCACTGGCAGGTGTTTCGAGGCCGGCGCGCCGCTGGCACCCGAGACCTGCAGCAAGGCGCCCGACCAGAAGAACGGCACCTGCTCGCCGCCATGCTCGAACACATGGGACTGGTAGGCCTGCTCGACCTGCGCCGCCGGGACCCGGCGCACGATCTCGACCAGGTTGGACGGCACGCCCATCGCCATCTCGCCCAGGCGCAACATCACGACCTGCGTCACGGCCGTGGTCAAGGGCACGACGAGCTTGAACTGCGTGCCACGTCCGAGCGCGCTGGTGGTCTCGATGCGCCCGCCGAGCGCGTCGACCTCGGATCGCACGACATCGAGGCCAATACCCCGGCCCGAGAGTTCGGTCACGTTGTCGGCCGTGGAGAAACCCGGCGCAAACACCAGGTTGGCGGTCTCGTCTTCGCCCAGTTCCTGGTAGGCGGCGATCAGGCCCCGGGCCACGGCCTTGGCGCGGATACGGGTCAGGTCCAGCCCGCCGCCATCGTCGGAGAACGTTACCGACACGTCGTTGCCTTCCTGCTGCAAGGCAATCGTGATGGTGCCGGTGGCCGGCTTGCCGGCGGCTTCGCGCCGCTGCGGGCTTTCGATGCCGTGGTCGATGGCGTTGCGCAACATGTGCTCGAACGCCGGCACCATGCGATCGAGCACGCTGCGGTCGAGCTCCATCGAGCCGCCCACGATGTCGAGCTTGACCTGCTTGCCGACGCCCTTGGCGGTCTGGCGCACCACGCCGTACAGGCGCTCGGAGACCGACTCGAACTCGATCATCCGGGTGCGCAGCAGGTCGCGCTGCAATTCGCGCGCCTGGCGCGCCTGGGCGATCAGGTCGTCCTCGGCACCCTGCATGGCGCGCTGCAGCTGGCGCTGCACCGTGGCCACGTCGGACACCGACTCGGCCATGATGCGCGTGAGTTCCTGCACCCGCGTGAAGCGGTCGAACTCGAGTGGATCGAAGTCGCGCGCCTGGTCCTTGGCCTGCGCCATGCGCGACTGCATCTGGGTCTCGGACTGCAGCTCGATCTCGCGCAGCTGCTCGCGCAGCCGGTCCAGGTTGCCGGTCAGGTCCTTGAGCGAGGCGCGCATCTGGGCCACCCGGCCATCCATGCGCGAGCGCGTGATGATGACCTCGCCGGCCTGGTTGACCAAACGGTCGAGCAGCGGCGCCGCGACCCGCACGCTCTGCGCCATGGCGGCGCGCACCGGGCCGGCCGCGCCGGGCGCGCGCTCGCGTGAACGCCGCTCGGGTACCGGTGGCTGCGCGCCCTGGCGGGGGTCGGCCGTGGCCACATCCACCATCACCGGGCCGGCGGTGTCCGCCGACTCCTCGGTGGCGGGCGCGTCCTTGCGTCGACGCACGAACGCGCACAGGCCATCGAACAACGATTGCAGGTTGTCGAACCGGCCCAGCATCGGCTCGACCCGGCTCGCGGACACCGACTCGGAACCCAGCGCCTCGATCGCCGACTCCATGCGGTGCGTCAGGTCGCCCAGGCGCATCGCACCGGCCAGCCGCGCACTGCCCTTGAGCGTGTGCAGCACACGCAAGGCCTCGGTGCGGGCCGCACGGTCGTCAGGCCGGGCCAGCCACTGGCGCAGCGCCGACCCCAGTTTGGGGAACAGGTCGGCCGCTTCTTCCTCGAAGATCGGAAACAGGTCGGCGTCGAGCGCATCGACGGCGTCGGAATGTTCGTCGGTCGCGACGATGAGCGGAGCAGCTCCCGCCGGCTCGTCGGCGGGGGCACCGGCAGGTGTTGCGACGTCGGCCGTCGGTGGCTCCTCGTTGGCGGCCTGCGGCACGGCGGCACTGGAGGCCGCGCGGGCGGCGGCCACTTCGGCGGCCAGGTCGGCATGCAGCACCGAACGCAGCGCCGGCGCGATGGTCGGATCGGCCTCCTTCAGGAAACCGGCGGCGAACTGGTGCAGCAGGCGGCGGATGTCGTCAGCCGCGAGGTTGAAGATACGTGCATGCTCGGGCAGGCCCACGCGGTGCGCGCGTACCCGCGCGAGCGCCTGCTCGAGCAGGCGCGCCAGGTCGGCGACGGCCGTGAAACCCACGGTGGCTGAACTGCCGCCCAGCGCATGCGCCAGTCCGACGGTCGACTCGGGCATCGGCTGGTCGAGCTCCAGCGCCCATTCGCTGAGCTCGGTCAGCAGGCGTCGCGACCACTCGTCGGCCTCGTTCAGATAGACGTTGTAGAGCGGGATGCCGATGCGCAGGTCACCGATGACCTTGACCTGCTCGTCCTGCGCTTCCTCGGTCAGCGCGTCGGCGTCGCCTCCGTGCGCGGGGTCGACGATGGCGTCCGGCGCGCCGTCGCTGCCATCGGCGGCCAGCAGGGCGCCCCGTTCGGTTTCGATGTCGGCCTGCTCCTCAGGCGCCAGCGGCTCGGGCTCCGGCGTGCCAGGCTCAACGCCAAAATCGAAGTCGAGCAAGTCGCTCGACGATGCGTCCGACCCAATTTTTTTTTTTGGGGTGTCCGCCCCCTCGGTCGTCGCGGCGTCTTCGCCCGGAGGCGATTCGCTGTCGCCGAACGTGCGGGTCGACTGGAACCCTGCCACCGCCTCCGACGGCTCGGACACCGGTGGCTGCACGGCCGGTGCCTCGGCCACCGGTGGTGTTGGCGCAGGCGCCTCGGGCGGCGGCTGTTGTTCCGTCTCCGGCATTGCGGACGCGGCGGGCTGGGCCACCGAATCCTGCCAATCGGGTTGTTGCGACGGCTCGAACATCTCGGTCGGGTCGAAATCGAGTGTCGACGCCTGCTCGATCGGTTCGACCGGCTCCGGTGGCTGGGCCGGCAACTGCGACGACATGAACATCTCGGTCGACGCGAAATCCTGGCGGCCGCCGGCTCCCTGCGCTTGCGCGGTCGCGGCCGGCTCGGGCGCGACGGAATCGGAGAGCGCAGGCTCCTCGGCCGGGGCCGAAGAAGCGTCGGCCATCTCGACCGGCTCGGCCCCCAGCTCGGCGGGGCCACGGCTGTCGACGAACTCCGGGGCCGCCGTGCTGGCGGCCGGCTCTGACGGCGCGGCGGCCTCGACAGGCTCGGGCGCTGCGGCGGTCGCATCGGATGCCTCGTCCACGGCCGCGGTCGTGTCGGCCTCGGTCTCGGCCTCGGCCTCGGGCGCCACGGCATCAGCCGGCGATTCGATCGCGATCAGTTCGTCGTTGACGCGCAGGGCGTCGGCGGCCTTGCGAAACGGTTGCGACGACCAGCGCGCGGCCTGGCCGCTGGCGATGTCCTCGACCCATTCGCCGAACTGGCGCATCGCCTCGCCACTCAACTGGCGCAGCTGGGCACTGGCGGGTTTCTGTTCGGCGAGCCAGGTGTTGATCAACTGCTCCATCGCCCAGGCGGCCTCGCCGAAATCGACCAGGCCCACCATGCGCGAACTGCCCTTGAGCGTGTGAAACGCACGCCGCAAGGTCGTCTGCTCGCCCAGGTTGTTCGGGACTTCGTCCAGCGCCGCGACCGCCTGCAGGCCGGTCTGCACGACCTCGCGCGCTTCCTCCAGGAAGATCTCGCGCATCTCGATGTCTTCTTCGGACTCGGCCACCGGCGCCGGCGCGGCGGCCGGTGCCGCTACTGCCGCCACTGGCGCGGGTTCGGCCGGCACGGAGCCCAGGGCCTGCGCCTTCTCGCGCCCCATCAGGGGCCGGAACTCGCCGGTGTGCTCGTCGTAGATGAACAACTGCTTGGCCAGCGCACGCTGGTAGCTGAGCATGTCGACCAGGAAACCCATGGCGCCCAGGCTGTTGCCGAGTTTCTCGAACACGCCGGTGGCGCCGTCCTGCACCTGGTCGACCAGGAACTGCTCGACGTTGTCGCGCATGCGCCGTGCCGCGGTCGACGCCTGGTCGAGGCCGAGCACCGAAAACACGCCGCGCATCTGGGCCAGCCGGCCGGGTACGTCGAGCAGCGGCGTGCGGTCCTGGGGATCGCGGAAGAACTGGTCCAGCGAGGTCTCGACCTGTGCCAGCGTGTTGCGCAGTTCGTCGACCACGCTGCCCATGGTCTGGCGGTCGCTGACGCGCCGGTACAACTCCTCCATCCAGGGCTCGAGCGGCTCGGGCTGGGCGCCGGAGATCACGCGGTCGAGCCGCTGCGCCAGGCGGGCGCATCGCGTCGCCATCTGGGTGTCGGACGGATCGAGGTCTTCGTAGGCGGCCTCGAGGTACAACACCGAGGTGGCGACCTCCATCGCGACACCGGCGTTCGGGGGCTCACCCGTGCGGCTGGTGGTGTCGACCGCACGCATCAGCGCACGTCCGAGCTCGGCGCTCTCCGGATGCAGCTTCTGCATCGACTCGGCCACGGCCGCGAACTGCTCGCTCGCCTGCTTGATGCGGTCGGTCTCGCCACCGGCCAGCGCGGCCCAGGTTTCGGTCGCCGCGGCAATGCGCTTGCGCGCCTGCGCCAGCAACGCGGGGTCGAAGCGACCGAATTGCGAGCGCGTGTAGTCGATGGCACCGGCCTGCGCCAGGCCGTAGGCCGCACGTACGGCCGTCAGCACGGGCGCATCGGACTCCTGGGCGGGAACCGCATGCGCACAATAGAACATCAGGTCCTGCGCCAGCCGGTCGATCACGCCCGACTCACCGCGGGCCAGCGTCGCGTACTGGGTGATGACGCGCGAGGCGGTACGCTTGACGTAGACGTCGGTCGGACACAGGCCAAGCCGGACCGCCTCGAAGAACGCGGCGCTGATCTTCCAGAACACCCGCGGCTCGAGTTCGGCCGCCGCCGCGGCCAGGCCGCGGCTGACCTGGGACATCATGCCGGCCGCGACCGGATCGCCGTCGCGCACCACCTTGAGCACCGCCTGGTCGACACGCGCGCGCACCGCCGCCTCGTATTGCAGCGGCGCAATGCCGCCGGGTACCGCGGCATCGATCCAGCGCCACTCGAACGACCACAGGTCGGCCGGATGCACGCGGTCGCCACCGACCAGGTCGAGCACGTCGCGGTATTGCGGGAACAGGGCCACGGCCGAGGTCTGGCGCCCCTTGAGCACGCCCTCGAGGTATTCGGTGAGCGCGAAGCTGGCACGCTCGACCTTGTTGGCGGCATCGTCGCTGCACAGTTCCGGGCGGGCGACGAACTTCTGCGCCAGTGCCTCCATGGCGCGCAACAGCTTGGCGGGAGCACCCAGGCCGACCATTTCCAGTGCACCGACGGCCTGGTGCAGCTGCTGGCGCGCGATGCGCAACTGGCTCGCATCGAGCTCGGCCAGGTCGTTGCCCCGCGCCAGCTCGGCATCGCGCACGAAGCGCCGCAAGGCCTTGCTGGCACCGTCGAGCGACTTGCGCAATTCGTCCAGCACCCAGGCCAGCGGGCCCAGGTCGGTGGCGGTCATGTCGGATTCCGCAGCGGGCGTGGATAGTGTTTGCATCTGTTGGTCGACTCCTGAGCTGGGCCCTGTCCCTTGGCTGGTCTTCTAGGCGATCTTGAACCGCGCCACCGATTGGCGCAATTCTTCTGCCATGTGGGAGAGTTCGCGCACCTGGCCGGCCGTGGTCCGGGTGCCTTCACTGGTCTGCTCGGTAACCGCAAAAATGTTCTGGATGCTGTCGGCCACCGCGTTGGCCAGGCTGGCCTCGCGCAACGCGGCATCCGAGATCTGCTGGATCAGCTCCGACAGGCGACGCGAGACCTGGTCGATCTCGCCCAGCCGGGCGCCCGCGTTGTCGGACAGCTTGGCCCCATCGACCACGCCCTGGGTCGATCGCTCCATGGCGGCCACCGCATCCTGGGTGTCGGTCTGGATCGCGCGCACCAGCGCCGTGATCTGGCGCGTGGCGTCGGCCGAACGCTCGGCCAGCCGCTGCACCTCCTCGGCCACGACCGAGAAGCCGCGGCCGGCCTCACCGGCCGACGCGGCCTGGATCGCCGCGTTGAGCGCCAGCACGTTGGTCTGCTCGGTGATGTCGGAGATCAGCTCGGTGATCTCGCCGATCTCCTGCGACGACTCGCCCAGGCGCTTGATCCGCTTGGACGTTTCCTGGATCTGGTCGCGGATCGCGTTCATGCCGCCAATCGCGTTCTGCACCGCCTTCAGCCCGGAGTCCGCCGCCATCAGCGATTGCCGGGCGACCGCTGCCGACTCCTGGGCCTGGCTGGACACGGTGTTGATGCGTGCGGCCATTTCCAGCACCGACTTGCCGGTGGCCTGGATCTCGTTCATCTGCTCGTTCGAGGCGGCCAGCAGTTCGGTCGAGGTGGCGTCCACCTCGGAGGTGGTCCGCGCCACCTTGGACGCCGTGGCCTGCACGCTGCTGACCAGGCTGCGCAGTTCCTCGACGGTGTAGTTGACCGAGTCGGCGATGGCGCCGGTGATGTCCTCGGTCACCGTCGCCTGTTGCGTCAGGTCGCCTTCGGCCACCGTCTGCAGTTCGTTCATCAGGCGCAGGATGGCCGCCTGGTTGGCATCGTTGATGCGCTTGGCGTCCTGCTGCAAGCGGGCCGCGTCCTCCATCTGTGCCTGCGCCATGGCCTGCTGGCCCAGGCCGTACAGCCGCTGCACCTTCGACAGCGCATAACCGCACCCGGCGGCCAGCGCCATGCCGACCAGCACGACCAGGCCGACCTGGGGTGCGTTGGGATCCTGCAGCGTCAGCGTATAGAGCGCGGCGCCGGCCACCAGCACCACGCCGACCACGGTGAGTGCGGCCAGCAGCTGGCGGTTCTGGCCCTGGGGCTGGGCCAGCATCGGCAACTCGTCCTTGTCCGGCTCCGGTGCCGGTTGCCGCGACGACAACGCCGCGTCGGCCGCGCCGGACACGGACGCCTGCGTGTCGTGGGAAGAGTGCTCGGAAAAAGCCGTCTGGCCCACGGTGTCGTGCTGCTTGGAGTCTTGCACCGTCTTGGAAAAGAGACTTTTGAGCCGGTCTACGGACATGTTGGGGCCTCAGGAATGAGCCTGAGCCGTGATGCTCAGGAATCGGGGATGCTGGGACAGGCTCTGCAGGTTGACCTCCTGCCACTGCTCGCCCTGGTTGTCGGCGAAACGGTTGCCGAAGAAAGACGGCGCGTCGGGTTCGGGCGGCTGACGGCTGCCGAACACCTGCGGATTGCGCAGCCCGGCCAGCACGTCGACCAGCAGCGCGCAATTGACGTCCAATGCGGCATTGAGCGTGACCACCGTGCGCGAACCCGCCTTGGCGGCGTCGGATGCGAGAGGCGGCAGGCCGGCGACTTCGGACATGAAGCGGGCCACGTCGACCACCCCGTACAGGCCGCCACGCAGGTTGACCACGCCCAGGAACCAGGCCAGCGCAAACGGCACCGGCTGCACGCCAGCGATCGGGAAGATCTCGCCGGACTGGGCCAGCGGGAACAGGTAGTTGCGCCCGCCGGCCTTGACGGCCAGCCAGGATACCGACAACCCTTCATCACGCGCGGTGCGCAACCGACTGGCCAGACGCGTCTGCAGTTCTCGGATCGCTTCGCGGTTGGCCATTGCGTGCGCGGCCCTCAGCCCAGGGCCTTGATCTTGGCCAGCAACTCGCCCGGGTTGACCGGCTTGGTGATGTAGTCGCGCGCACCCTGGCGCATGCCCCAGACCCGGTCGGTCTCCAGGCTCTTGCTGGTGCACAGGATGATCGGGATGTCCTTGTATTCGGGTGAGCGGTTGATGGAGCGGGTCAGCTGGTAGCCGTTCTGCCCGGGCATGACCACGTCCATCAGGATCAGGTCGGGCTTGCCTTCGGACAGCCGCTTGAACGCCTCGTCCGCACCTTCGGCGGTACGCACCGTCATCTGGTTCTTCTGCAGCAGGTCCGTCAGGAACATCAGTTCCGTCTTGGAGTCGTCGACGATCAGGACTGAACGCACCGGCATCATGCAACTCCCGCGACCGTTGCGCCGATCTGTCCGACGGCCTGCAGCAACTGGTCCTTGGTGAAGGGCTTGGTCAGGTAGTCCTGGGCGCCGACCATGCGGCCGCGGGCCTTGTCGAACACGCCGTCCTTGGACGACAACATCACGACCGGGACGTTGGCGAATCGGGCATTGCGCTTGATGATGGCGCAGGTCTGGTAACCATCGAGGCGCGGCATCAGGATGTCGCAGAAGATCAGGTGCGGCTGGTAGTCGTTGACCTTGGCCAGGGCATCGAACCCGTCCTCGGCCAGCAGCACCTCATGACCACCTTGCTTGAGGAAGATCTCGGCACTGCGCCGGATGGTGTTGCTGTCATCGATGACCAGGACTTTGAAGGTGGATCCGGCGGTGTTCGTATTCACGCGTTTGCACTCCTGCACTGACATTGTTCCGAGACACCGGCCATCTGCCAAGCAGTCGGGCCGGCCGTCGCAGGCTCAGATCTGGACCATTTCGAAGTCTTCCTTGCGGGCGCCGCATTCGGGGCAGGTCCAGTTCATCGGGACATCGGCCCATTTGGTGCCCGGCGCAAGGCCGTCATCGGGGGAGCCGGCCTCTTCGTCGTAGATCCAGCCGCATATCAGGCACATCCAGGTTTTTGGTTCACTCACAGCTTAAAGGGCCTTCGAATAGAATGCAAACATTGTATAGAGACGGTCCTGGCGCCAAGTGCGCACCAATTCCGATTCCGGGCTATTCTGCCTCAGCGACAACACCGTCCTGGCCATGCTCCCCACCTCCATCGACGACGACGTCACCGAATCCGATTCCCTCGGCATCCAGCCGGCCTGCGTGCTGACCTTCAATGCCAACGACCCGAGCGGCGCGGGCGGACTGGCCGGCGACATCAACGCCATTGCCTCCGTCGGCGCCCACGCATTGCCGGTGGTCACCGGCGCGCATGCGCGTGACACCGCCGAGATCGTCGACCACTTCCCGCTGGACGAAGACGCCGTGCGCGAGCAGGCACGCACCATCCTCGAGGACGTGACGGCCCAGGTGATCAAGGTCGGCTTCTGCGGTTCTGCCGAGAACCTGAGCGCCATCGCCGAGATCGCCTCCGACTACGCCGACGTTCCCGTCATCGCCTACATGCCGGACCTGTCCTGGTGGAACGAGGTGCAGATCGACCTGTACCTGGACGCCTTTCGCGAACTGGTGCTGCCGCAGGCCACGGTGTTGGTCGGAAACCACAGCACGCTGTGGCGCTGGCTGCTGCCGGACTGGAGTGCGGAAAAAAGCCCGGGGCCGCGCGACATTGCGCGCGCCGCCAGCGACAAGGGCGTGCCCTACACCCTCGTGACCGGCATCCTGGCGCCCGAACAACAGATCGAGAACGTACTCGCATCGCCCCAGTCCGTGCTCTACAGCGAACGTTTCGAGCGCTTCGAGGCCACGTTCGCCGGTGCCGGCGACACCTTGTCGGCAGCGCTTGCGGCGCTGCTGGCCAGTGGCAGCGACCTGGCCGAATCGGTCAAGGAGGCACTGGGCTACCTGGATCGCTGCCTGGACGCCGGCTTCCGGCCCGGCATGGGCCATATCGTTCCGGACCGCCTGTTCTGGGCGCAACCCGAGCCCGATCCGGACGAGACCGAACTCGACACCGAGGCCGCCGCACTTTTCGACCTGCCTGCCCATGACACCAAACACTGAAACCAACGAAACCTTGTTCGCACGGGCGCAACGCGTCATTCCCGGCGGCGTCAATTCGCCGGTGCGGGCCTTCAAGGCCGTCGGCGGCACACCACGCTTCGTCAAGCGCGCGCAAGGCGCCTACTTCTGGGACGTCGAAGGCACGCGCTACATCGACTACATCGGCTCCTGGGGGCCCATGATCCTCGGCCACGGCCACCATGCCGTGGTGCAGGCGGTGCAGCAGGCCGTGCTCGAGGGCTTCTCGTACGGCGCGCCGACCGAACGCGAAGTCGAACTGGCCGAGGCCATCCTGCGCCTGGTGCCGTCAATGGACATGGTGCGCCTGGTCAGCTCCGGCACAGAGGCGGCGATGAGCGCGATCCGGCTGGCGCGCGGCGCCACCGGCCGGCACAAGCTCATCAAGTTCGAAGGCTGCTACCACGGCCACGCCGATGCGCTGCTGGTCAAGGCCGGCTCGGGCCTGGCCACGTTCGGCAATCCGACCAGTGCCGGTGTTCCTCCCGAGGTGGTGCAGCACACGCTGGTGCTCGAGTACAACAACATCGCGCAACTGGAAGAAGCCTTTGCCCTGCACGGCAAGGAACTGGCCTGCGTGGTCATCGAACCGATTGCCGGAAACATGAATTTTGTCCGCGCCAGTGTCGCGTTCATGCAACGCTGCCGCGAGTTGTGCACCCAATATGGCGCCTTGCTGGCCTTCGACGAGGTCATGACCGGCTGCCGGGTCGCGCCCGGCAGTGCCCAAAGTGTCTATGCGCGCCACATTCCGGGCTTCGCGCCGGACATGACCATCCTGGGCAAGGTCATCGGCGGCGGCATGCCGCTGGCCGCCTTCGGCGCCAAGCGCTCCGTGATGGAGCAACTGGCGCCGCTGGGGCCGGTCTACCAGGCCGGCACCCTGTCCGGCAATCCGGTGGCCACGGCCTGCGGGTTGGCCACGCTGGCCGAGATCAGCAAGCCGGGTTTCTTCGAGAACCTCGGGCGCAAGTCGGCGGCCCTGGTCGCGGGCCTGACGCAGGCCGCGCGCGAAGCCGGCGTGCCCCTGTGCGGAGACAGCGAAGGCGGCATGTTCGGCTTCTTCCTGCTCGAGCAGTTGCCGCAGAACTATGGCCAGGTCATGCGCTCGGACAGCGCCCGCTTCAACAAGCTTTTCCACGGCATGTTGTCGCACGGCGTGTATTTCGCTCCGGCCCTGTATGAGGCGGGCTTCGTCAGCGCCGCGCACTCCGACGCCGACATCGACGACACCATCGCGGCCGCGCGCGCGGTGTTCAAGACACTCTAGGGGCCGGCGCCGGCACGCAGCGGGACACGCTGCCCGGCTCGCCCAGGCCCGACCATGCCGCTGCGCGGCGCGTGACCTTGTTACCTTTGCAGCACCCGGGCCGGTTCCACTTTCGCGCAGGCAGGCGTAGCATGTCTCGGGCATACCGCCATCGGAACCCGGCATGAAATCCATCGTCCTGTCTGTCGCCACCCTGTCCGTTGCCGCCGCCGCCGACGCGCAGGAGTTTGGCCGCGTCCTGTCGAGCACGCCGGTGATCGGGCAGGTCGCGCTGCCGCAGCAGGTCTGCCATGACACCACCGTCGTCGTGCCCGGCCGGCGATCCGGCGCCGGCGCGGCCCTCGGAGCCGTGACCGGCGCCGTCATCGGCAGTGCGGTCGGACAGGGCAATGGCCGCGTGGTGGGCAGTGTGATCGGCATGGTCGGTGGCGCCGTCATCGGCGACCGGATCGCCAGCCGGGATGCGGATCAGTTCCAACGGGTCCGCCAGTGCACCACCCACACCACGTTCGAGAACCGGGTGCTGTACCACGATGTGGTGTACGAATATGCCGGCCGTCGCTACTCGGCGCGGATGCCGCACGATCCGGGCCCGTCGGTGCAGGTGCAGGTCACGCCGGTGGGCGTCGCGCCGCCGCCACTGGAACCAGAACCGATGGCCGGCATGGCGCCGATGCAAGGCGTGACGACGATGACCCGCATCCATGCGGCGACCGAATACGTGCCCTATGTCCGTCCCGCTGCCGCGCCCGTGTACCTGGGCCCCGTCGTGATCGGCTTGCCGGTGCCGGGCTGGCGCCACGCGCCGCGGCAGTGGCAACATCCGCACCACGGAGCCCGGCCGCAGTTGCGGCATCGGCCGCAGCGCCAGGGTCGGCACGGCCACGACTGAGCCGTGCGCCGCAGGGCGGTGCGATTCAGTGCCGGAAGTGACGCACGCCCGAGAACACCATGGCCACGCCGCGCTCATCGGCAGCGGCGATCACCTCGTCGTCGCGCATGCTGCCACCGGGCTGGATGACGCAGTTCGCGCCGGCATCGACGACCACGTCCAGGCCGTCGCGGAAGGGGAAGAACGCATCGCTGGCCACGACGGTGTCCTTCAGGCTCAGGCCCGCATGTTGCGCCTTGATGCTGGCGATGCGTGCTGAATCCAGCCGGCTCATCTGCCCGGCACCGACACCCATGGTCATGCCGCCGGCACAGAAGACGATGGCGTTGGACTTCACGAACTTGGCGACCTTCCACGCAAACAGCAGGTCCTGCAACTGCTCCGGTGTCGGTTGACGCCTGGACACGACCTTCAGGTCCGTCAGCGCCAATTCGTGGTTGTCCGCCGTCTGCAGCAGGATGCCCGAGCCAACCCGTTTCATGTCGACCGCGTTCTGGCCGCGATCCCAGGCACTGGCGCCGCCCGGGGGCAGGGAAATGCGCAGCACGCGCACATTGGGCTTGGCCTTGAGGACCGCCTGCGCGTCGTCGGAGAACTCCGGCGCGATCAGGACCTCGACGAACTGCTTGGCCACCGCCTCGGCCGTCGGGCCGTCCACGCGGCTGTTGAAGGCGATGATGCCGCCGAAGGCCGAGGTCGGGTCGGTCTGGAAGGCCTTGGAATAGGCCTGCAGCGCGTTGTCGCCGAGCGCGACGCCGCAGGGGTTGGCATGCTTGACGATGACGCAGGCACTGTCGGTGAAACTCTTGACGCACTCCCAGGCCGCGTCGGCATCGGCGATGTTGTTGTAGCTCAGCTCCTTGCCCTGCAACTGCTCGGCGCTGGCCAGCGAGCCCGGCGCCGGATACAGGTCGCGGTAATACGCGGCCTGCTGGTGCGGGTTCTCGCCATACCGCAGGTCCTGCAGCTTGACGAAACGCCCGTTGGTCTGCCCCGGAAACTCGGCCTGGCTGCCATCGGGCTGGATGCGCGAGAGGTAGTCGCTGATCGCGCCGTCGTACTGGCTGATGCGGTTGAACGCGGCCACCGACAACGCGAAACGGGTCTTCTCGGACACTGCGCCGTGCGCGCGCAACTCGTCCAGCACGCCTGCATATTGGGCCGCATCGGTCAGCACCGCCACGTCCTTCCAGTTCTTGGCCGCGCTGCGCACCATGGCCGGGCCGCCGATGTCGATGTTCTCGATCGCGTCCTCCAGCGTGCAGCCCGGCTTGGCCACGGTGGCCTCGAACGGATACAGGTTGACGACCAGGATGTCGATGGTGCCGATGCCATAGGCACTGAGCGACTCCATGTGGGCCGGCACGTCGCGCCGCGCCAGCAAGCCGCCGTGCACCATCGGGTGCAGGGTCTTGACCCGGCCGTCCATCATCTCGGGGAAGCCGGTGAGCTCGGCCACTTCCTGCACCGCCAGGCCGCTGGCGGCGAGCAGCGTCGCGGTGCCGCCGGTGGACACCAGCTCCACGCCCAGCGCCTGCAGCGCGGTGGCGAATTCAACGATGCCGGACTTGTCCGATACGGAAATCAGGGCCTTGGTCACAATCGGTCTTTCAATCGGGTTGGGTATCGGCGCAATGCCGTTCAGCCGAGCAGCTTGTGCTCGATCAGCTTCTTGCGCAGCGTATTGCGGTTCAGTCCCAGCCATTGCGCGGCGCGCGACTGGTTGTGGTCCGCATGTTGCATGACGACCTCGAGCAGCGGCTTCTCGACCACCCGCACCATCATGTCGTACATGCCATCGGGCTCGGTTCCGCGCAGGTCCCGGAAATATCCTTCCAGGCTGGCGCGCACGCATTCCTCGATGTGTTTCTTGCTCATCAGGCTGTCTCCACGGATGACATCATTGCCGCGTCACCGGTGTCGGGCGCGATCTGCGGCAACCGGTCCATGGTCGCCCCCAGGTTGTCGAAATAGGCCGCTACCGCGGCCAGCTGCGACTCGGTGTCCGTCAGTCGGTTCATCGCGTCGCGGAACTGCTCGCCGCCGGGCAGCTGGCGCACGTACCAGCCGATGTGCTTGCGCGCGCTGAGCACGCCGATGTGCTCGCCGTACAAGGCATAGTGGTCCAGCAGGTGCTCCAGCAGCACCCGGCGAACCTCGGCCACCAGGGGCGGGGCCAGCAACTGGCCGGTTTCCAGGAAATGCGCGATCTCGCGGAAGATCCACGGCCGGCCCTGTGCCGCGCGCCCGATCATCACGGCGTCGGCACCGGTGGCATGCAACACGGCACGTGCCTGTTGCGGCGTTGTGATGTCGCCGTTGGCCACCACCGGGATCCGCACCGCGGCCTTGACCGCCGTGACGGTCTCGTATTCGGCCATGCCCTTGTAGCCCTGTTCGCGGGTACGACCATGGATGGCCAGCATCTGCACACCGGCCCCTTCGGCGTCGCGCGCGATACGCACGGCGTTGCGATGCGCCTGGCACCAGCCGGTGCGCATCTTCAGCGTCACGGGCACGCCGCGCGGCGCGCAGACCCGCACCACGGCCTCGACGATGGACAGGGCCAGCGCCTCGTCCTGCATCAGGGCCGAACCCGCCCACTTGTTGCAGACCTTCTTGGCCGGGCAACCCATGTTGATGTCGATGATCTGGGCGCCGCGGTCGACGTTGTAGGCGGCCGCGTCGGCCATCATCTGCGCATCGGTGCCGGCAATCTGCACCGCGATCGGGCCCGGTTCGCCCTCGTGGTTGGCGCGCCGCGCGGTCTTGAGCGAGCGAAAAAGGTCGGGGCGGGAGGTCACCATCTCGCTGACGGCGTGTCCGGCGCCCAGGCGCCGGCAGAGCTGGCGAAACGGACGATCGGTCACCCCCGCCATGGGGGCCACCATGAGCGCATTGGCAAGGACGTAGGGACCGATCTGCATGGACTCGGGCAACGGGAGAACAGGTATTCTGGAACAGACTTGGGGGGTTGGCGCAAACGCGCGCACCGATTCTAACTGCCCAAAATTTCAGCAATTGAAATCGCCCCGCGACCGCCGGGGGTGACGGGGCCGCTCCCTATACTCGGGCCACCGATGCAAGCCTGGATTGACCACCTGATCACGTTGCTGGCGTTGCCGCAATACGGGCTGAGCACGGTCTTCGTGGTCTCGTTCGTATCGGCCACGTTGTTGCCGATGGGCTCGGAGCCCGCGGTGTTCGGACTGGTCAAGATCAACCCCGGCCTGTTCTGGCCCGCGGTGCTGGTGGCAACGGCCGGCAACACGCTGGGTGGCGCCGTGACCTGGGCCATGGGACTGGGCACCCACCAGCTGGTGGACAAGGTCCGGCATTCGGATTCCCATGTGCGGGCGCTACGCTGGCTCGAGCGGCTCGGTCCCAAGGCCTGCCTGTTGTCCTGGCTGCCGGTCGTGGGCGATCCGCTGTGCGCCGTCGCGGGCTGGTTGCGCATGCCATTCTGGAGCTGCCTGCTGTACATGGCGATCGGCAAGTTCCTGCGGTATGCCACGATGACGGGCGCCTTGTTGTGGTTCTTTCCCGGCAGCATGCACTGATCCGGTGCCACCATGCAGGAAATGCATGGACACCCGGGCGCGAACGCATAATCCGGGCATGGAAACCAAATGGCTCGAGGATTTTGTCAGCCTGGCTGAAACCCGCAGTTTCAGCCGCTCGGCACAACTGCGGCATGTGACCCAACCCGCGTTCTCGCGCCGCATCCAGTCGCTCGAAGCCTGGGCCGGCAGCGACCTCGTCGATCGCAGTTCCTACCCGACCCGGCTGACGCCGGCCGGCGAAACGCTGTACGACCAGTCGCTGGAGATCCTGCAGGCGCTGCAAAGCACGCGCGCCATGTTGCGCAGCCATCGCTCGAGCGCCCATGACGTGGTCGAATTCGCCGTGCCCCATACACTGGCATTCACCTTCTTCCCGGCCTGGTTGTCGGACCTGCGCGACAAGTTCGGCCCGGTCAAGAGCCGCCTGATCGCGCTGAACGTGCACGATGCGGTGCTGCGCCTGGTCGAGGGCAGCTGCGACGTGCTGATCGCCTATCACCACAGTGCGCATCCGTTCCAGCTCGATCCGCAGCGCTATGCGATGGCCAGCCTGGATGAGGAGACCATCGCGCCGTACAGCAAGCCCGATGCCGACGGCGAGCCCCTGTTCAAGTTGCCCGGCCGGGCCGGCCAGCCCCTGCCCTATCTCGGTTATGCCCCCGGCGCCTACCTGGGCCAGATGGTCGACCTCATCCTGAAGCAGTCGACGATTCCGGTGCACTTCGACCGGGTCTACGAGACCGACATGGCCGAAGGGCTCAAGGCCATGGCGCTGGAAGGCCATGGGGTGGCGTTCCTGCCCTACAGCGCAGTGAAGAAGGAACTGCGCTCGCGCCGCCTGGTCAGTGCCCTGCCTGCCGAGATGAGCGCACTGAAGATCACGATGGACGTACGCGCCTACCGCGAACGTCCGGCCAGCCCCGACAATGGCCGCGCAACCCATGGTGGCGCCAAGCCCGTCGTCGCCACCAACGGCAAGACACGAGGCGGCTCAGCCAAGAGCACGGCCGCCGCATTGTGGGACTATCTCGAAAGCCTGTCCCGCACTCCCAGAACCCAGACCACCTGACGCATGCCAGCAAGCCAACCAAAACAAGCCGCTTCCGACCGCATACACATCACCCGGCCCGACGACTGGCACCTGCATGTTCGCGACGGACAGGCATTGGACACCGTCGTGGCGCACACCGCGGCTCAGTTCGCCCGCGCCATCATCATGCCCAACCTCAAGCCGCCAGTCACGACGGTGGAGCAGGCGCTGGACTATGCGGCACGCATCCGCGCCGCGGTGCCGACCGGCAATCCGTTCACGCCCTTGATGACGCTGTACCTGACCGACCGGATCGCGCCGCAGGAGATCCGCCGCGCCAGTGCGACCCGCAGCACCGGGCTGGGCGACATGGTCGTGGCGGCCAAGCTGTATCCTGCGGGTGCCACCACCAACAGCGACGCCGGCGTGACCGACATCCGGCTGATCTATCCGGTGCTCGAGGCGATGCAGAAAGAGGGCATGCCGCTGCTGGTGCATGGCGAGGTCACGTCGCCCGACATCGACCTGTTCGACCGCGAGGCGGTGTTCATCGACCAGCAACTGATACCGCTGCGCCGCGACTTCCCGGAACTGCGCATCGTGATGGAACACATCACGACAAAGGAAGCCGCCCAATACGTCGGCGAGGCCGGCCCGCATACCGCGGCAACCATCACGGCCCACCACCTGCTGTTCAACCGCAATGCGATCTTCACGGGCGGCATCCGGCCCCACTACTACTGCCTGCCGGTGCTCAAGCGCGAAATCCACCGACAGGCGCTGGTCGCCGCCGCCACCAGCGGCGATCCGCATTTCTTCCTGGGCACCGACAGCGCGCCGCACCCGGCACACCTGAAGGAACACGCCAGTGGCTGCGCCGGTTGTTATACGGCGCACGCGGCGCTGGAGATGTACGCCCAGGCCTTCGACGACGCCGGCGCACTGGACCGGCTGGAGGCGTTTGCGAGTTTCCACGGGCCGGATTTCTACCGGCTGCCGCGCAACAGCGGCGGCGTCACGCTCGAGCGCCGCGCCTGGCAGGCACCACAGGCCTATCCGTTCGGCGATGCCGAACTCAAG
Organism: uncultured Rhodoferax sp.; assembly: GCA_963974265.1. Taxonomy (GTDB): domain Bacteria; phylum Pseudomonadota; class Gammaproteobacteria; order Burkholderiales; family Burkholderiaceae_C; genus CAISIP01. The sequence continues at coordinate 39,190 of CAXBDR010000006.1, forward strand.
CCCTTGCTGGGCGGGGAACTGCTGCCGTGGAAGCTGCTGGAGAGCTGAGGCAACCCGCACCGCCGCACGACAACCCGCCCTGGCCCGCGCCGCATTGGCAGGCGCCCTGGCTGGCGCCCATGCGCCACACCGGCGAAGCCGTGATGCACGCCGTACGCACCGGCATGCCGCTGTGGCAGGCCCTGAACCAGGTGGCGTCGGCACCGGTGCGGTTCGTGCCGCAGTCGGCCCTGCCCGATGGCATGGCCTACGAACAGTTCATCGCCGACACCGGCACCTGCCCGACGCGCGAAGGCTTGCACGACTTCTTCAACGGCCTGTGCTGGATTCATTTTCCGGCCACCAAGCGCCGGCTGAACCGGCTTCAGGCAGCACAGATCGCCTTCGACGGCGTGCGACCGGTGCGCGGCCCGGTTCGCGACGCCCTGACGGTGCTCGATGAAAACGCCGCCTTCCTGAGCGCGCCGGCACCCTTGTGGGAGGCCTTGCGGGACAAGCAATGGGAGCTGTTGTTCGGCCCGCTGCGACCCTTGTGGCAACAAGCCCGGCTGGTGCTGTTCGGCCACGCCCTGCTGGAGAAGCTGTGCATGCCGCGCAAGGCGATCACGGCCCATGTGTTCCTGGTGCCGCTGCCCGAGCCGTCGCCGCCAGAGATGGACGACTGGGTCGCCGGCCACCTGCAGGCCGACCTGCTGGCGACCAAGCCGTTCGCCCACCTGCCGGTGCTGGGTGTTCCCGGCTGGTGGCCCGCCAACGCATCGCCCGATTTCTACCGGGACACCACGGTGTTCCGACCGGCGCGGCACGCGGCCACCCCGGTGTCGCAATAACCGCAAATCACGTGGGCATACGCCACACAAGGCCTTGAAACAGGCGACTTTGCCCCTACCATCCTCGCCATCGGTCCGTACGGTGGACCTCAACCAAGATCGTGCACAACATGAAAAGAATCCTGCTGTTTGTGATGACCAACCTCGCCGTCGTGGTGGTGCTGGGCATCGTGGCCAACATCCTGGGCGTAAACCGTTACCTGACGGCCAACGGGCTGGACCTCGGCGCCTTGCTGGGCTTCGCGCTGATCATGGGTTTTGGCGGCGCCTTCATCTCGCTGCTGATCAGCAAGCCGGTCGCCAAATGGAGCGCGGGCGTGCAGATCATCGAGCAGCCGCGCAACGCCGACGAGGCCTGGATCGTCGACACGGTACGCAAGTTTGCCGAAAAGGCCCAGATCGGCATGCCGGAGGTCGGTGTGTTCGAAGGCGCGCCCAATGCCTTCGCCACCGGAGCGTTCAAGAACAACGCCCTGGTCGCGGTGTCCACCGGACTGTTGCAAGGCATGACGCGCGAGGAGGTCGAGGCGGTGATCGGCCATGAGGTGGCCCACATCGCCAACGGCGACATGGTCACGATGACGCTGATCCAGGGCGTGATGAACACCTTCGTGGTGTTCCTGAGCCGGGTCATCGGCTACATGGTCGACAGTTTCCTGAACAAGGGCAACGAACGCAGTTCCGGCCCCGGCATCGGTTACTGGGTCACGACCATCGTGCTCGACATCGTGCTCGGCTTCGTCGCCGCCATCATCGTGGCCTGGTTCTCGCGCCAGCGCGAGTTCCGCGCCGACGCCGGTGCCGCCCAACTGATGGGCCGTCGCCAGCCGATGATCAACGCCCTGGCCCGCCTGGGCGGCGTGGCACCGGCCGAACTGCCCAAGAGCATCGCCGCCATGGGGATCGCCGGCGGCATCGGCAAGTTGTTCTCGACCCACCCGCCGATCGAGGAGCGCATCGCGGCGCTGCAGAACGCCTCGAACACCTGAGTCCTGGGGCGACTCGCCCTTCTCTCGGGGTGTTCAGGCCCCGACCCGGATCGACAGCCATCGCGCGGCAATGCGGATGGCTGTTTCGATTTCTGGTTGTTTCGATTGGTGGCGGATCAAGGTGTTTTGCCGGTTCTGTGTCCGGCGGCAATGCCCCACCTCGGCCAACAGCGCCGGTGCGCCAAGCGGGCTGGGTGGGCGGCTACGCTCATGTCCTCCTC